>NZ_BCQR01000099.1 GCF_001552175.1 Actinomadura kijaniata NBRC 14229
CCCCCCCCGCCACACGGCCCCACCACACGGCCCCACCACGCAGCCCGCCACGCAGCCCGCCACGCAGCCTCGCTACACGGCCCCGCCGCACGGCATCGCCGTGCGGCCCCTCTCACACAGCAGCGGAGCCGCCGGAATGCAGCGTGGTGCCCCGGCCGTCAGGCCGGGGCACCACGCTTTTCCGTCCTCACCCCGAGCGGCGGCGGCCTCCGCCGTTACTCCAGGTCGTGCTCGTGCCGGAACGCCCGTGCCGCCGCGTCCTCCTTCGTCCCCGGCAGGCTCTCGAACGAGTCCGGGTCGATCCTCCGCACCCGTCCGGTGGACACGTCGCCCAGCATCCGCACCAGGCCCGCCGTGACCGCCCGGGTGAACCGTTCCGCCTGCCGGTGTCCCATGGTCTGGGTCTGGCCCCGCACCTCGAACAGCACCGTCCCGGTCCCGATCAGCGCCATCGACGAGCGCGCCTGTCCCGGCAGGTCACGCGTCGGCGCGTGCGGGTAGCGCGCCCCGATGTACCCGCGGTCCTCGATCCCCCGGAACGCGCTGATGGCGAGCTGCTTGGAGTACGTCTTGGCGTACGTCCTGGCGTACGGCGCGTACTTGCCTCCGGGCTCGAAGAACTTGTCCGGCAGCGGCGGGTAGTCCACCGCGACGTCCAGCAGCCGGTTCTTCACGTCCTCCCGTACGCACGCGCCCTGGTGGTGCAGGTCGACGTACACGTCGACCTTCCCCTTGCGCGCCCGCAGCCGCTTGTAGACGTCCCGCAGGACCTGCGACTCGGGGTTCAGGAACCACCCGGGCCGGTCCGGCGCCCCCGGAACGTCCTCGGCCTTCGGCCGGTAGTCCAGGTCCGGGTTGAAGTCGCGGTTCAGGTCGAAGCCGGGGCGCTTGGCGTAGTCGTCGCCCTGCAACTGCCCGTCGAGGTAGTTCCACGCCGGGGGCCGCCCCGCGAGCTGCGGGAAGTCCTTCTGCACCTCGGTCCAGGCGTTGTCGTTGCCGCGCCGGTCCAGCTCGGCCCCGTCCGGGTTGATCTTCGGGACGGCGACGAACGTGATCTCGCGCCGCACCCGCCGCGCCTCGGGCGAGTCCGAGGTCCCCAGCCACTTCAGGATGCGCAGCAGGGCGGTGGTGCCGGTCTTCTCGTTCCCGTGGATCTCGCTGGTGACCAGGAAGACCCTGGGCCCGTTCCCGACGGTGGCGGTGTGGATGGCGCGCCCCCGGTTGGAGCGGCCGACGACCTGGACGTCCACCCGTCCCCGGCTCGCCCGCTCGATCCGGGCCAGCTCGCGGCGCATCTCGCGGTAGTCGACGAACTTCCAGATGGGCAGGTCGCGCGGCTCGTCGCTGCACTCCGCCGGCGGCGGCGCGGCCGGACGCGCGGGGGCGGGGGCGGCGAGGGCTGGTGGCGCGGTCAGCGCCAGCGCGAGCGGGACGAGCAGCAGGGGCACGGTACGGCGGGGGCGCATGCGGTCTCCGGGGGACGAGAGCTCCTTGTGCCCCGGACCCTAGATCGACTCCGCCGGGCCGGGGACGTCCAAGATCGCCAACGTGCCCCCGCGAAATCGATGGATCTTGTCGTTGACGTCCGGTCAGGCGTGCGTGACCAGCGCCTCCACGCCCGCCGGGAGGCTGCCCGCGAGCGCCGCCTCCACCAGGAACGTCTCCAGCGCGTCCTGGAACGCGCGCGCCGCGTGCGTGGGCTGCACGTCCTTGCGGTGCGCCAGCGCGATCGTGCGTTGCAGCTCCGGGTGGTGCCCCCGGCGCGGCCCGTCGCCCAGCACCAGCGGCGTTCCGCGCAGCCCCGGCCGCCCGGCCAGCACCATGCTCGGCACCACCGCGACGCCCAGCCCCGCCTCCACGAACCGCAGCACCGCGTCCATCTCGCCGCCCTCGACGGCGAACCTCGGCTCGAACCCGGCGTCCCGGCACGCGGTGATCGTCGCCTCCCGCAGGTCGTAGCCGGACCGGAACATCACCATCGGACGGTTGCGCAGGTCCTCGATCCGCAGGTAGGAGCGGCGCGGCACCTGGGCCGGCTCCCGCGAGGAGGGCCGCCCCCGCTCACCCCCGGCGTTCCCCGCGGGGGAGGCGACGACCAGGTGCTCCCGCAGGATCGGCTTCGTCTCCAGCGGCGGGTCGCCGTGCAGCGGCAGGATCACCAGCGCCAGGTCCAGCGACCCCCGCGTCAGCTCCCGCACCAGGTCCCGCGACCCGCCCTCCTCCACGATGATCTGGATGCCGGGGTAGGCGTCGTGGAACCGCCGCAGCACGTCGCCGAGCAGCCCCGCGCACAGCGACGGCGTCGCCCCGAGCCGCACCCGCCCCCGCCGCAGCCCCGCGAGTTCCTGCACCTCCAGGCGGGCGGTGTCGACGTCGGCGAGGATGCGCTTGGCGAGCGGCAGCAGCGCCTCCCCGGCCGGGGTCAGGGTGATGTTCCCCCGCGCCCGGCTGAACAGCGACGCGCCGAGCTCGGCCTCCAGCGCGCGGATCTGCTTGGACAGCGACGGCTGCGCGACGTGCAGGGCCTCCGCCGCCTGGGTGAAGTGCCGCACCTCGGCGACGGCGACGAAATAGGCGAGCTGCTGCAACTGCATCCTGCCAAGTTACGTGGCCGGTTCCGGCGTTCCGGGCGAAGGGTCCCCCGGAGCGAGACACCGCGTGCCGCCTGTCGCAGCGGGCGTCCGGTCAGCGGGCGTGGCGGCGCAGCGCCTGGAGGTCGTGCACGATCACCACGCGGCGGCCGGTCTCGATCCACCCGTGCCGCCGCAGCGTCCGCAGCGCCTTGCTGACCGCCTCCCGCGACGCCCCCACCCAGCCGGCCAGCTCCTCCTGCGACAGGCTGAGGGTGATCCGGACGCTCTGCCCGCCCGCCCCGGCCGGGACGCCGAACCTGTCAGCCAGCTCCACCAGCCGCTGCGCGACCCGCCCGGTGGCGTCGAACATCCCGAACTCGATGCGCTTGCTGTCGGAGTCGCGCCACCGCTCGCACAGCGTCCGCATGATGACGATCGCGGCCCCGCCGTTGTCCCGCAGGAACGCCGTGAAGTCCGGCACGGTGACGGCGAGCGCCCGCCCGTCCTCCAGCGCCGCCACGGTCGCCGACCGGGGCAGCCCGTCGATCGCGGCGACCTCTCCCAGCAGCGCGCCGGGCCCGCGCACCGCCAGCAGCGCCTCGCCGCCCTGCTCGCGGTCGGAGTAGGCCTTGACCTTCCCGGCGAGCAGCACCGCCACCCAGGTGGCCTCCTCCCCCTCCCAGAACAGCACCTCACCGCGGGCGAACTCCCGCACCCGGCCCCGCGACTCCAGATCGGCACGCTCCTCCGGGGTGATCTCGGCGAGGAACGATCCAGGCTCAAAGGGGGTCATGGTTCCACGCTAGATTTCCCGCCGCACCCCGCAACGGGTCAGACGATCACGAATGCGTCACGCGTTGTGTGTACTAATGCCTGTTCGCCCGGTGCCCACCGGGAGAGGGTGGACGCGCCGCCCGCGCCCGGCCCGGCGCAGGCGGCGAACGTTCGCGGGGAACGGCGGTACGGCGGGCGGCGGTGACGGGGGCACGCCGCCCGCCGACGTGCCGCGTTCCCGCGCCCGGGATCCCACCCGCGCACTAGATCCACGGCACCAGCCCCCGGAGGAGTTGGTGCCACGGCTTCTATGATCTTGGTCGGGCGCCTCCCAGGATGGTCCTCGGCGTTCCGCCCGCGCGTCTCGCGGCGGAACGGCACCGGCTCCGCCGAGCCGGTCATGTGACCAGAAGGGAAGACCCCATGTCTGTCAAGAAGCTCGTGCCGGCCCTCGCCGCCGCCGCCGCTCTGGGTGTGCTGGGCGCCCCCGCCGCCTCCGCCGCCGCCGCTCCGGCCGCTCCCGCCGCCGCGCCGGAGGTCTCCGCCAAGGCCAAGGTCCAGAAGTGGCACATCTCCGTCTCGCCGTTCGTGAAGGAGGAGAGCCGCGGCTTCAAGACCACCCGCAAGGGCGTCGTCTACGTCCAGGTGACCAAGAAGCAGTTCAAGCACCGGGTGGACCTGCGCCTGATCAAGTGCGGCTCGCACGTCGGCCTCACCGACTGGCAGCACGTCAAGAAGGACGGCAAGTACCACGCCATGCGCGACAACGGCCGTAACAAGGTCATCGCCAAGGGCACCTGCCTGATGATCCAGGCCAAGCAGAGCCCGGGCGGCCACACGTACGGCAACATCAAGGACGTCAAGAAGGGCTGATCCTCCGGCCGACGCGAAGGGGGGCGGGGCCGCCGACGGCCCCGCCCCCCTTTCCGTGCGTCACGCCGAGGGCGTGTCCTTGCCCTTCTTCACGATGCCGAGCTTGCTGCCCAGCCAGACCACCGGGTCGTACCTGCGGCCGACGACCCGTTCCTTCATCGGGATCAGCGCGTTGTCAGTGATCTTGATGTGCTCGGGGCAGACCTCGGTGCAGCACTTGGTGATGTTGCAGAAGCCCAGGCCGTGGTCGTCCTGCGCGATGTTGCGCCGGTCGGCCTCGTCGGCCGGGTGCATCTCCAGCTCCGCGATCCGCATCAGGAAGCGCGGCCCGGCGAAGCCGGGCTTGTTCTCCTCGTGGTCGCGGATGACGTGGCAGACGTTGTTGCACAGGAAGCACTCGATGCACTTGCGGAACTCCTGCGAGCGCTCGACGTCGACCTGCTGCATCCGGAACTCGCCCGGCTTGGTGTCGCCGGGGTCGAACGACGGGATCTGCCGCGCCTTCTCGTAGTTGAACGACACGTCCGTCACCAGGTCGCGGATGACGGGGAACGTGCGGACCGGCGTGACGGTGATGGTCTCGTCCTGGGTGAACGTCGACATCCGCGTCATGCACAGCAGCCGCGGCATGCCGTTGATCTCGGCGGAACAGGAGCCGCACTTGCCGGCCTTGCAGTTCCACCGGACGGCCAGGTCGGGCGCCTGGGTGGCCTGGAGCCGGTGGATGATGTCGAGGACGACCTCGCCCTCGTTGACCTCGACCTTGTAGTCGACCAGCTCACCGTCGCCGGCGTCACCGCGCCAGACCCGGAACTTGGCCAGGTAGCTCATCGGTCGCCCTCCTCGGTCTCGGCGATGACTTCCTTCACGTGGGCGGGCAGTTCCTCGCCGGTCAGGTACTTCTTGAGCTCGTCGGTCTCGAAGAGGGCGAGCAGGTCGTCGCGCATGGGGTCCATGGGCTGGCGGCGGAGCTCGACGCGGGGGTCGCCGGGGTCGCCGGTGAGGCGGCACACGAGGTTGACCTTGCGCCATTCGGCGGACATCTGCGGGTGGTCGTCGCGGGTGTGGCCGCCACGGCTCTCGGTGCGCTCCAGCGCCGCCCGGGCGATGCACTCGGAGACCAGCAGCATGTTCCGCAGGTCGAGGGCGAGGTGCCAGCCGGGGTGGTAGCCGCGGCCGCCGTGGGCGGCGACGGGCGCGACGCCGACCCGGGCGACGCGTTCGCGGAGCTTCTCCAGCGCCTCCAGGGCCTGCTGGAGCTCCTCCTCCTTGCGGATGATGCCGACCAGGTCGTTCATGGTCTGCTGGAGTTCGGAGTGGACGGCGTAGGGGCTCTCGCCGCCCTCGCGGGCCAGCGGGGCCAGCGCCTCGGTGGCGGCCTTGTCGATCTCGTCCTCGGGGACGGCGGGACGCTCGGCCAGCGCGTCGACGTACTCGGCGGCCCCCAGCCCGGCGCGCCGCCCGAACACGAGCAGGTCGGTGAGGGAGTTGCCGCCGAGGCGGTTGGAGCCGTGCATGCCGCCGGAGCACTCCCCGGCCGCGAACAGGCCGGGCACGAGGGCCGCCCCGCTGTCGGGGTCGACCTCGACGCCACCCATCACGTAGTGGCAGGTCGGGCCGACCTCCATGGGCTCCTTGGTGATGTCGACGTCGGCCAGCTCCTTGAACTGGTGGTGCATCGCCGGGAGCCGCCGTTTGATCTCCTCCGCGCCGCCGGGCATGCGGTCCACGACGGTCAGGAAGACGCCGCCGTGCGGTGAGCCGCGTCCGGCCTTGACCTCGGCGTTGATGGCGCGGGCGACCTCGTCGCGCGGCAGCAGCTCGGGGGGCCGCCGGTTGTTGTCGGGGTCGTCGTACCAGCGGTCGGCCTCCTCCTCGGAGGTGGCGTACTTGTCCTTGAACACCTCGGGGATGTAGTCGAACATGAACCGCTTGCCGTCGGAGTTCTTCAGGACGCCACGGTCGCCGCGCACCGACTCGGTGACGAGGATGCCCTTGACCGAGGGCGGCCAGACCATCCCGGTCGGGTGGAACTGGACGAACTCCATGTTCAGCAGGGTCGCCCCGGCCAGCAGCGCCAGGGCGTGGCCGTCGCCGGTGTACTCCCACGAGTTGGAGGTGACCTTGAACGCCTTGCCGATCCCGCCGGTCGCCAGCACCACGGCCGGGGCCTCGAACACGACGAACTTCCCGGTCTCGCGGACGTAGGCGAACGCGCCCGCGACGCGGTCCCCGTCCAGCAGCAGCCGGGTCACGGTGGTCTCGGCCCACACCTTCAGGCGGGCCTCGTAGTCGCCGAGCTCCCGGTGGTCCTCCTGCTGGAGGGCGACGATCTTCTGCTGCGCGGTGCGGATGAGCTCCAGGCCGGTGCGGTCGCCGACGTGCGCCAGGCGCGGGTACTCGTGGCCGCCGAAGTTCCGCTGGGAGATCTTGCCGTCCTTGGTGCGGTCGAACAGCGCGCCCCAGTGCTCCAGCTCCCAGACGCGGTCGGGGGCCTCCTTGGCGTGCAGTTCGGCCATGCGCCAGTTGTTGAGGAACTTGCCGCCGCGCATGGTGTCGCGGAAGTGGACCTGCCAGTTGTCGTTGGGGTTGACGTTGCCCATCGCCGCCGCGGCGCCGCCCTCGGCCATGACGGTGTGCGCCTTGCCGAACAGCGACTTGGAGATGACCGCGGTCTTCTTGCCCTGGAGGCGGGCCTCGATCGCGGCCCGCAGCCCGGCACCGCCCGCGCCGATCACCACGACGTCGTAGGAGTGCCGTTCGATCTCAGTCATGATGTCCGCCGCCTAGTTGAAGAATCGCAGGTCGGAGATGGTCTCGCTGGCCACGAGCGCCACGTACAGGTCGGCGACGACCAGCGAGCCGAGGGTGATGAGCGCGTACTGCCCGTGCCGTTCGTTGAGCTTGGAGACCCAGCCCCACATCCGGTACCGGAACGGATGCTTGGAGAAGTTCTTCAACCGGCCGCCGACGATGTGGCGGCAGGAGTGGCACGACAGGGTGTAGCCCCACAGCAGGATGACGTTGGCCAGCAGGATGATGCTGCCGAGCCCGATCCCGAACCCGCCGTCCTTGCCGTGGAACGCGCGGACGGCGTCGTAGGTGTTGATCAGCGAGATGACGAACGCGGCCATCCAGAAGTAGCGGTGCAGGTTCTGCCCGATGAGGGGGAACCGGCGCTCGCCGGTGTACTTCTTGTGCGGTTCGGCGACCGCGCAGGCGGGGGGCGACGCCCAGTACGAGCGGTAGTACGCCTTCCGGTAGTAGTAGCAGGTCAGGCGGAACAGCAGCAGGAACGGCAGCGACAGCGCCGCGAACGGGATCCAGCCGCGCGTCCAGGACGGCAGGAAGGTGCCGAACTCCCCGGCGTCGCCGGTGACCCCGTTGACGGTGACGTTGTTGCAGATCTCGTTCAGGCAGGGCGAGTAGAACGGCGTCAGGTAGTGGTACTCGGGAACGTAGAAGGCCGCGCCCCAGAAGGCCCGGACGGTCGCGTAGACCACCCACGCAGTGAAGATCACTAGCGTGGTGATCGGATAGACGCGCCAGTTGTCGGTGCGGAGCGTACGTTCTCTAATCCGGGCGCGCGCTTTGTCCGGCGCCTCCACAGTGCTCATAGACGCTCTCCAGAGCTCGGGATCTCAGGGACTTCCCCGGGTACGGCGGGAGCACACGCGGCCGTCGCGCCCCGGCCCGGACGGCACCGCGGTCAGGCGGTGACGCCTCGTGTGCGCTACCAGCGAGGCGACCCTACGCCACCTCTCCGGCGCTGTGACATACACAACACCCACTCGGTGGTGTGACCCTGACCACAGATTATGACACTGCGCAACGTCCGATACATCGTCCGTGGGGCATAGCCTGCCCTTATGGCCTGGAGGCATCGACACCAGACCGCCAGGCCATGATCGAATCGCCCGGCGGGTGCGATAGGGGGAGCTACCGCCCGAGCGTCCGCGACAGGTGGGCCTCCAGATGCGCCTCGGCCTCGCTCGCGCGGCCGTTGCCGTACACGCGCAGCAGGGTGGCGATCTCGGGGAACTGCACGTCCACGAGGTCGGCGGCGGCCTCGATCTCGTTCGCGGAGGCCACCTCCCGCAGCAGCGCCTGGAGGACCCGGGCGGGCGAGGCGGCCTCCAGGCGCTCCCGCAGCTCGGCCTCGACGGGCGACTCGCGCAGGCCGGACGTGGTCGCGGTGGTCCGGGCGCGGATGATCCCGAGCCGTTCGCGGACCTCGGCGGCCGACAGGGAGTCGAACGCGGGGTCGGCGGCCAGCTCCTCCACGGCCAGCAGCCGGTTCAGCACGACCGGATTGCTGATCTTGGCGCGCTGTCCCGACATGAGCTGCGACAGCATCGGCGCCGACAGCCCCAGCACCCCGGCCAGCCCCGACTGCGACAGCCCGAGCCGGTCCAGCAGCCGCCGGAAGCGGTCCCCCAGGGGCTCGCCGTACCACTCGGCCTGCAGGGCGCGGTTCCGGACGACGGTGTCCTCCGACATGCTCACACCGACCTCCGCGCCACCTCGGAAACGATCACTGCGACCCCCCTTGACGATTAACAGCTGCAAACACTAGATTTGCGAACGCACGCGAGGTGTTCACCCATACCTCATGGTGCCACGCCACCGCGACTTTGCACATGCGATGTCGCGGACCCGTCATCACCTCTGCCCCCGGAGGACGGATCGATGCGCATCCTCGCACTGGCGACCGCCACGGCGCTGCTCACCACGGCCCTGACCGCCTGCCTCCCGTCGGACGACTCCTCCGGCGGCTCGGGCGGCTCCGGCGGCCCCGGCAAGGCGGCCACCGCCGTGGACGAGGGCGACGGACCCAAGGCCCCCGACCCCGGCAAGCCGGTCGTCAAGACCACGGTCAACACCTCGGACGGCCCCACCGAACTGGCCGTGGTGGGCCTGAACGCCCGCGGCCGCCTGGCCCACCTGACCATGACGATCAACACCGCGAACGCCACCGGCGTCGGCGACTCGCTGTACACCCTGAACGGCGGCGAGGTCCCGGCGGTCTCCCTCCTCGACCCGGTGAACCTCAAGCGCTACGTCGTGGTCAAGGACTCGGCGGGCACCGAGCTGGGCGCGGGCAACGCCTACGTCCGTGCGGCCAAGCCGACCGCCCTCTCCTACACGTTCCCGGCCCCGCCGGAGAACGTGCGGGCGGTGGACGTCCAGTTCGGCCGCCTGACGACGTTCCGCAACGTGCCCATCGAAAGGTGAGCGCCATGTTCCGGGCGACCCTGGCCCTCACCGCCGCGGCCACCGTGCTGACGACCGCCGTCCTGACGGCCGCCGGCACGGCCGCCGCGGCCTCCGACCCGAAGGTCCCCGACGCCAGGCTGGCCGAGGCGACCCGCACCCTCGACCCGGACCGCGCGACCCTGGACGTCGGCGCCGACGCCGCGGTCCGCCGGCTGGACCTGACGCCGTTCGTGCTCCCGCTGGAGGAGGAGAGCGCCGAGGGCTCGAAGGTGACCGTGCGGATCTCGGCGGACGTCCTGTTCGACTTCAACAAGGCCGACCTGACCAGGTCGGCCCGCGACACCATCGCCAGGCTCGCGCCCCGCCTCCGGACCGTCCGGGGCACGATCCAGGTCACGGGCCACTCCGACTCGGTCGGCTCCGACTCCTACAACCTGTCCCTCTCCCAGAAGCGCGCCGAGGCGGTCAGGGCGGCCCTGCTGCGGGTCCTGAAGTCCCCCGTCGAGGTCGAGGCCAAGGGATTCGGCGAGAGGAAGCCGGTGGCCCCCAACCGGATCGGCAAGAGGGACAACCCCCAGGGCCGGGCGAAGAACCGCCGCGTGGACATCACCTACGACAGGTCCTGACCCCGGCACGACGCGGCAGGCCCACGAGGAGGACATCCATGAGAACCGCACCCGCGAGGACCGCGCCGGTGAAGGCGGCCCTCCTGAAGGCGGCGTCGCTGTCGCTGGCCGCCGCGCTGCTCGCCGCCTGCGGCGGCGGCCCGTCCCCGCGACGCGCGGCATCGGGCGGAGGCGCCGCCAAGAGCACGACCCCCTCGCCCTCGCCCACTCCCGAACCCACCTCCTGCCCGAACGGCGGCCGCCTCATCAGGGCGGTGGAGATCCCGGCCGTCCACGTCGACGCCGTCCACGTGCCCGGAGCGACCTACAACGGCCACCGGATCCCGCCGGTCACCATCCCGGCCGTCGACATCCCCGCCCAGCGCGTCCCGGCCCAGTGCGTGGAGGTCAAGCCCGCGCCCGGCGGCTGCCTGAGCGAGATGAGCGTTCCCAGGGCGACGATCCCGGGCGTCACCATCCCGGCCGCCGAGATCCCCGGCATCGACATCCCCGGCCTCAGGATCCCCGCGGTCCGCGCCGAGGCGGTGACCGCGCAGCCGGTCGTCGCGCCGGGCGTCACGGCCCCGGAGGTCTGCCAGACCGTTCCGCGGAACGGCGGCACCGCCTGGGAGGTGACCCGCTGGGAGCAGACGCGCTGGGAGCAGACCCGGTGGGAGATCACGCGCTGGGAGAAGACCCGCTGGGAGAAGTGCAACGACAAGGGCGAGTGCGTCCCCCGCGCCGAGCTTCCCCGGGTCGAGGTCCCCCGCGTCGAACTCCCGCGCGTGGATCTCCCCCGCGCGGAGATCGAACGCCGCGAGATCAGTCCCGACAGCGCGGTGCTGAAGGGAGAGGACCAGATCGCCTACAGCCTCAAGGCCGACGTGCTGTTCGACTTCGACAGCGCCGCCGTCAAGCCGGGCGCCTCCGCCGAGCTCACCAGGATCGCCGCGTCCGTCAAGAAGGAGATCCCCGCCGGAGCGACCATCCGGATCGACGGCCACACCGACGCCAAGGGCGATCCGGCCACCAACAGGCGCCTCTCCGAGCAGCGCGCCCAGGCCATCGTCGACTGGCTGGCGACCAAGGGCGGCATCGAGCGTTCCCGTCTGAGGGCCACCGGCTACGGCGAGACGAAACCGGCCGCCCCCAACACCGGCAAGGACGGCTCCGACGACCCCGAGGGGCGCGCCAAGAACCGCCGCGTCGTCATCTCCGCCGAGCTCTGACGCGCTCAGGGCGCCTCGCCGCCGCGCCCGCCCGCGACGGCGGCGAGCATGAGGCGGCGTGCGCGGGCGGGAGCCTGCCCGTCGCCGAGCAGTTGCAGCTCCTGGTTCGCCGCCATCGCGATCCCCGTCAGGACGGTGACGAGGTCGTCCGCGTCCCGGCCGGCGGGGATGTCGCCCGCGGCCTGCGCGGCCGTCACCTGGTCGCGCAGGAACGCGCGCCAGCGGGTCACGGCATCGTGGAGGGACTCGCGCAGTTCGCCCGGACGCCCGTCCAGCTCGCAGGACGCGGCGGTGACGAAGCAGCCGTTGGGGAACGGGCCGCCGTCCAGGTAACGGCACCACAGGTCGATCACCACGCGCAGGCGCGGCAGGCCCGCCTCCGCGCTCAGGCTCGGGGCCGCCACGGCCCGGGTGAACAGGTCGACCGCCCTGGACAGGACGGCGGACTGCAGGTCGACGCGGGAGCCGAAGGGGCCGACGACGCCCGCCTTGCTCATGCCGAGCTCCTCGGCCAGGGAGCCGATGGTCAGCCCGTGGAGGCCGTCGGTGGAGGCCCTGGCGACCCCGGCGGCGACGATGCGGTCCCGCGTCCGGCGGGCCTCCTCGGCGGAATGTCTCATGATTGACGAGTTTAGCGAACGACCGTACGCTACCCGCATATAGCGAACGATCGTCTGCTAAAGAGGGTGGGACATGCGCCTCCGATGGCTGGGCTGGGCGGGCGTGGAGCTGGAGGCCCGGGGACACAGCGTGGTGATCGACCTGCTCGGCCGTCCGGAGGGGGTGCTCGCGGGCACCCCGCTGTCGGCGCCCCTGCCGACGGTCGTCCCGCCGCGCACCGCGGGGGACGTGATCGCCGGCCTGTGCACGCACCTGCACCGGGACCACACCGACGCCACCGCGCTGGCCGAGGCGCTCGCGCCCGGCGGCCGGGTCCTGCACCCCGCGTCCTTCGGCGGCGACGACCACGAGAACCTGTGGACGCTCACGGCCGACCGCGAACTCGACGAACACGGCCTGCCCCGGCACCCGATGCAGCCGTGGGAGACCACCACGATCGGGCCGTTCACCATCGCGGCGGTCCCCGCCGTGGACACGCTGGGCGATCCGCAGGTGTCCTGGGCCGTCGAGGCGGACGGCAAGCGCGTGCTGCACCTGGGCGACAGCATGTTCCACGGCTACTGGTGGCGCGCCGCCCACCGGTTCGGGCCGTTCGACGCGGTGCTCACCCCCATCAACGGGCCGACGGTGTGCTTCCCGCACTGCCAGCCCCCCAGCCCCTACCCGGCCTCCCTCGACGCCGAGCAGGCGGCCGTGGCGACCCGCCTGCTGGGCGCGAAGGTCGCGGTGCCGATCCACTACGACGGCTTCCACCTCGACGGCTTCTACGAGACCCGGCCCGACGAGCTCTCCCGCTTCCTGGAGGCCACGGCCGCCGAAGACTACGAGGTCGCCGCGCTCGATCAGGGCGAGGACATCACGCTCTGAAGGTCACGGGACGACGGCGGGCGGCGGCCCCAGATGGTCGAAGATCTGCAACGGCTCGCCGTCCACCGTCCGGGCCGGGAGGCCCAGGGCCAGGCCGCAGGCGGCCAGCTCCCGGCGCGCCGCGTCGGCGGTCGCGGGCCGGTGGGCCGGGTCCGGGGCGCACAGGTGCGCCACCAGCGCCCACAGCCGGGACGGAACCCCCTCCGGGACCGGTCCCACCCACTGGCGAGGTTCGGGATCGCCCGCCCCGGTCAGCATCCGCCAGCACACCATCCCGGCCGCGTACAGGTCCTGCCCGGGACTGGGCCGCGCCCAGTCCAGCACCTCCGGGGCCAGGTAGCCGGGCGTCCCGACCACGAACCCCGTCGTCGTCAACCGCATCCCGTCGGGCCCGAGCGCGATGCCGAAGTCCGCCAGCCGCACATGCGGGGCCCCCGACGCGCTCGGCTCCAGCAGCACGTTCGCGGGCTTCACGTCCCGGTGCACCACGCCCGCCGCGTGGATGTGGCTCAACGCCGCGAGCATCTGGTCCAGCACCTCGGCCGCGTACGCCGGAGGCAGCCGCCCGTAGTCGCCGATCAGGCACTCCAGCGACCCGCCGCACATCAGGTCCATCGCCAGCAGGACGTCGTCGCCCGCCGGATACCAGGCGTAGGGCGTCAGGACGTGCGGGTGCGCCATGCGGATCGCGCGTTCCCGCACCACGCGCAGGATCGCGGTGGTGTCCCGCTGCCGGACCAGCTTGGCCGCGCAGTACTTCCCGACCACCCGGTCATAGGCCCGCCAGACCCGACTGGTCGCCCCCTCCCCGATCCGGTCGAGCATGGTGAACCGATCCCCGATCACCCACCCCGCGTTCACGCCACAGATCGTACGGAAGTCCCGGGGCGCTCAGGCATGCGCCAGCACGCCCACGAGCGTCCCGGCCAACATGAACGGCCCGAACGGGATCGCGGTCCGCCGGTCCGCCCGGCGGGTGACCAGCAGAGCGACCGAGTACACACCCCCGAGCAGGAACATCGCGAACACCCCGGTCACCCACGCGTCCCGCCCCAGCCACCCGAGGCCGATCCCGAGGGCGCCGGAGAGCTTCACATCGCCGAACCCCAGCGCGCGGGGAACGACGAGCCACTGCACGAAGAACAGCCCCCACAGGGCGACCATGCCGACCAGCGCGGCGACGAACCGCCCGCTCCCGTCCCCGGTGAACGGCACCGCCACCCCCAGCAGCACGAGCATGACCGGATACGACGGCAGCGTCAGCGGGTCGGGCAGCCGATGCAGCCGGACATCGACGGCGGTCAGCATCGCCCCCACGACCGCCAGATACGCGAAGGCCGCCAGCTCCGGCCGCACTCCCATCCGCCAGACCAGCAGCGCCACGACCACCACGGCCCCGACCGCGACCGGCACCGGACGCTCCCGGACCGGCCCGGTCCAGTCGGCCCGCCACGACCACACCGGCCCCCGGCCGTCCTCGGCCGTGAGCTCCGCGCTATCCGGCATCAGAAGGCCCCCACGAGGTCGCCGCGCACACCGTCGTCATCCCGCCGTCATCCCAGGGTCGCGGTCTGCCGCTCCGGCGGCGGGGTCACGTTCACGGGCTCTCCCCAGCCGGAGTAGACAGCCTTGATGTCCATGCTCGTCGGCCCCGAGGCTACCGTCGCGGAGAACTGGCGGAGCAGGCCGCGCCTGTCCACCCAGACGACCCAGGGAACCGAGGTCACCCCCGCCTCCGCCAGGGCGCGGAGTCCCCGGTCCGTGCTCTGGCGCAGGCTCGCGGCCTCGGTCTTCCCGGAGTAGCGGCGGACCTGCGTTCCCTCCAGCTGTTCCCACACCGGTTCCTGGATCAGGGCGCCGTCCTGCAGGGCGGTCAGTCCCCTGGTCGCGGCGGCCTCACGTAGCCCCTGCTGGGCCTCCTCGAAGGCCGACGCGAACGTCTTCCGGGTGGTCTCGTCGATTCCCGGACGGGTCAGGTCCTCGCGGGTGACGCGGAGCCACGGCCTCCCCGGTTCGTACTCACCGCCGTCGTTCTTCAGGTAGACGGCACCGTCCAGGACCACGGTCTCGCTGGTGCCCGGCTCGGGACCGCCGGTCTCCACCACCTTGAACGAGGCCGCCGTCCGCTGCCCGGACGGGTTGCGGACGGTCCCCCAGAGAGCGACCGACGCCTTGCCCTGGTTGGTGACGGTGGTGGTGTTCACCGAGACCCGCACCGACGGCAACGCGCCGACCTTCTCGTTCACCAGCGTGGCGAGCGCCTTCGGGTCATCGGGCAGGGGGACCTCCGGCAACGCCACGGCAGCGCTCGTCCTCGGCCCGGACTTCGGGCGTTCGCCGCCCGAACCGTCCTGGCAGCCGGCGCCTCCGCCCGCCGCGACGAGGGTGAGAACGACAGCCACGGTTCGCTTCATGGTCAGAGCTTCGCCGATCACGGGCGGTGCGCTGAAGGGCGGCGGGACCGTTGGGCCTGGCTTTGGGCCCTGGGGCCCAGGCACTCCGGGCTCGCAACGGCTTCGATGAAGAGTCCCCTGTCCGCTGGAGGAGCGCTGGCGTGTGGATCCGACGAGACCGTGGTGAGGGCTCGGTCAGCTACCTCGCCATGATCCTGCTGATCGCAGCCGTGAGCGCGGTCGTCGTCACGTTCTCGGTCTCCGACTCGATCGTGCGGGGGATCGAGACCGGGATCTGCAAGGTCACCCGGGACAAGGGCTGCGGTGACGGCTCTCGCGCCCAGAAGCCGCAGGCCGGGCAGCAGGGGGCCACGCCCGCACCCTCGCAGGCCCCCGGCACCGGAGGGACATGCGCCGAGGACGACCTGCAGTGCCAGATCGACCAGGCGGAGCAGGAGGCCGCGCAGGCCGACCGGGAGGCGAACGGGTACGACGGCAAGCTCGACATGAAGAAGCTGGCCAAGGAGTTCGCCGTGGAGGCGTCCGGCCTCGGCGACGCCAAGCGGTGCTTCACCGAGGGCAGCCTGTCGGGCTGCGGCTGGACCGCCGTGTCGTTCGTCCCGGTGGTGGGCTGGTTCGGCCGTGGCGCCAAGGCGGCCAAGGCGGGCGCGAAGTTCAAGAAGATGAAGGCGGCCTACGACCGCTACAAGAAGCTCGCCGAGGCGGCCCGGCGCCGGGCCGAGCAGGCCCGCGAACGCGCCCGCCAGCTCCGCGAGAAGCTCAAGAAGGACAAGGAACTGGCCTGCCCCGTCCTCCAGCCCTCCGCCTTCGTCCCCGCGCCCCCCGGCGGGCCCCCGTCCCTTCGGCTCCAGCCGCTCCTCTACCGCCCCGCCGGGGGGAGGGCCTCCGTCCCGGCCCACGAGCTGACGGCGCCTGTCGCGAACCCGCGCCCGAAGCCGGGCCCGAACATGCGGAGGTTCCTCCGCTGCCTGCCCGAGGAGATGGTCCCGGTCCGGCCGGGCAAGCAGCCTCCGGCCCCCTTCGGTCTGGCGCCGCACGAGATGCAGTTCGTCAAGGAGCTCGCCAAGCGGAAGCCCGGCCACCTCATCCTGCGCCTGGACGACACCGCGGGAGCCGGCGACTTCCTGATCGTCGACTTCTCGAACCCCAAGAAGATGACCGCCTGGGCGATCGAGCTCAAGTCCAAGAGCGGCGCCTTCAAGGGGCACCAGCTCCGGAACGCCGACCAGCTGGCCCGCCGGATCCCCATGCTCCGCAACGCTACGATTCACCGGAGGTCGGGCGGCCCCGAGGAACTCATCGAGGAGATCGCCGGTTAGGCGACGGAAGACGGACCCAGGAGCTGAGAATGATCGTCATTCCGCGGCTGCTCGCGGAACAGGTGCAGGCGACCGACGAGGTGTTGCGCGAGCGCCTCGCGCTCGACTTCGCCCAGCACGGCCTGGACGTCTGCCGCGACAGCGTCCAGAACGCCGACATCCTGGACGCCTGCCTCGACAGCGCCCGCCGGTACGTGGACGGCGAGGGCTCCTACCAGGAGGTCGTGGAGAACTTCGACCGCTCACACGAGATGTTCGCCGAAGACGACTTCGGCGGACAGCTCGCCTGGAGCGTGCGCGCCGCCGTTCTCGTCAGTGCCCACCGCGCCTTCGAGGAACCCGACTCCAAGGAGTTCCCCGTCCTCTCCACCGCGGTGGACGTCGCCAAGGAAATGCAGAAGGCCGCGGGCGACCACGCCGCCCTCCGGGCCGGGCTCGACCCCCATGACCCGGCCGCCAAGGCCCTCACCTGGCACGCGCGCTGGGAAGAGGCCCGCTGGCAGCTCCTCCGCACCATCGAACTCGTCCCCAACCCCCACCGGCTCCCCGACTGACGCCAACGCCCACGCGCACTCGGCCGACGCGCCGGCGGTCAGTGTGACCGTGACGGACGGCGGAGGAGCATCCCCAGGGCCCAGCCCACGCCGGTGCCGACGAGGGCTCCGACGGTGCTCACCGCCGTCTCGCTCCAGTCCTGCTGCACGGCTCCCAGAACGACGCCGAGCAGCATCAGCACGACCGGAGCGCCCAGGGACGCGACCGCGTGGCGCACGGGGCGACGCCGGGCGGGCTCGGGGTGGACGGCGCGGGCCAGCAGCGTCATGAGGAGGAACGTCAGCGCCGTCGGCACCCCGTTCCAGGCGATCGCGCCACCGCCGGTGAGGTCCTCCTCGGTGACCCGCGCGCCGATGCCGAGGGTCGCCGTGACGGTCGCGCCGACCAGGTAGACCAGCAGCGCGACCAGCCATGATCTGGCGATGTCCATCAATGGGGTCCTCCGGTCACATGTCCGCCAGGTTGAGCAGGACGATGGCGATCCCCACAGCGATCATCAGCGGGGTCAGCGCGGTGACCATCAGGAGGGTGATCCCCGCGCGTTCGGCGCGCTTCTCCGGCCGGGCCGGGTCGTACACGACCGTGACGGCCTTGCCGGGACGAGGGCCGCGCGGAGAGTACGTCGCGCTGCGCCGCTCGATCGTCCGCCCCTGCCGGGTGGTGAAGCGGAACACCCCGGCGCGTCGCCGTACCCCCGGCGACCCCGGCGCGTCCCGCGAGCCGACGATGACGCCGGGGACACGCTCCCCCCGGAGATGCAGCCGCAGGTACTCCACCATCGCCCGCACGCCCTGGACGACGACGAACGCCCCGAACGCCACTCCGATCCAGTGCGCGTTCACCCTCTTTCGACCTCCCTGACCAGGTCACTGGCGGCATTCCGGGAACCTCTTGTAGGGACGCCGCCCGTCCGACTGGGGCGCGCCCAGGTACTGCGCGCTCTGGACCTCCCGGCGGGTGTTGGCGATCCCGAAGTTGCCGCCCAGTTTGAGCCCGAGTTTGATGCTCGCGCCGTATTCCTCGTTGTTCTGTGAGCTGGCGTAGTCGACCCGGGAGGTCTTCCCCTCCCGGTGGATCAGTTGCTTGAGCGGGTCGGCGTTCGGCCCCGGGGCCTCGGTGGGCGCCATGTCGTCCCAGGTCAGCGTGAGCATCTTGCCAGCGGGTCCGCCCCCGAACGGGTTGGCCAGGTGGTCGATGACGGCCTGGCGGTCGGCGTCGGTCTTCAGGGGCACCTGCGTGGTGATGATCGTCGTGCGACCGTCGACGATGTGGGTCTGGGTGAACGTGACCGACTTGAGCTTGCCGTCACGGCCCTTGGTGAAGGACATCGCGCCCACCGCGGTGCGCTGTCCCTGGTTCCCGTCGACCACATGCTGCTCACCGTAGCTGGCGGCACCGGCCAGCAGCATGGTGAGGGTGGTGTCACCCGTTTTCTTGTTCTCCTCGTAGATGATCTTCTCGGTGCCGTCGACGCTCACCCACGCGCGGGCGTTGGGGCTGAAGCCGTCGCTGCCCCGCGTGTCGTACTCGCCCGCCTTGTCCCGCCAGGTCGGCTTGCGGTGCCGTCCCTCGTACTCGTAGTGCCGACTGCCCTTGGGCGGGTCCTTGGGGTCCTTGGGACCGAGGCCGAGGCCGGCGGCCAGGGTGCCGTTGAGGTTGAGCTCACCCTCGTAGCGCCTGACGTCGGGGGAGCGGATGTCGGGCCCGGCGAACGCGTCGTAGATGCCGCCGCCGATCTGGCCGACCAGGCCGCCGTTCTCCTTGACCGCGTCGATCGAGTACTGCTCGCGGATGTCGCTTTCGAACTTGTCGGCGTCCTTGTCGGCGTTCGGCCCGGTGAACTCCCAGGCGTCGCCGACGCCGAGCCGGACGGAGGCGTCGGCGGAGGCGTCCGCGCCCACGTTGAGGTTCTTGGCGTTGAAGCCGACGCCGACGCCGGTGCCGACACCGGCCGTGCCCCCCTTGATCGCGGTGATCCTCACCGTGCGCTGGCCGGTGGCGGGGTCGATGGAGGTCGTGCGCATGAACTGGTAGTCACGCCCGACGCGGAAGATGAGCACGTCGACGGTGCCGCTGTAGCCGTCGACCGCGAGCTGGGTGGTGCACCCCGGTTTGAACGCGCGGTCGTGCCGGGTTTCGCACCTGCTCAGGTCATCGGAGTTGATCACACGGCAGAGCGCGTCCTTGATGGACTCTCCGATCAGCCCGCCGATCCCGGCGACCGCCACGGCGCTCGTCACAAGGGCGATCAACAGGATGACCGCTATGTAGTTGATCGAGCCTTCTCCGCTGTCGCTCCGCTGCCGTTCGATGTTCACCAACTCCTCACCCGGTGAACATCAAAACCTTTCGGTACTACCCCGCGCCTGAGCCCTGGGGCCCAAGAAGCGGTCCCAAACGCGGATTAGATCCCCTCCCCAGGGCTACCACCGGGCCCTCCGGTCTTCGGCACCGGTCCCGTGTCGCGTTCTCGGAGCGAAGCCTTCGGCAACGGCGCGATGGCCGGACGGCACTTCGAACGTGCCCGGCGCGGACCCGGCGTGTTCGCAGGAAAAAGGGTGTGTCAGTCATCAGGGGCAGGGAACGGCCCGCCGGTCCCTTATCCGCCCGACGCCGAGAGGCCGGTGCGCCGCCGCCCGAACCAGAGCGTGCAGAACCCCGCCACCGCTCCCACGACCGCGCCGGACTCCACCAGCAGCGACGCTCCCAGTCCTCCCTGGGACGCCACGCCCACCTGCGTCACCAGGGCCGCCAGGACCGGACCCGCGCAGGCGAGGCACGCGGCGGCGCCGGCGGACAGGTCGACGCCCGCCAGCCGACGGGCCGCGACGCGGGCCCCCAGCCAGCCGAGGACCGCGTGCAGCAACGCCGCCGCCGCCGTCGTTCCCCAACCGAACGCCGCGGACCGCGCGGACGCCGGATCGGCCGCCACCAGCGGAACCAGGAGAAGGGCGGCCACGGCGCTTCCGCCCAGGGAGAGGAGGAAACCAAGGCCGAGCGCCGTGAGACCGATGCGCATGCCGCCCCCTTCTCCCCGTGTGCCGCGCGCGATCCCAAGATCGCCCTTCGCGGCGTCCGGCGGCGAGCACCCCGGTGAACTCCGCGTTAAGGCCGGGCCACGTCTTCTAACGCACCAGGTGGGGTCCCCATCCGGCGAACGTCAGCACGACGCCGACGAGAAGCATCGCCGCCGCCGTGAGCAGGTCGACGGCGGGATGCCGGTGGAGCCTGGCCCTGGCGGGTGCGGCCGGGTCGTAGAGGACCGGCACCTCCTTGCCCACCTCGCGTTTCGGGGCGTGTTCCTCGGTGAAGACGTGCCGGTCCCCCGCCAGGTCGACGAAACCGATCACCAGCACGCACGTGACCTCGCCGGGGCCGTCCTCCTCGCAGCGCTCGACCGTCCCGGTCGTCCGGACGGCTCCGCTCCGGAAACGCAGCCGCGCCACCAGGTACAGCGGCGCGGCGACGAGCAGGGCCGGGCCGCCCACGTTCAGCGCCAGCGCCCTGACCGGCCCGGACGGGACGTTCTCCACCGCGGTGAACAGCAGCAGCATCGCCAGGAGGGAGAGCCCCCAGAACACGATCTTCGAGGTCATCGCGGCCCCCTCACCTCTCCGCCAGTCGCAGGGAGTCGAGGATCAGCGGCAGCCGGGCCGCCGCCGCACCCTGCTGCGGCGCCCGCAGCACGAACTCCACCAGCGTTCCGTCCCCGGTCAGCGCGTACACGCCGCCCAGCCGGAACGCGGTCGGGACGCCCCGGTCGTTGGACAGTTCGTAGGACGCCTCGAACCGGTGGGCCCGGACCGCTCCCCCGACCCTGGTCTCGCGGTCGACCGTCAGCCGGTAGCCGTTCAACCGCGACAGGTCGCGGAACTGGTCGAGGGCCGTGCCGAAGCCCTGCCGATAGTCGGCGTACCGCTGGGCGTGCGCGACACCGTCCGGTACCCCGGAGGGCAGCGCCGGTCCTCGGACGGTCGTCAGCGGACGGCCCTGCTCGTCCTTCTCCTCGGCGCGTCGCCAGGCCGGCGGGACCGCGAAACCGAAATCCACGACCCGCTCCACCCGGTACCCCGGCGGGGCGGACACGCGGACGTCGTCCCGGGCGCCGCATCCCGCCACGAGGAGTACCGCGACGACGGCCGGCAGTCTCAGCGGCACGAAGGCCACGGCACCCACCCCACTCCCGGCTTGAAGTACCGCGCGCTCTGCATCGTGTGCTTCTCGTTCTCCCGGCCGACCTCGAAGATGCCCAGCCAGGACTTCGGCTTCTTCCCGGACGCGCCCTTGCCCTCCAACTTGCCTGTGTCACCGGTGTTGTCGTAGGTCACGGTGCCCATGGTGCCCGCGCCGTCGTCCCAGGCGCGTTCGACGGCGTCGGTGTCGCCGTCGCGGAGGTAGCGGTCGATGACCGGGCGGTCCTCGGTCCTGGAGTGGTCCAGCGCCTTCTCCGTCAGCGTCCGCTGCGCGTAGATGATCCACTGCTTCCCGGCGGTCCCGTCGGCCTTGCCCCCGGAGCCGCCCGTCGACCTCAGCTTGCCGTCCGCCCGGAAGTAGACGATGTCCTGCCCGTTCTTGACCTGGGTGACCCGGACGACCTTGCCGTCCTTGTCGTGGGTGACGCCCCAGGTCGTGCCGCCGCGGTGCTTGTAGTTGAGACCTCCGCTGGGATTCAGCCTGACCTGGGCCCTGATCTGCGACCGCTGCTCGGGAAGCATGACGAAGCCGTTCCCCAGCTC
The DNA here is from genome assembly GCF_001552175.1 of Actinomadura kijaniata NBRC 14229. GTDB lineage: Bacteria > Actinomycetota > Actinomycetes > Streptosporangiales > Streptosporangiaceae > Spirillospora > Spirillospora kijaniata. Next base: position 21,784 of record NZ_BCQR01000099.1, read on the forward strand.
GCTCCTGAGCCGCGCCTCGATGACGTCCATGACGGCGTCCAGCCCGTCCTCCAGCCCCTGCTGCGCGCGTTTGCGCACCGGCGCGGGCAGCTTCTGGATGACGTCGCCCACGTCGATCTGGATCCCGGCCTCGAACTCGCCGCGCTGGGTGTAGTACGTCGTCTTCTCCCCGTTGCGCAGATCGGTCTGGCTGCCGGAGACCAGCCAGCCACGCCCCTTCAGCGGGATCTTCAGCCGGCCGAGCTCGATGTCGGCCTTGGCGCCGCCGGTCAGGCCGCCCTCCATGTACTCGCCGACGGGCTTGCGGTCGGGCTCGCTGCCTCCCATGTAACGGTCGACGTCGTCACCCACCCACGGAAGCTTCGTCCCCAGCCAGACGAAACCCCCCGAGATCGGGTTGGTGCGGAGCGTGAACTTCACGTCGCTGCCGATGCGGTGCTCCTTCAGATCCTCGAAGAACTTCCGCGCCTCCCGTTCATCCCGGAAACCTCCGTAGACCTTTCCGTTCGTCACCGTCGCCCCTCCCCAGACGCCCCCCTTCACCGGTCCGGCCCCTGTCTCCGGTGTCGCGACACCACCCTCGCCCCAGGTGAAGTCGACGACCTCCCACTGCGGCTTTCCGTCCGGCCCCACGCGTTTGTTGAGTTGGAGGGTGCCCCGGCTGTTGGACCGCACGTCCACGCGTTTGGTGGGAATGGTGAGCGTCTCTTCCAGGTACGTGCTCTCGCTGTGCGCCAAACAGGGCCGCTGCGGGGCGTCCGGGTCGGGAACGGCCTTCCGGCCGTCGGACGGCTTCGGCGGCTCGCAGTGCCCGACCAGGCCACCGGCCTGCAGGACACGGCAGATGGCGTACTCGAGACTCGCTCCGACCCGTCCGCCGAGGCCGGCGAGCACGAGGGTGGCCAGGACCGCCGCGATCAGCAGCAGGACGGCCAGATACCCGACCGCGCCCTCACCGCGGTCGACGTCGGACCGCCTCTTCACCGCCTCACCGATTCTGCTCAGCACAGCGAGAACAGTGCCAGCGGAATCCATTAACAGAATAGGCCCGTAGACCCACGACAAGACCCAATTTCGAATCAACGACAATTGGGAATTAATTGTCCATCCATTTTTTCTGAAAAATTAATCGGGAATTCACGCGAGCGGTCCCGGAGCGGTCACGGGCTCGGAAGAGCGGCACCGCACCCACACGCGAACAGGCCGACGTCGCGACGGAGCCGCGACACCGGCCTGCTTGGTGTTCCGGTGGATCAGAAGTTCTCGCAGTGGACCCGGCCCTGGTGCCTCCGGTCGGTTCAGCCGAGGTCGAGCCACTCGAAGCCGAACCAGGCCTTGCCCTCCTCCACCTGGAAGGAGTCGACGATCTTCTTGGTGCGTTCCAGGTCGGCGCTCCCCTTGGGGGCACGGACGACGAGTTCGAGAAGCACCCGCTCACCGGTCAGCACGAACGTGTCGGTCATGCGCATCCGGACCTTCGCGCCGGTGGCCGTCCTGGCGTCATAGGACACCACGAAACGGTGCGCCTCCTGCGCGCCGTTCACGATGACGGGGACGTCCTCCTCGATCCGGTAGCCGGAGCGCGGCGCGGCCGTACGGAACTGCATCGCCTTGTCACGCAAGGCGGTGTTCCAGTCGCCCCAGTCGGTGATCCGGACCTCACCGTCACGCGTGCCGTCCTTCCGGTCCGGGCCGTTGAACTCCACCGTCGCGCGTTCGTCCGTCTCACGCACGAGCCATCCCGTCGGGTAGTCCACCCGGTACAGGTCGCCCTTGTACTCCTCGAACCCCGACGGGCGGTCACCTGCCCCGGCAGCCCCGCAGGCGGACACCGCGATGACCAACGAAACGGGCAACGCCCAACGAACAAACCCGAACACGTCAGAAAACCTAGGTGCTCTGGGCACGTCCTGTGGTGAGCCTCCGGACCCATTCTGGGCCCATCTGGTGGACCCGGTCAGTGCCGCGCCCGCAGTACGCCCCACAGCGAGGAGCAGGAGTCGGTTCAAACCGGACCGGTCGGCGCCACCGGCGACCACGGTTCGGGACGTTGGCGCAGCGTCCGCACCGTCTGTTCGTCGCGGGCCACCACCATCCAGTCGGCGGCGTGCCCGTCCTTCTCCGGATCCCTGTCCTGCCGCGCCGGGTCGAGGTATTGCGTCCCAGCGCGGTGGTGCCGTGGCTGAACTTCCGCACCCCTTCCCGGTCTGGATCTGGCAGGCCCCGAAGAACATCCACTCCCGTTCGGCGGCCCCGCCGTACTTCGTGACGACCAGCAGCACCAATGTCGTCACACCCGACAGCGTGAACGGGCCGGGCCTGCGGGTCGGCATCACGCAGGACGCCACCGCGGTGGCGAGTCCCAGCAGGACCCCCGGTCCGTTCCGATCCAGCCCCACATGACCAGCGTCACCACCGGGCCGACGAGGAGGACGGCCGTCCCCGCCCGCCCCAGCCGCCGGCCACCGGCCATCGGTCCCGTCCTCAGGATCAACGCGAGCGCCACCACCACGAGTGGGAGCTCGGCGATCCAGTCGAACAGCACCGGCGCGAGCAGCCCGTGGCAGGCCAGGCCCAACAGCGCCAGCAGCCCAGGCCCAGGCCCAGCATGTAGAACGGCAGGTGCTCCCTCAGCAATGCGAACGTCACCGGCATCACCGCCGCGCAGGTCGCCGCACCCGTCACGGTCGGCGACAGCCAGCGGTACGACCGCACCCCGAACGCGACGATGTACTTCACCAGGTAGATGCCCAACATCAGCGAGGAGGCAGGAACGTCGGCCCCAGCCACCTGGCCCTGGTTCGCCTGGTCGGCGAGACGTCGACGGCTCGATCAGGAAGGGGGAGGTCAGCAGCGCCGTCAGGCCGCCGACATTGCCCGCCGCGTACAGGAAGTAAGGGTCCCGTGAACGCGGCCGTCCAGCCCGCGAGTACCAGCGCTGGACCAGCGGGCCGGATGTGGCGTTCACCGCGCTCAAGTTCGACACCGCATCGTTGCAGGCAGGGGGAGGATCCCTATCCAAGCCGTCCTCCTGCCCCGGACGCTCGGGGTCCGAGCCCCACTCCCGGGCCCGGCGCCGGTCAGAGCGCCATCGGCACCGGCAGGTCCTTGACCAGCGTCGTGGTCTTCTCCGTCACGGCGCCCCGCTTGGAGACGGTGAACGCGCGGCGTTGCAGCTCGCTGTCCTTGACGACGAAGACGGTCACGGCGAACCCGTCCCCCTGGGCCGCTCCCTCTGGAGCCTTCACGACCGGACGGTAGCGCTTGACGATCGCGTCCTTGCGGGCCGCGTCGTCGCCGCTGAGCCCCGGCCGGAACTGGATCTCGTCCACGCTCCCGACCACATAGGTGAGCTTCTCGGCCGGGCGGGTCGTCTCCACGTACAGACGGGCCAGCGTGGCGGCGGTGGCCGGGTCGGCCACGTTCGCCCCGTCCTCGGCCGTCACCGAGGTGAACGCCTTCGGCCTGCCCGTCAGCAGCGTCGCCTTCGAGCCGGACGACGCCACGAAGAACCGCACCGGGTGCGCGCCCTGCCGGTAGTCCACCTGGAAGATCTTCCAGGTCTTCAGGAACGGGGCGGGCACCGGTGTGAGCTGGCTGCCGCCGCGCGTGACGACCGCCGCCTGCTCGGCGTCCCCCGCTTGCCCCAACCCGGCGGCGATCGAGGTGCGCACGGCCTCGTCAGGACGCGGGGTGGGCTTCACCGGCGTCTTCCCTTCGGTCGTGCCGCCCTGGCAGCCCGCGACTCCCAGCAGCACGACCGCCGCCAACACGGCGGGAAGACGCCGCAACCGGTTCCGGGGCCGCTCAGCAGAGGACCCACAGGAAGCACTTCTCGTTCGCATCTTCCTGTTCGTGGAGGCGACGACCTCGCCGTTGTCGAACGCCTGCCGGATCCGCTTCTGGCCGGCATCCTCCCCCACCCGGCGCTCTCCCTCGGGAGTCAGCGGAGGACGACCGTGGCGCGCCCGCTCCGCGTTCTCGGCGTCGACGGCCTTCTTGTAGGCGTCCTCGTACTGCGACTGCATCACGGTCTGGTCGGTGTACTTCGGACCCCGGGCGTCCCGCAGCTCCTGGTTGCTCTTGATCTGCTCGGCCACGCCGTTGACCTCTTCGTCGATGGCCCGGTCGATGTACTCCTGCTTGCCCATCTTCTTCGGGTCGGGCTCGTTGCGGTGCTTGGCGTGGTTGACCTCGTGCACGAACGTGTTGGCGATCTCCTCGGGCGTCTGGTTGGTGTCGACGTAGAACACCTTGTCCTCGTCGCTCCAGTAGGAACCGCCCCCGGCCCGGTAAACGACCCGGACGCCGTTCTTGTTCACCCAGTCCAGGGCCTCCCGGCCGCGCGGGGTCTCGTTCAGGACCTTCCCGGTCTCGACCTGCGCCTTGGGCTTGGGCTGCGGGGGCGGTGTCTGGATGGGCGGCCCGGGTTCCGGGCTCGGCTCGCCAGGTGCCGGGATACTAGGCTGCTGCCGGCCGGCCTGCGGCCGCTGCGCGTTTCCGCAGTCCTCTCCGTCGGAGACCGGCAGATCGCGTTCTACCGCCCCGTACTGATTTTGCCGCCGATCCGGGTGACGGTGACCGCAGCGACCAGTCCGGCGATCACCGCGATGTAGCTGACGGCACCCTCGCCGTGATCATGGCGTGGCCGCACGGGACCTCCCGAAAGGGCATGGACAGGACCTCGCCAGCCAAGCGTTCGGGGAGGTCTTCACACATGAGCCCGCGGACCCAACTTGGCCCGGTGCCCGGTCCCAGACCCCGCGGGCCCTGGCTACAGCACGGAGATGTGCACGTGGTCGAAGTGGTTCTGGGTGATGCTGCCGCGGTCCTCCATCGGCCGCCAGCCCTCCGAGTGCCGCTGGGGGTTGTAGATGTGCTGGCGGTAGATGATGTAGTAGATCCCCAGGTTGTTGGCGTTGGCGTGCGCCCAGTTGGAGATCGCGAAGCCGAGGTCGGCCTCCTCCTTGCTCGGCCCGGCCGGACCACTGATCATGAAGTCGCAGGCCCGGCCGAGCGGATGCTCGCCGCCGCCGGTGATACCGCCGTTGGCGCGCCAGCAGCCGATGCCCTTGGGCACCTCGAACTTCTTCTTGATCAGGTCACGGACGCAGCGCATCCGGGGAGTGATGTTCTCCGCACCCTGGGGACCGCCCTCACTGCACATGCTGGCGTCGGGAAGCTGCTTGCTGAACCCGTCACCGCCGAAGATGACGGGTCGGCCCTTGTACTCCCCGCCCTCCTTGGAGACCAGCCGGATCTTGAACATCCGCAGCAGGAACGTGCGGGAGACCAGGGCGCCGCCATTACTCGTCCAGATCCGGACCTTGTCGCAGTACAGATCGGTGTCCGGGATGCCGTCGTTCCCGGGGCCCGACGGCACCCTCTCGCACTTCGGCAACTGGAGTTCGGCGATGGCGGTCGCGACGCCCCATCGCTTGGCGATGCCCTTCTTTCCGCTGGAATCGGTGCAGACGTTCTTGTTCTCGGCGAGGTCCTGCCTGTCCTTGGCGGTGAGTTCCTTCTCATCTTTGATCATGCAGTCGCCGCTGCGCACCGACACCTTCATCGTGTGGCCCATGGGACCGGACGGCTTGACCTTCTCCGTCACCACGGTGCCGTTACGGCGCGCGTACTCCTCGGCCGACCGGTGGTAAGGGAGCTTGGCGGCGGGTTCCTTGATATCCGGCGCGACCGCCCAGAGCCCGACATCGGTCGGCAGGAAGCCGTGCATGGCGACGCGGATGGCCTCGTCCCGCATCGGGACCACCGCGCCGATCGCGGCCGCGTCGGCGCCGGTCTGCGTCCGGGTGCGCATGTCGTTGGCCTGTGCGAGCGGAACAAGCATGACAGTGAGCGCCACCGTGCACACACAGGCCATCAGCATGACCAGCTGCGTCGATCCCTCGTCGCCGAGACGCCCCCGATAACGCGCGAGAAACACCAAGTCACCACCGGATCCGCGGGCGAGCATGATCGCGTCAAGGCTAGGGAAAACCGCCCGGACAGCACAGGGTCCCAGGGCCCAATCAGCCGCCCCGGACCCGGCCACCACAGGTCACGTCGGCTCGGGATCCTGCCGCCGTCAAGGTCTCCGCGTCCGCGCGCGAGGACCGTCCGCCTCCTCTGGAGGAGCCGGACGAAGGAACGTGGCCAGACCCAGCAGCCCTGCGAGAACACACCCTACGGCAAGCCACCACAGCCGGTGCTGGGCAGGGCCCGAAGCGCCGACGACTCCCCGCTCGACACCCGCCGCCAGGGCGGCGGTGACCAACGGCGCGCCCGCCGCCAGCACCATCGCCCACGGATCCGACCGCCTGGCGACACGGGCCACCGCCAGAACCGCCAGCATCCCGATCGGCAGCGCGGTCCACGCCACCGCCCCCATCAGCGAGGCCAGCTGTTCCCCCGCCGTGACGAGCAGAACGCCGACCGGCGGCGCGACATAACCGCGTCCGAGCACGGGAAGCAGCCCCACCACCCCGCCGGCAAGGACCGCGAGGCCCCCGCAGCCCTTCACCAGGAGCGCGCTCTCTCCAAGGATCCGTGGCCCGATCCGCACCATGACCAACGCGATCAGAAGGACGACCACCGGCACGGCGACAAGGGTGCGCGGCGAGGCCTTGCCCGCGCGCAGGTCGGCCCGGTCGATCGCGATCCAGGCGGCCGACACGGCGGACAGCGCACAGGACCGGACGACGAGCTCCGCCTGCTGGGCCTGCTCCAGGCCGAACGCCCGGATCGCTCCGAGCTGCATCACGAGCGTGACTGTTCCGACAATGATGCCTACCAGTCCCGCCATCCCGCCGCTCCCGGTGAATAGCGCCCGTGGCCTTGGGCCCAGGGCGTCCCCTCCCACGGACCTTACTGATCATCTGACAGAAAGGGATGGGCCCCAAGCCCCGTCTCCCGTCCGCTCGGGCCCAATCGTGGGGTCCACGGCGACGCCGGGGACGCGGGTGCGGCCGCAACCGTCGGCTGGGCCCGGAGGTTGGGGCTCGGGGCCCAGCTCATCATCCGTTTTGCCCTGTATCGTCTCGGCCCGTGGAGCCGCCAAGCCTGAGCGCCGAGCCGCAGCGCGCCGACGCCCCCGGCGCGGACGGCGCCACCGCCGTGCCCACGCGCGTCCCCCGGACGGCCGTCGCTGCGTTCGCCGCCACGGCGGCCGCCGGTGTCTGGATCGGCGCGGTCGCCCTGTCGGCGGGCCACGGCTTCGACGTCACCGACGAGGGCTTCTACCTGCTCTCCTACCGCTGGTGGAACACCGACCTGCGTTCCTTCACCGGCGCGCAGTATCTCTACGGCCCCGTGTTCGATCTGCTGGGCCACGACATCGCGGCCCTGCGCCTGTTCCGGCTGTGCACCGTCGTCGGCGTCCACCTCGTCTTCGGATGGTCCTTCATGCGGTGGCTGCGCCCGCGGCGCCCGCACGCGCCGGGCACCCGGCTCTGGGAGGCAGCCGGCACCGCCGCCGTGGTCGCCTGCGGAGGGCTGGTCTACAGCTGGCTGCCGCTGAGTCCGGGATACAACGACGTGTCCGTCCTTGGCGGGCTGCTCGCGGCGGCCCTGGTCCTGCGGATCGCCACGTCCGTCGATCGCGGGACGGCCGTGCCCGCCTGGACGCCTGCCGCCCTCGGTCCGGTCGCCGTCGCCACACTGCTGGCCAAGTGGACCTCCTCGGCCCTGATCCTCGCCCTGATCGCGACCGTCGCCGCCGTGGCGCTGGCCCCCCAAGGACTCCGCGCGGTCGTCCGGTGCGCCGCATGGGCTCTCGGCGGCGCGGCGGCCGCCGCCCTGGCGGTACACCTGTTCGTCATCCCCTGGACGGCGGCGCTGCCGGAGATGGTCGCGACCAACCGGCTCATCGCCGGCAAGACCAACTCTCCCCTGGCCTTGCTGGGGATGTACGCCCGCACCGGACTCCTGCTTCTGGCGTCGACCGTCGTCAACCATGCTCTGTTGCTGGCGGCGGCGGTGTTCGCCGCAGTGTCCCGGACGCCCGCCGGACGCCGCGGCGCCGCCGTGCTGGCCGGGGTGGGACTCAGTGTCTCGGGTTGGCGGATCGTGGCTGGCGGCGGACTGAGTGGAGGTTCGGCCAACCTGCACCGGTTCCCCGCCCATGTTCTGGCCACGCTGCTGCTGGCCGTCCTGATCGGCGGCGTCGTCCTGCTCCGCCGGCGCGCCGGCCGTCACCGTCCCGCCCTGGCGGACGAGAGCCCGCGAGGCTGGACGTGCCTGGCCATGCTCGTTCTGCTGCCGGTGCTCCAGGCCGCCGGAACGGGCAATCCGCTGCACGTCATGGCGATCAACGCCTTCGCCGCCTGGGGGGCCATCGGCATCGCCGTGCTGACCGGCGTCGACACCGCTCCCTGGCCCGCACGGTGGCTGACGGGGGCCGCCATCGGCGGTTCGGTCGTGCTCGCGGCGGCCGTCGCGACCGACGGAGTCCGGAACCACCCCTACCGCACCGCGGGCCGGGATGCCTCCACCGTCACCGCCGCCGACGTTCCGGCGCTGGCCTCCCTGTCCCTCGACCGGGGCACGGCCGACGAACTGAGCGGCCTCCGCCGCGCACTGCGGCCGTATCTGGAGCCCCCGGGTCGCGCCGTCATGGCCTTCGACGAGATGGCCGGGGTCGTGCTGGCCCTCGACGGCCGTTCGGTCGGCGAGGCGTGGTACTCGGCGCTCGACCCCGCCCGCACAGCCGCCGGAATCCGTGCCCGATGCGCGGGCGGGCAGGGCTGGTGGAGGGAGCGTTCCCCCGTCCTGCTCTTCCGGCGCCCCGTGTCGCCCACCGAGGTCGACGCGCTGCGGTCCTGCGGCCTGGACTTCGCCACCCACTACCGGCAGCTCACCACCGCCACGACGACCACCGGCATCCGGGTCTACGTCCCGGCCGCCGAGACCCCCTAGGAGCCATCCATGGACGCAGATGTCCGCACGGACACGCCTGACGGCCGGGCCGCGGTGGACCGGCCGCTCGTCTCCGTCGTGGTTCCGGCGCTCAACGAGGCGGAGAACGTTCCCGGCCTGCTGTCCCGGTTCGGTGACTTCGCGAGCGCGCATCCCGGCTACGAGTTCGAGCTGGTGGTCGTGGACGACGGATCGTCGGACGGGACCGCCGACCTGGTTCTGGATCTCGCGGGACCCGACGCTGCGATCACGGTCGTCCGGCTCACCCGCAGTTTCGGCTCGCACTATGCGATCTCGGCGGGCCTGGCCCGATGCGCGGGGGACGCGGCCGTGGTGTTCGGCGCCGACCTCCAGGAGCCGCCGTCGTTGCTCACCGACTTCCTCGCCCGCTGGCGCGACGGCTCGGAGGTCGTGTGGGGTATCCGGCGGAGCCGCACCGGCCGGTCGGCGTCCCAGGAGCTGGCCTCCCGTGGCTTCTCCAAGATCTTCACCAGGTATGCCGACCTCGCCGGGTACCCTCCGGAAGGGCCGTCCGGCGTACTGGTGGACCGCTGTGTGATCGACGAGTTGGCACGGCTCCCCGAACGCAACCGCAACGTGCTCGCCCTCATCGCCTGGCTGGGGTTCACGCAGACCCGCGTCGAGTACGACCAGCAGGCCCGTCGCCACGGTGAGAGCCGGTGGACCCGCCGCAAGATGGTCAAGCTGGCAGTCGACTCCCTGATCCAGTTCTCCTCCGCACCGCTGCGGTTGTGCAGCTTCACCGGCGTGGGGGTGGCGGCGGCGGGACTGGTGTACGCGGTCGTCCTGGTGATCCGGGAACTGCTGGGCGCCGACACCCCCTCCGGCTGGCCGACGGTCCTGGTCGTGCTGCTCGTCCTCGGCGGAACCCAGCTCATCGTGATCGGAATCATGGGCGAGTATCTGTGGCGTGCGGTGGAGGAGACCCGGAGCCGCCCCCTCTACGTGGTCCGGGACGTCCGGTCCACGGGTCGGCGTTCCCGCCCGCGGGTTCCGCGACGCGCGACGACGCCGGTCCCGGCCGCGGAAGCGGCGTCAGGCGACAGACAGTGAGTGAGAGACACGTGAAGGCACAGAACAGCACGGTCCTTGTCACCGGTGGTCTGGGATACATCGGCTCCCACGTCGTACCGGAACTGCTCGCGCGCGGATGGCGCGTGCGGATCCTCGACAACCGGTACCGCTGCGATCCCAAGGCCGCGGCGGCGCTCGCGGCGTTGGACGGCGTCGAGGTCGTCGAGGGTGACGTCCGCTACGCCAACGCGGTCGAAGGCGCGACGCGCGGTGTGGAGGCGGTGGTGCATCTGGCCGCCGTCTGCCTGAACAAGTCGATCTCCGACCCCACGGAGAGCCTGGACGTCAACCTCCTGGGCACCCAGAACGTGCTGGACGCCGCGGCGCGCGGCGGCGTCCGGCGCGTCATCCACGCGTCCTCCGCCTCGATCTACGGCAACGCGACGTCGCTGCCGACGCATGAGGACACGCCGCCCTCCCCCCTCACCCCTTACTGCACCGCCAAGCTCGCGGGCGAGCACCTGCTCTCGTTCTACGCCAAGCGGTCGAAGCTGTCGTGGCTGGCACTGCGGTTCTTCAACGTCTACGGCCCCGGGCAGCAGACCGACGCCTACTACACCTCGGTCGTGCTGACCTTCCTGCGGAGGCTCGCGGCGGGGGAGGCACCGGTCATCGACGGCCGGGGAGAGCAGTCGATGGACTTCGTCCACGTGACCGACATCGCCCGGGCCGTCGGCATGGCGCTGGACTCCACGGCGTCCGGCATGGCGCTCAACGTCGGGACCGGTTGCCAGACGACGATCGCCGACCTGGCCGATCATCTGATCCGGGCGCTCGGGATGGACGTGCAGCCGATCTTCCGGCCCCGCGAGGTGCTGGTGACGCGGCGGGCGGCGGACATCGGGCGCATCCGGGAGACCCTGGGCTGGGAACCCACGATCGGGCTGGAGGAGGGGCTCGCCTCAGTCATCGAACACCTCAAGGTCACCGGTGAGCTGAACTGAGCGATGACCGACCTTCCCTCCAACCCCTACAACCCGCTGGCGTGGTTCGTCGGCGACCCGGTCATCGGAGAGGGCACCTGGATCGGCCCGTTCTGCCTCATCGACGGTTCCGGCGGCCTGGTGATCGGGAGAGGCTGCGACCTGGCGGCCGGCGCCCAGGTCTACACCCACTCCAGCGCCCGGCGCTGCGCCAGCGACCGGGCCGTCGAGGTCGAGTACCGGCCGGTCCGCATCGGGGACTGCACGTTCGTCGGGGCCGGAGCAGTGATCCTCATGGGGGTCACCGTCGGCAGCCACTGCGTGATCGGCGCCGGTGCGGTGGTGACCTCCGACATCCCCGACCGCAGTCTGGCGGTCGGGGTTCCGGCCCGCGTCGTGGGCGAGGTGGACCCGGCGACCGGCGAGACACGCCGATACGGAGACGACAGTCCATGATCTGCTCAGCCGCCGATGATCTTGTTGAGCGTCGCGACGACGAGCTCCTGCTCAGCGCCGGTCAGCCCGGAGTACATCGGCAGCGCCAGATGGCGCTCGGCAAGCCGCCGCGACTCCGGGCACCGCGCGTCGGTCGCGTAGACCTCCTGCATGTGCAGGGCGTAGGTGCCGATGTTGCAGCCGATGCCCCGCGCCCGCAGCTCCCCGGCCAGAGCGTCACGGTCGAGAGGTTCCTCCACCGTCACCGCGTAGGTCTGCCAGGTCGGCACCCGGTCGGCCGGGACCTCGGGAGCGCGCACGCCCGGAACGTCCGCGAGCAGCGCCGCGTAACGCGCCGCGATGGCCGCGCGGTCCCGCATGAAACCGTCGAGCTTGGTGAGCTGCACGGACGCGATGGCCGCCAGCACGTCGGAGAGCTTGTAGTTGTAGCCGAGATCCGTGAACGCGGGCGTCGCCAGGGCGTGGGCGGCCTGACGGTCGAAGGCGCTGCGCATCCCGAAGCACGCTTCGCTTCGCACCCGCTCGGCGAGCGTGTCGTCGTCGGTGACGAGCACACCGCCCTCGCCGGAGGTCACCCCTTTGCGGGCGTGCAGCGAGAAGACCGCCACGTCGCCGAAGCTCCCGCAGGGGCGGCCCGAGTAGGAGCCGCCCGTCGAACAGGCCGCGTCCTCGACGAGGAAGAGACCGTGCCGCCGCGCGATCTCCGTCAGCGGCCCCCAGTCGGCGGGGACGCCCAGTGCGTCGACGGCCACGATGCCCCGGGTGCGCGAGGTGATGGCCGCCTCGACCAGGTCGGGGGCGATGGTCCCGGTGTCGGGGCGGACGTCCACGAAGACCGGCGTTCCGCCGCAGTACAGGACGGCGTGACCGGTCGCCGGGAAACTGTAGTCGGCCACCAGGACCTCGTCACCGGGCCGCACGCCGAGCGCCTTCAGCGCCAGGTGCAGGCCGGCGGTGCAGTTGTTGAGCGCGACGGCGTGGGCGCGGTGGCTCAACGCCGCGAAGTCCGCTTCGAGGGCCGCGCATCGCGGCCCCTGACCGGCGAGCCAGCCGGAGTCGAGCACTTCGGCCACGGCCGCCAGCTCCGCGCCGTCCGTCGACGGGCGGGTCAGAGGGATCGGTTCGGTCGCGAGGTCGCGCCAGGGGGCGTTGCGCACGCCGATCATGATAGGGGCCGGAGTGCCGGCCGGGCGGGGCGCGCCGGATGACCGGGGAGCGGGCGCGGACGTCGCCGTCCGCCGGAACCACGGCGGGGCCGGTGGCCGAGCGGCGGGGAGCGGCGCGTTTCCTGCGCTACTCCTCCCTGTCGTTGGTCACCGTGCCCTGCGGCTACGGGCTGCTGCTGCTCGCCCGGCACTGGTGGGACGTGAACGCCGGGCTGCTCAACCTCGCCGTCGGCACGGTCCTCACCCCTCCGTCCTTCCTGCTGTACCGCACCCTGGTGTGGCGGGAGGGCAGCGGCCGCGGCCTGTTCCGGGAGCTGTTCGGGTTCTGGCAGACGGTCATGCTCGGCGCACTGGCGGCGGGGGTCTTCATCGGCCTCGGGGATGTGCTGTTCGGCGGGGATCCCGTACTGATCGTCGTGTCGGGGCTGATCGGACAGGTCCTCATCTTCCTCGCCCGCTACCTGTGGTTGGACCGGGTGACCTTCGCCCGCCGGGGCGCCGGAAGGAGATCAGGGTCCTTAGACCCAATTTCAGACCCAAAGGCGTCGGAAACAGCCATCGATGACTGATATCGACGCAAGTCCGCTCTAGGGTGACGCAGGTGACCGAGCCTCTCGCGCCCCCCACGTCACCCTCGCCAGAGGCACCCGCGCGGTCGCGGACCAGGTCACGATGGCTCTGGTTCCTGGTGGTGGGGTGGGCCGCCCAGGTGCTGGTGCGGATCGCGTCGGCGAGGGGGCAGGTCGCGCCGTTCGTCCAGCCGGACGAGTCCGGCTACCTGGTGGCCGCCCGCTGGCTCACCGGCGGACCGGGAGCCGACCTCTCCGGCAGCGCCTTCTACCAACCTGGTTACTCGCTGCTCCTGGTACCGGCGCACCTGCTCGCCGACGATCCCGGCACCGTCTACCGGCTGGTCCTGGTGACCAACGCGCTGGTCGGGGCCGCGGCATTTCCGCTCGCCTTCCTGGCCCTGCTGCGGCTGGGCCTGGACCGGGTGTCCGCGGCGCCGTTGGCCTGGTCCGCGGCGCTGCTTCCGGCCGCCTCCTTCTGGGGGCAGATGGCCATGGCCGACAGCGTGTTCACCGTGGTCGTCCTGGCCTGGCTGCTCTGCCTCGACCGGTTCGTCCGCACGGCCGCGCTTCCGGCGGCCGCCGCGGCGAACCTGCTGGCCTGCTACGCCTACGCCCTGCACGGACGGGGCGCGGTGATCCTCGCCGTGCACGCGGCGGCGATGGCGTGGCACGCGCTCCGCAGGGAGCGTCGGCGTTCGGTGGTGGCGCTCGGCATGCTGCTCCCCGGCGTCGGCGCGGCGCTGGCGTTCAACTCCCTGGTCCGCGACGGCCTCTATCCGGGCGGCGTCCTCGGCCTCGAAGGCGAGTTGTGGAACAGGCTGACCTCCTGGTCCGGTCAGATGTGGGCGCTGGGGACCGGGGCCGGGCAGGTCTGGGCGCTCCTCACGGCCACCTGGATGATCGGCGGTGTCGGCGCCGTCGTGGTGGTCGCGCGCTTGGCGCACAGGGACACCGCCTACGAGGACCGGCTGCTGGCCGCGGTGCTGCTGGCCGCGACATCGGGCGTCGCCTATCTGACGGCGGCGGCCCTGCCCGACGAACAGCGGTTCGGCAACCACGCCTACGTCCGCTACCTGTCGTGCTTCGCGCTCGTGTACACGCTCGCCGGGCTGGCGGCGCTCGTCCGGACGGTCCGGGTGGCCCGGCCCGCGCTGGTCGCGACGGCGGTTTTCGCGTGCTTGGGGCTCCTGGTCTGGGCGCGCGTCAGCCGTCTGCCCGAGGACTACGGCTATCTCGGCCACGACTTCCCGGAGGTCGGTCTGCTGGGCGGTTTCTGGGGTGGGCTGCGACCCTTGTGGACGAGCCTCACCGCGTCCCTGCTGCTCCTGCTCTTCCTGGGGCTGCGACGGCTCGGGCCGCGCGCGCTCGCCACCGGTCTCCTGGTCGTGAACGCCCTGGCCATGCTGGTCATCACGGCCGCCCTCGCGCGACCGGGCACCACCGCCGACGTGGTTCCCCCGGGCGCACCGTCCGGAGGCGTCGCCATCGCCCGTCCGTTCGGCGGGCACCCGAACCTCTTCCTCATCGTCCGCGCCCGAACGACCTTCTCCGTCTGGTGGACCGAACTGGAGTTCTTCGATCCCCGGCAGGGGCCGCCCCGGCCGGGCGTGTGCTCCGTCGTCGTGAACTGGCCGGGCGGAACGGCTCTCGACGCGACCTGGCCCGCGCATCCCCAGGGGTGGCGGGCACGGGGTGCCGAGATGCGGTCGCGCAAGCTCAGGTGGGCCGTCTGGTCCTCTCCCGGCTGCCCTGTCCGCCCCGGGGGTACGGTTCGTGGCTGACGCCCCTCCCTCCGCCTTGCCCGAAGCGCCTCCAGAGCCGCGCCGACGCGCTCGCGACCGTCTGTCGTGGGCGCTTCTGATCGGCTGGCTCGCTCAGGTGGCGGTCCGTGTCCTCCTGGCGAGCGGCCGTCCGCGCCCGCGTCTCTATCCGGACGAGGCGGGGTACCTGCTGGCCGCGCGCTGGCTTCTGGGCGGTCCGGGGGCCGACCTGTCCGGCAGCCGCTTCTACCAGGGCGGCTATGCCCTGCTGGTCGCCCCGGCCCAGGCGTTGGGCGAGGACCTGACATCGATGTACCGGCTGGTGATCGTCGTCAACGCCGTGTTCGGCGCGTTGGCGTTCCCGCTCGGTCATCTCCTGCTCCGGCGGTGCGGGGTCGCCCGGCGGCACGCGCTGCTCCTCTCCTGGTGCGCGGCGCTGGTCCCGGCCGCCACCCTGTGGGGAACGATGGCCCTGGCCGACACCGTGCTCCCCGTCGTCCTGCTGGGCTGGTTGCTCGCCGTCGACCGTCTCGTGTGTCGGGGCGGCGCCGCGGCCGGATGCGTGGCGAGCCTGACGGCCGCGTTCGCCGAGGCCGCACACGCGCGCGGCAGGGTCGTGCTCGCCGTGCACGTGCTTGTGCTGGCCGGGTGCCTGTTTCGCCGGGACCGGCGGCGTCCGGCGCTGGTCGCGCTGGCAGTCACGGTCGTGGCCGCCTCGGCGGCCCTGTTCCTGAACGACCGGCTGTACCGGTCGCTGTATCCGGGTGGCTCGCTCGACACCGCCGGAGATCTGCTGACGCGGCTCACCTCGCTGGACGGCCACGGCTGGGCGCTGTCGGGCGCGGTGGGCCAGCTGTGGGCGATGTTCGCGGGCACCTGGCTGCTGGCCGCGGTGGGCACGGTCGCGGTGGTCTCCCGGCTGCCCCGCCGTTCGGGGGCGTCCCCCGAGGACCGTGTCATGGCCGTGGTCCTGCTGACGGTGACCTCGGGCATCGCCTACGCGTCGGCGGCCGCCCTCCCCGACGAGCATCGGGTCGGCAACTTCGCCTACGGCCGCTACCTCGCCTGCGTCGCTCTCGTCTACACCCTCGTCGGCATCGCCGTGCTCGTTCGCCGCGGACGCGTGGTGCCAGCCGTGTCGGCGGCGATCGCCCTGTTCACCGTCTCGGCGGTCTGGGTCGCCGTCCACGGCGGAGAGCGGCTGCGCACCTACGAGTACATGCCCATCGACTTCCCAGAGGTCGGTCTCCTCAGTCTTGACTGGACGGAACTCCACCTCACCAGAGCCTCCGTCGCCGCCGTGGTGCTGCTCGCCGCCCTGTTCGGCGCGGCGAGGCTCGGGGTCCCGGCCCTGGCGTCGGCGCTGCTGACGGTCGGCCTGGTCGCCCTGCTGCTCCTCACCATGCTGATCACGCGAACGGGCCATCACGTCCCCGCGTTGGCGGGCGCCCCCACCGGAGGGGTCGCCGTCGCCGACCCGCTGTACGGCAACGCCGACGACGACTCCCTCGTCCGGACCCGCGTCGCGCTGTACGCGTGGTGGACCGAGATCGAACGCTTCGACCCGCGCCACGGCCCGCCGCGCCCCGGTGTCTGCACAGCCGTGGTCGCATGGGACCACGGATCCCCTCCCGCGTCCTCCTGGCCGCGTGGCCCTCGGGGCTGGCGGGTGGCCACGGCCCGGATCGGCCCGTTGGGCTGGGCCGTCTGGACCGACCCGTCCTGCCCCCGGCAGCCCCCTGAGTGAAAGAGACCGCATGTCCGCCGAGCAGACCTCCCCGGCATTCCCTGAGCCGGAGTCCGTGACCGCCGACCCGACCACCGACACGCCGGCCACGGCGGAGCCGGAGACCGCGGCGGACGGGCCGCGCCGCCCGCCGCGGGCGCGCGCCCTTCGGCAGCCGGGGCTGGTCGCCGTTGTGACCTGGCTGGTCACCGTGCCGGTGGCCTTCGCGCTCCCGGGCGCCGCCGGCCTGAACCCCTTCG
This sequence comes from Actinomadura kijaniata NBRC 14229, assembly GCF_001552175.1. Classification (GTDB taxonomy): domain Bacteria; phylum Actinomycetota; class Actinomycetes; order Streptosporangiales; family Streptosporangiaceae; genus Spirillospora; species Spirillospora kijaniata. Next base: position 38,655 of record NZ_BCQR01000099.1, read on the forward strand.
AGCAACGCGACGCCGACCTGCCGCTCTCCGTCTGTTTCGGGTTGGCGGCCGTCCTGGCCGTCGTGGGGGTGCGATGGCGCGGCCCCGTCGTCCTCGGGGTCGCGGCCGGGCTGTTCGGGTCTTTTCTGGCGCTGACGCTGCGCACCGCGCTGTCGGGGACGCCCTTCGGCTACGAGGGCGTCTTCGGGGACAGCGGGCGGATCTCCGCGATGGCGGTGCGCTACTCGGTGTCGTGGGCGACCAGCGACGGCATCGTCGCCGGGGTTCCGGCCGAGTATCCGCCGCTGTACCCCTACATCATCGGGAAACTGTCCCTGCTCCTCGACCGGCCCGCCTGGGAGTTGATCGGCCCCGCGCAGGCCCTGGTGGTCTCGGCGTCGGTCGTCGTTTCCTTCGCGCTGTGGTCCCGGCTGACGCGTCCCGCGGCCGCCCTCGCGATCAGCGTGCTCACGCTGCTGCCGCTCGGCAATCCCGGTAAGGCCTACGAGGTCCTCGCCCTGGCGACCTTCGTTCCGCTGGTCCTGGGCACGGTCGCCGCGTCTCCGGAAAAGCGGATGCACTGGCTGCCCGCGGGACTGGTCACTGCCGTCATGTGCCTGACCTACCACGCCTACGTGGTGTACAGCGCGCTCGGACTGGTGGTGCTGGCCGTGCTCTCCTGGAGGGAGGCGGCTGACCGCCGGGCCTACGCGCTGTACCTGGCGCGGCTCGCCGCCGTGGTGGCGGTGCTGACGTCCTGGTACACGCTCCCCTACCTGTGGGCGGCCCTCCACGGATTCCAGCAGGTCGGCGATCTGTACCAGGCGCAGCAGATCTCAGAGCCGCCCTTCCCGTTCCTGGAGCCGAGTCTGCTGCGTCTGGTGCAGTTGCTCGGCCTCGTCGCCCTGCTCTGGTACAGCCGCTCCCAGTGGTGGGCGAGGCCGCTGCTGCTCATCGTCATCGGTGCCTACGCCTACCGGGCGCTCGGCGTGGTCCGCTGGGTGACCACCGGGCACACCGGGTTGTTCTACTACACGATGCCGCTGATCAGCGTGTGCCTCCTCGCGGGGGCCGTGCTCGGCGCGGGGGCGGCCGTCCCGGCGCTGGCCCGGCGGAAGGGGCGCACGTTCGCGGTGGGCGCCGGCCCCACCGTGATGACGCTGCTGACCCTCTTCGTGGCCTTCTCCTACTGGAGCCTGTGGATGCCGGCCAACCTCTGGAAACCCAACAAGAACGGCGGCTCGGACGTGGACTGGAGCAACGCCGGGGACACCAACCAGCGAGCGGCGAGCGCGCATCTTCAGCCGCTTCCCGACGGCACCCGCCCCCGCCACGCGCGGGAGGTCGAGTCCACGGCACGAATGCCCTATCTACCGGTGACGGCGATCCAGCGGGCCGTCCGGGAGGTCAGGACGCACGACGCGCGCCCCCGCACGCTGTCCTACGACGAACAGCTGTTCGCCTTCCTGCCGTGGCGCGGCTACGTCGGCGTCGACCGGACCGGCACCAACGGCCCGGTGCGATGGGACGACCGGCACGAGCAGATCCGTGGCCTGTCCCGGATCACCGACCCCGCCGCGTTCGGCCGTGCCTCGTCGCGGACGCGTTTCGGGCCGATCGACGTCTTCGTGCTGCGCCGTGAGGGCGACGAACTGGTCTGGAAGGCCGAGCAGTCGCCGTCCAGGCTGGCCTTCCGGCGAACGCAGTTCGATCCGGCCGTCTTCACCGTGCGGGACCTGGACACCACGACCTTCGTAGCCGTTCGGCGACCATGATCCAGAACTTGGGTCCGAGGGCCCAAACGGGACCCAAGGCAGACCCCACCTGCCTGATGAGTCGTCCTTGATCTTCCCCTGACTGCTAGATATGTACCCAAATGACAGAATTCATCCACTCCACGGCGATCGTCGAGAGCGGCGCTCGCCTGGGCGCCGGCACAAGGGTCTGGCACCAGGCCCACGTCCGCGCGGGGGCCAGCATCGGCGAGAACTGCGTGCTCGGTAAGAACGTTTTCGTCGACAGCGGCGTCCGCATCGGCTCCGGTGTGAAGATCCAGAACAACGTCTCGGTCTACCGGGGCGTGGACATCGCCGACGACGTCTTCGTCGGGCCGAGCGCCGTCTTCACCAACGACCTCCGGCCCCGTGCCTTCTCCCAGGACTGGACGGTGACCCCGACGTACGTGCGCCGCGGCGCCTCGATCGGCGCCAACGCCACCATCGTGTGCGGCGTCGAGATCGATGAGTACGCGCTGGTGGCGGCGGGCGCGGTCGTGACCCGGAGCGTGCCGGCGCACCAGCTCGTGGCGGGGAACCCGGCCCGGCCTCTCGGCTGGGTCTGCCGCTGCGCGCGGACCGTCGCGCGCACCCCCGACCCGCCCGCCGATCTCGTCTGCGCCGACTGCCGGGCGGACGGCGCATGAATCCGGGCGCGACCGGAACCCGGACAGTTCCCCTCACCTCGGTCGAGGTGGGCGAGGACGCGGAACGGCTCGTCCTCGAGGTCATGCGCTCGGGAATGCTCGCCCAGGGAACGATGGTCGCCCGGTTGGAGGATGCCTTCGCCCGGGTCATCGGGGTCGAGCACGTCGTGGCCGTCAGCAACGGCACCGTCGCGCTGACCGCCGCGCTCCGGGCGGCGGGCATCGGTCCCGGCGACGAGGTCATCACCACGGCCTTCAGCTTCAACGCCACCCTCAACGCGATCCTGGAGGTCGGCGCGGTCGCCCGGTTCGCCGACATAGGGCCGGACTGCACGATCGACCCCGACTCCGCCGCCGCGCTGGTCAACCCCCGCACCGCCGCCCTCGTGCCGGTGCACCTCTACGGGGCACCCGCCGACATGACAGCGCTGACCGAACTGGCCCGGCGGCACGGACTGGCCGTCATCGAGGACGCCGCGCAGGCGCACGGGGCCGGCCACCGGGGCCGGGCCGTGGGGTCGTTCGGGGTGGGGACCTTCTCCCTCTACGGCACCAAGAACATCACCTGCGGCGAGGGCGGCCTGGTCACCACCGACGACGCCGCGCTGGCCGACCGGCTCCGGCTGCTGCGCAACCAGGGGATGCGACGCCGCTACGAGTACGAGGCCGTCGGCTACAACTGGCGGCTGACCGATCTGCAGGCCGCCGTCGCGGTGCCGCAGGTCGACCGGATCGCGACGATCCTCGAAAGCAGGACCGCGCATGCCCGCACCCTGAACCGTGCCCTGGCTGACGTTCCCGGACTCGTGTTGCCGGCCGAACCCCATGACGGCGTCCACGCCTGGCACCAGTACACCGTGCGCGTCACAGCCGAGGCCGGGATCGGACGCGACGAACTCGGCGCCCGGCTGACCGAGGCCGGAGTGGGGCACGGCGTCTACTACCCACGGCTGATGTACGACCACGAGTGCTACCGGCAGCACCCCGGCGTCCGTCCCGATCCCGCGCCCCGCGCCGCCGCAGCCTGTGCACAGGTGCTGTCGCTGCCGGTGCACCCCGGCCTTGACGAGCGCGACCTCGAGCAGGTCGCCACGAGCGTACGGAGGGCCCTTGGTGCTTAAGCTCGGGATCGTCGGAGCCGGGATCATGGGGGCTCACCACTGCCGCATCGCCACCGCGCTGCCCGACGTGGAGGTCGCCGTCGTCGTGGATCCCGACCCCCACCGCGGCCGGGCCCTCGCCGACCATGTGGGAGCCGTCTACGCCCCGACGACCGAGGCGCTGTTCGGCACCGTCCAGGCGGCGATCGTCGCCGCCCCCAGCGAGCACCACGCGGACATCGGGGTGGAACTGCTCAGGGGTGACATCGACCTGCTGGTCGAGAAGCCCATCGCCACCACCCTGGAGGACGCCAAACGCCTGGTCGCCGCGGCGGACGAGCGGCGGCGCATCCTCATGATCGGCCATGTGGAGCGGTTCAACCCCGCGGTCGCGGAACTGCCGAGGCTGGTCGACGACCTCATCCACATCGACATCCGCAGGGTGGGGCCGTTCAGTCCCCGGGTCGACTCCGACGTGGTCCTCGACCTCATGATCCACGATCTGGATCTGGTCCGGACTCTGGTCGACGCCGATCTCGTCCGGGTGCACGCGCTGTCGCGCCGCGTGCACTCCAGCACCCAGGACTTCGCCGCGGTGCTGCTGCGTTTCGCCAACGGAGTCTCGGCCACCCTCACCGCCAGCCAGGCCAGCCAGACCAAGCAGCGGCAGATCGAACTCACCCAGCGCGGGAACGTCGTCGTCGCCGACCTGCTCCACCGGCAGGTGACGGTGCACCGCGTGGAACACGCCGAGTTCGTGGACGAGGACGGCCCGCGCTACCGGCAGAACAGCGTGATCGAGATCCCCTATCTCGACGGTTCCGGCGAGCCGCTGGCCCGCGAACAACGCCACTTCGTCAGGTGCGTCCGGGAGCGGACCGCCCCCCTGGTGTCAGGGGCCGACGGTCTGGCCGCGCTCGAACTGGCGCTGCGTGTCCGTGACGAATCCCTGCGGGAGGAACTCGGTGTATAAGGGGCTGACCGTCACCGCCGTGGTTCCGGCGTACAACGAGGAAGTGCTCATCGCCAAGACGATCTCGACCATGCCCGAGATCGTCGACCACATCGTGGTGGTGGACGACGCCTCCACCGACGAGACCGCCAAACGCGTCGCGGAGGTCGGAGATCCCCGGGTCACCCTGGTCCGGCACGACGCCAACACCGGGGTGGGCGGCGCCATCGTGACCGGCCACCGGGTGACGCTGGAGTCGGACTCCGACGTCAACGTGGTCATGGCGGGTGACGCCCAGATGGACCCCGACTACCTGCCGGCTCTGCTGGACCCCATCGCCGACGACGGCTACGGGTTCACCAAGGCCAACCGCTTCTTCGCCCGCTCGGGGCTGACCGGGATGCCGTTGAACCGGCTGCTGGGCAGCACCGTGCTGTCGTTCGCCACCAAGCTGGCCAGCGGCTACTGGAACCTGTTCGATCCGCAGAACGGCTACACCGCGATCACTCGGGAGTCGTTGTCGCGGATCCCCCTCGACCGGCTCGCCACCGGCTACGCGTTCGAGAACGACCTGTTGATCTGGCTGAACATCGCCGGTGTCCGGGCCAAGGACGTCCCGATCCCCGCCGTCTACGGCCAGGAGGTCTCCGGAATGCGCCTCCACCGCGTGGTACCGCAGATCAGCAGGCTTCTGGTCTTCGGTTTCTGGCGGCGGATACTGCGCAGGTACGTGGTGCCCTCCTTCTCCCCCATCGCCCTGATGCTCTTCACTGGCCTGTTCCTGTGCGCTGTGGGGACGGTCGTGGGGATCTGGGTGTCCCTGCACAGCCTGGGCACGGCCACCGCGAGCGCCGGCAGTGTCCTGCTCGCCGTGGGTCCGCTGCTGGTGGGGATCAACATGCTGGTCCACGCGCTCACCCTCGATATCCAGGCCACCCCGGACTGACCTGATGGCCGTCGAGACAGGCCCGCTCCCAGCTGATCCACCCGGCGGCCGGGCACAGTGGCCCACAGCCGCACGAGCCGCCCTGCTGACATGGCTGGTCACCGTCCCGGTGGCCTTCGTGCTACCGGGACGGCTGGCGATCGACCCGTTCCGGAGCCAGGACGCCCAACTCCCGCTGACCGTCCTGGTCTTCACCGCGTTGCCGCTGCTGGCGGTCGCGGCCCGATGGCGCGGCCCGGTCCTGGTGGGAGCCGTCGCGGGACTGCTCGCGTCCTTCGCCGCCCTGGTGCTGCGTACAGCGCTGTCGGGAACGCCCTTCGGCTACGGGGGTGCCCAGGGCGACGCCGGCCGGATCACCGC
>NZ_BCQR01000100.1 GCF_001552175.1 Actinomadura kijaniata NBRC 14229
TGGCCGCCCGCGCCGTACCCGGCGGCCAGCGCCGGGCCGGGGACGAGCCCGCCCGGCTGCTCGGGGCCGAGCACCGCCGTTCCGACGCCGTGCGCGACGCCGCCGGAGGACAGCGCCGAGCCGGAGCGGCCGGAGCGGGTCGTCGCCGCGCCGACCGAGGCCAGCGTCCGGTGCCGCCGCCGGTGCCGGGTGTTCTCCAGCTCCGCGATCACCGCCGGGCCGAGCAGGGCGTGCGGCACCGTCTCGGTCAGCACGGTCGGGTGGCTGCGGCCGTCCAGGGCGGCCAGCGTCGCGCGGACCGCCTCGCGGCCCAGCCACACCGCCGATCCCTCGTCGCCGACCAGCCAGCCGTAGGCGTCGGCGCGCCGCACGATCGTGCCGTCGCTGATCACGGCCGCGCCGGCACCGGTGCCGGAGAACACCACGATGCCCTTGTCGGCGTCGGTTCCGGCGGCGAACGCCACGGCGATGTCGGTGACGACGGCCGGGGATCCGCGCAGGCCCACCTCCCTCCACGCCTGTCGCGCGGCGGCGACGGCGGCGGGCCGTCCGGCCGAGCCCGCGCCGGCGATGCCGAACACCCCGGCCAGCACCAGGGAGCGGTCCAGGTCGCCGAGAGCCTCCCGCAGGGCCGTGGTGAGCGCCCCCGCGGTGTCGCCCCCGGAGTTGGGGTTGGCGCCGGGGCCGGTGCCACAACCGGCCAGGGCGCCCCCGAGCGTTAGTACGACACAGCGGGTCTTCGTGCCACCCGCGTCTATGCCGATCACGTACGGACCGGCCAAATGGGTCAACACACGCCGACCGTAGCCTTTTCTACCGTTGACGTGACATCACGAGGGTAAGAAAATTCCTTACATGAGGAAACCCACCGGCTCGGAGCCGGGGAGCACAGGGGAGGTCGGAACGCCTGTGGAACAGGCCGGGCCTCAGACGGGGACGCAGGGGGCGTCCTCCTCTCCGGGCAGCCAGGCCGCGCCGCTCAGCACCGTCGTGCGGGTGCGGTCCCTGCTGCCCTCGCTGCCCCCGGCGGAGCGTCGCGTCGCGCAACGTGTCATCGACGACCCCGAAGGGGTCGCCAACTCGACCATCACGGAACTCGCCCAGAACTGCGGCACCTCTGAGACCACCGTCATCAGGTTCTGCCGCGCCATCGGGTTCCATGGATATCCAGAGCTGAGGTTGACCCTGGCCACCGAGGCGGGCCGGGCGCAGAGCGCCACCGGCGGCCGGGTCATCGGAAGCGACATCAGTCCCGACGATTCCCTAGAGCAGATCGTGGAGAAGGTGACCTTCGCCGACGCGCGGGCGGTCGAGGAGACCGCGGCCCAGCTCGACATCAAGACGCTCGAGCAGGTCGTGGACGCCGTCGTCGCCGCGAACCGGGTGGACGTCTACGGCGTGGGCGCCAGCGCGTTCGTCGCCATGGACTTCCAGCAGAAGCTGCACCGCATCGGCCGGGTGTGCTCCGCCTGGTCCGACGCCCACATCATGCTCACCAGCGCGGCCGTGCTGGGGCAGGGGGACGTGGCCGTCGGCATCTCGCACACCGGCGCCACGGTCGAGACCATCGACGCCCTGGAGGTGGCCAAGGGCCGCGGGGCGGTCACGGTGGCCCTGACCAACTTCCCCAAGTCACCCATCGCGGAAGTCGCGCATCTCGTTCTGACCACGGCGGCGCGGGAGACGACGTTCCGCTCCGGCGCCACCGCCAGCCGGCTGGCGCAGCTCACCGTGGTCGACTGCCTGTTCGTGGGGATCGCGCAGCGAACCTACGGACCCACCCGTAAGGCCCTGGAGGCCACGTTCGAGGCGGTCCGCGGCCGGACCGTGCGACCCGACCGGAGGCGTCGGTGATCGACTGCGATCTGCCCACCGAGGGCCGTAACCCACGGACCCTCGACGTCGACACCCTTCCCACCATGGAGGTGCTGCGTCTGATCAACAGCGAGGACGCCACGGTGCCGATGACGGTGGCCGCCGTGCTGCCGCAGATCGCCGAGCTGGTCGAGCTCGCGGTCGCGTCGCTGCGCGCCGGGGGCCGTGTCCACTACTTCGGTGCCGGGACGTCGGGACGGCTCGCCGTCATCGACGCCGCCGAGATCCCCCCGACGTTCGGGACGTGGGGCCGCGTGGTCGCCCACCACGCCGGGGGGCCGGGGGCGCTGTCCCAGGCGATCTCCGACGTGGAGGACGACGCCGACCTCGGCGCGCGCGACGCCGCCGACGTGGCGCGCGGCGACATCGCGGTCGGGGTCGCCGCCAGCGGGCGCACCCCGTACGTGATCGGCGCCCTGCGGGCGGCGGCGCGGGCCGGGGCGCACACCGCACTGATCAGCTGTAATCCCCACACCCCCTACGGGGAGGAGGTCGACGTCCACATCGGCCTGGCCACCGGACCGGAGGTGATCAGCGGTTCGACGCGGATGAAGGCGGGCACCGCCACCAAGCTGGTGCTCAACTCGTTCTCGACGACCCTGATGATCCGGCTCGGGCGGACCTACTCGAACCTGATGGTCAGCGTGAACGCGCTGAACGCCAAGCTGCGCGCGCGGCTGGTCCGCATTCTCACCGAGGCGACCGGGTTCGACGCCCGGACGTGTGAGAACGCGCTGGCCGAGGCGGGCGGCAACACGCGCGTGGCACTGGTGTCGCTGCTCGGGGAGGTTCCGGCGGCGCGGGCGACCGCGGCGCTGGAGGAGAGCGACGGCGGGGTCCGCGAGGCGCTGCAACGACTGAGGTCCGCCTGACGGACCCCCACCGCGGGACCGGGGGTGCCGGTCCCGCCCGACCCTGAAGGAAGCTCCCGACGTCACGGACAGGTCGCGTCCCGCCCGGCGGAACCGGGCGGGACGCGCGCGTTCGCGGGCCGCGCGCGGGCTCACCCGTGCCGGCTCCCTCGTGCCGGCTCACTCGTACCGGCGCAGCTCCTGGCGGGCCACGGTGCGGACGTGGACCTCGTCGGGGCCGTCGAAGATCCGCATCGCCCGGACCCAGGAGTACATCTGCGCCAGCGGGGTGTCGTCGGAGACGCCCATGCCGCCGTGGACCTGGATCGCGCGGTCCAGGACCTCGTGGGTGATCCGGGGGACCACGACCTTGATCGCGGCGATCTCGCTGCGGGCGCCCTTGGCGCCGTGCCGGTCGATCAGCCAGGCGGTCTTGAGGGTCAGCAGCCGGGCCTGCTCGATCGCCATGCGGGACTCGGCGATCTGCTGGCGGACCACGCCCTGGGCGGCCAGCGGCTCGCCGAACGCCACCCGCGCCGTCGCCCGCGCGCACATCAGCTCCAGCGCCCGTTCGGCCATGCCGAGGGCGCGCATGCAGTGGTGGATGCGGCCGGGCCCGAGCCGCGCCTGGGCGATCATGAAGCCGTCGCCCTCCCGCGCGATCAGGTTCGCCGCCGGGACGCGGACGTCCTCGAAGACGATCTCCGAGTGGCCGTGCTGGTCCTGGTAGCCGAAGACCGGCAGATGGCGGACGATCCGCACGCCGGGGGTGTCGCGGGGGACCAGGATCTGTGACTGCTGGCGGTGCGCGGGGGCGTCCGGGTCGGTCTTGCCCATCACGATGAAGATCTTGCAGCGCTCGTCGGCGGCGCCGGTGATGAACCACTTGCGGCCGTTGACCACGTACTCGTCGCCGTCGCGGACGATGCTGGTGGTGATGTTGGTGGCGTCGGAGGAGGCCACCTCCGGCTCGGTCATCGCGAACGCCGACCGGATCTCCCCGTCCAGCAGCGGTTCCAGCCACCGCTTCTTCTGCTCGGGCGTGCCGAACATGTGCAGGACTTCCATGTTGCCGGTGTCGGGGGCGGCGCAGTTGACCGCCTCCGGCGCCAGGTCGGGGGACCGGCCCGTCAGCTCGGCGAGGGGCGCGTACTCCAGGTTGGACAGGCCGGAGACGTCGGGCAGGAACAGGTTCCACAGGCCCCGCGCGCGGGCCTCGGCCTTCAGCTCCTCGACGACGGGCGGGAGGGCGTGGGGGTCGGTGGCCATGTGCTCCGCCCGCCACCGCGCGTACTCCGGCTCGGCCGGGTACACGCGCTCGTCCATGAACTCCCGCAGTCTTTCCTGGTACTCGCGTGCCTTCGGGCTGGGTTCGAAGTCCATGCGGCCAGTCTGGCAGAACGAGATTCGGTTTCCCCGGCCGGGTGCGGGCGTGGATATCCTGCGGAGCGGTCATGACCACATCCACGGAGGCGTCGGCAGGCGCGGCGGACACGGAACCGGACCCCACGCCCTCGGAGCGGGGCGGCCGGTGGGGTCGCGTACGCCCGTTCGCCCGGCGGCACTGGCCGTTCCTGCTGGCGGCGCTCCTCGGGATCGCGCTGCGCGCCGCCGCGATGCTCGGCTACCGGCCCGTCATGTGGTTCCCCGACTCGATCGACTACCTGTCGGGCGCCGTCCACCTGATGCCCAGCCTCATCCGGCCGAGCGGCTACTCGCTGTTCCTGGCGCCGCTGCCCGGCCTGGCCTGGGTGGCGTTCCTGCAACACGCCATGGGCGTCGGGATGGCGGTCATGCTGTACGCGCTGCTGGTCCGGCGCGGCGTGCGGCCGTGGCCGGCGGGCGCGGCGACCGTCCCGGTGCTGCTGGACGCCTTCCAGGTCCAGCTCGAACAGATGGTCATGTCCGACACGCTGTTCGCGTTCCTGGTGATGGCCGCCGTGACCGTCTTCCTGTGGCCGCGCGAGCTGACGCGCCGCCACGTCGTCGCGGGGGCCGTGCTGGTCGGGCTGGCGGCGATCACGCGGACGGCGGGGCTGCCGTTGCTGGCCCCGCTGGTGGTGTTCCTGCTGGCGCGGCGGGTGCCGTGGCGGACCATCGTGGCGGGCGTCGCGACGGTGGTGCTGATGCTGGCCGGCTACGGCACGTGGTTCGCCGTCGAGCAGGGGCAGTTCGGCATGAACCGGAGCACGGGCATCTTCCTGTACGGGCGCGTCGCCCCGTTCGCCGACTGCCACAGGATGCGCGTGCCGGTCGAGGAGATGCCGCTGTGCCTGGCCTCCGACCCGGAACGCCGCTCGGTGCGCAAGTCCTACATCTGGGGCATGCAGGCCCCCCGGCACCGGGTGGACGCCGAGGGGTTCTCCAAGGAGAGCGAGGCGTTGATGCGCTCGTTCGCCGTCCGCGCCATCGTGTCGCAGCCGCTGGACTACCTGGCGATCGCCGGGACCGACATCGCGCGGACGTTCCGGTGGGGGCACCCGACGTTCCCCGACCGGGACACCTACGAGTACTACCTGTTCCGGGACGACGCCAAGGAGGCGCTGCCGGACGGCGACCGGCTGATCCGCAAGTACGACCCCGGCTTCACCGAGACGAGGGCCGTGCGGCCCTACTCCTCGTTCCTGGGGACCTACCAGCGGTTCGCCTACCTGCCGGGGACGGTGCTCGGCGCGTTCGTGCTGCTCGGCGCCGCGCGGATCGTGCGGGAGCGGCGCGCGTGGGGCGGGGACGCCCTGCTGCCCTGGGCGGCCGGGGTGACGCTGCTGCTGGTGCCGGTGTTCACCGCGCAGTTCGACTACCGCTACGTGCTGCCCGCCGTTCCCCTGATCATGCTCGCCGCCTTGGCGAAACGTCCCGGTTAGTAGTGCTTTACCATCGGGCCGTGGCCATCAGAGCAGTCATCACCGACTGGGGCGGCGTCCTGACCTCCCCGCTGAACGAAGCCGTCGCCCGCTGGCTGGAGGCCGACCGCATCGACGCCGACCGCTACCGGGCGATCATGCGGGCCTGGGTGAAGGCCGCCTACGACGGCGGCGGGCTGAACCCCATCCACGGCCTGGAGGACGGCACCCTCGACCCGGCCGAGTTCGAACGCCTGCTGGCCGCCGAGCTGCTCACCATCGACGGGAACCCGGTCGTCGCCGAGGGTCTGATCAACCGGATGTTCGCGGCGTTCGCGCCGGTCGAGCCGATGTACGCGGCGCTGCGGGAGGCCCGCGCGGCGGGCACCCGGACCGCGCTGCTGTCCAACTCCTGGGGCAACGAGTACCCGCGCGACCTGTTCGCCGACCTGTTCGACGCCGTGGTGATCTCCTGCGAGGTCGGGATGCGCAAGCCCGACCAGCGGATCTTCCGGCACGCCGCCGACCTGCTGGACCTCACCCCGGCCGAGTGCGTGTTCATCGACGACATCGACCACAACGTGCGCGCCGCCGAGGCCGTCGGCATGACGGCCGTCCTGCACACCGATCCCGACGCCACGGTCGCGGCGCTGCGCGAACTCGGCGCGCTGTAGCCCTACCCTTGTCCTGCCATGCGCGTCTATCTTCCGGCCACGCTGCCGCTCCTCGCCGAGATCCACACCGCCCGCCGGATCGGTCCGGCCCCGCTGACGGGCTACGCGGTCACGCCCGCGCTGCGCGAGTGGTACGCCGAGGGCGACCAGGAGGAGCTGGAGTACGCGGCGATGACCGCCGCCGCCCGCGCCTCGCTGCGCCTGCTCGCCCCCGAGCTCGACCGGGGGCCCGGGGCTCCGGCGCGGCGCGTGGTGCTGGCCGTGGAGGTGCCCGACCAGGACGTCGAGACCGTGTACGGCGACGAGGAACGCGCCCGCGTGCGCCTCACCGCCGAGGTCCCCTGGAAGAAGGTCGCCTCCGGGCACGTCGACGACCCCGACGCCGAGGCCGACGTGCGCGCGGCCGTCGCGGCGCTGGCCGCCGCCGACGCGGGCGACGAGGACGCCGCGTTCACCGTGGACGGCGCCGAGGGGCACGAGCTGATGTGGTACGCCACCCAGGAGCTCGGCGACCTCGCCCCCTGAGCTGGGCTCCCAGGGCACCGAATCGGGCAGAACCGGCAAAGTTTCATAGGCTGGTGGCGCGCGCGTCGCGGGCCGGTGGCCCGGGTAGATCCCCGGGCATCCGGGCGACGCGCTGGCGCATGCCGATCGTGCGCCACGACAACGATGTCGGGACCTGACAGGGAGCGACCAATGGACGCCGTCACCAACGTGCCGGTACCGGTGAACGAGCCGGTCAAGGGCTACGCGCCGGGCACCCCCGAGCGCGCCTCGCTCGAAGCCAAGATCAAGGAACTGGCCGGCGAGCGGATCGACCTGACCCAGACCATCGACGGGGAGCAGCGCCTGGGCGGCGGCGACCCAATCGAGGTGGTCGAGCCCCACAACCACGGGCACGTGCTGGGCACGCTGCGCAACTCCACCGACGACGACGTGCGCGCGGCCATCGAGGCGGCGCGGCGGGCGGCCCCGGGCTGGCGCGCCCTGTCGTTCGACGACCGCGCCGCGATCTTCCTCAAGGCGGCCGAGCTGCTGGCGGGTCCGTGGCGCAACGTGCTGAACGCCGCCACCGTGCTCGGCCAGTCCAAGTCGGTCCAGCAGGCCGAGATCGACTCCGCCTGCGAGCTGATCGACTTCTGGCGGTTCAACGTGGCCTACGCCCGTGAGCTGCACACCCAGCAGCCGATCTCCTCGCCGGGCGTGTGGAACCGCATGGAGTACCGCCCGCTGGAGGGCTTCGTCCTGGCGATCACCCCGTTCAACTTCACCGCCATCGCGGGCAACCTGCCCACCTCGGCCGCCCTCATGGGCAACGTGGTGGTCTGGAAGCCGTCGCCGACCCAGCAGTTCGCCGCGCACTTCACCATGCGGCTGCTGGAGGAGGCCGGGCTCCCGCCGGGCGTGATCAACCTGGTGACCGGCGACGGCCAGGCCGTGTCCCGCGTCGCGCTGACCCACCCGGACCTGGCGGGCATCCACTTCACCGGCTCCACCGCCACCTTCCAGCACCTGTGGCGGACCGTCGGCGAGAACATCTCCGGCTACCGGGGCTACCCGCGCCTGGTCGGCGAGACCGGCGGCAAGGACTTCGTCGTCGCGCACCCGTCGGCCGACCCGGCGGTGCTCCAGACCGCGCTGATCCGCGGCGCGTTCGAGTACCAGGGCCAGAAGTGCTCGGCGGCCTCCCGCTCCTACGTCCCGCGCTCCCTGTGGAACCGGATCAAGGACGACTTCCTGGCCACCGTCGAGTCGCTGACCATGGGCAACGTCGCCGAGGACCTGTCGGCGTTCATGGGCGCGGTGATCGACGAGCGGGCGTTCGCCAAGCACAGGGCCGCCATCGAGCGCGCCCGGTCGGTGGACACGGTGGACATCCTGGTCGGCGGCGAGTGCGACGACTCCCAGGGCTACTTCGTGCGCCCGACGGTGCTGGAGTCGGCGGACCCGACCGACGAGATCTTCACCACCGAGTACTTCGGCCCGATCCTCGGCGTCCACGTCTACGACGACGCCGACTACGACCGGGCGCTCGACCAGATGGAGAGCGTCGCGCAGTACGCCCTCACCGGCGCGATCATCGCGCAGGACCGGCAGGCCATCGCGGCGGCGTCGGAGAAGCTGCGCTTCGCGGCGGGCAACTTCTACGTCAACGACAAGCCCACCGGCGCGGTCGTCGGCCAGCAGCCGTTCGGCGGCGCGCGGTCGTCGGGCACCAACGACAAGGCCGGCTCGATCTTCAACCTGGTCCGCTGGGTCAACGCCCGGTCGGTCAAGGAGACGTTCGTGCCGCCGACCGACCACCGGTACCCGCACATGGGCTCCTGACCCGGCACGCGCCGCGGCCGCGACCGCCCCGGCGGTCGCGGCCGCGGCGTGACCGAGGCCACGTCCCCCGCCGGGGCGCGCGGTTGCGCGGAGTGACCGCGAGGGCCGACCATTGGTGCGCCCCCGCAGGGAACGGACCACGCTGATGGAAAACGGGATGACGACGTTGAACCGCCTGGTGCTGTGGAACATCGATCACACGCTGGTGGACGTCGGACGCGTCACCCGCGAGGCGTACGCCGCGGCGTTCCGCCGCACCACCGGCCGCCCCATGGTCCGGCTGGCCCCCACCCACGGCCGCACCGAATCGGAGATCATCTTCGAGACGCTGGCCTTCAACGACATCGCGCCGGACGACGACCACCTGCCGGCGTTCACGGCGGCGCTGGCCGAGACGTTCGCCGAGCGCCGCGCGGACCTGCGGGCCCAGGGCCGCGTCCTGGCCGGGGCCCGCGAGGCGATCGCCGCGCTGGCCCGGCTGAGCGCCCCCCGGACCGCCCAGTCGGTGCTGACCGGCTGCATCCGGCCCAACGCCGTCCTGAAGCTCACCGAACTGGGCCTGGCCGACCACCTCGACCTGGACACCGGCGGCTACGAGACCGGCGTCTACAGCAAGGCCGCGCTGCTGGACCTCGCCCGCACCCGCACCGGCGACAAGCACCGCACCCGCTTCCGCGAGACCGCCACGGTCTACGTCGCCGACCACCCGCGCGACGTCCAGGCCGCGCACATCGCGGGCTCCCCGATCGTCGCGGTGGCGACCGGCGGCGCGACCGCCGCCGAGCTGCGCGCGGCGGGCGCGGACCGCGTGCTGGACGACCTGTCCGACACGGGCGCGCTCCTGTCGGCGATCACCGAGCTGACGCTCTGACCTGCTCCTCGGCCTCCGCCAGCCACTCCAGGTACCACCGCCCGAACGTCGTGCGCTCCCCGCGCGGGCGCAGGTCCACCTCGTCGACGCGGTCGTCGCTCCAGACCGTGCCGCGCTCCGGCCCGCTGACCACCAGCCACTCGCGCGCCGCGCAGCCGTGGTGGCACAGGCAGACCGCGCCGACGGTCCGGTCCTCGTTCCACAGCAGCTCGGCGAGGCGTTCGTCCCACGCCTCGTAGGCCACGTCGAACGCGTCGACGTCCTCGAAGTCCTCCTCCTCGGGCCGCTCGGCGAGCAGGGCGTCGAGCGCCGCGGGATCGGGCCCCCGGACGGGGAACGGCTCGCGCAGCCGGGTGAGCGAGGCGAGGTCGGCCCCGTCGCCCTCCCAGCGCCACCCGTCCTTCCCCCGCCGCAGCGGGAAGATCCCGTGCGAGGGGCCCGCGCCGCCGCGCCCCGCGTGGAGCAGGAAGCCCCGGTAGTCCTCGGGGAGGGTGACGCCGAACTGCGCCTCGGCCTCGGCGAGCTCGTCCGGCGTCAGGACGGGCTCCAGCTCGAAGCGGTGGCTGTGCCCGCCGAACACCCCGGCGGCGTGCGGGGAGGCGGCGAGCGCGGCGACGCGTTCCCGCACCCGGATCCAGTCGATCGTCATGGTGGACGACTCTAGGCGGGAACGCCGACATCCAGCAGGCCGCGCACCAGGTCGCGGTAGGCGTCCTTCATCGGCAGCCCGCGCTCGACCCGCACCCGGCGGCGGGTCGCGGTCACGTCCACGCCGCGGACCGGGTCGTGGCCGGTCTTCTCGTAGGTCTCCCACCACAGGCCGACGCCGCGGCGTGCCAGGCGGGGACCTCGTTGAAGTTGACGCCGTGGGAGTGGAGCAGGTCGTTCTTGTCGGAGGTCGTCGTCCCCTCCAGGGCGCGGGTGGCCTGGCGGGGGGTGGCACCGCTCTTGCGGAGCGTCCAGTAGCACCAGCCGTTGAGGGCGCAGCGGGTCGCGTCGGCCTGCCGCCAGGACAGGTAGTCCAGGACGTCGCCGAGCCCCGTCCCCATCCAGACGCGGGAGTCGAACACCGCGACCTCCCCGGCGGCGGAGGTGAACGCGGCCGAGGCGATCCCCGCCGACAGCGACACCAGCTTCTCCACCTCCCGCCCGAACAGGTCGAACCCCGGCGGCAGCACCACCGAGATCTCGTCGCTCTCGGTGTAGGCGTACCGGCCGCCCAGCTCCTCCAGCAGGACCCGCGCGGTACCGGTCATCAGCTCGGAGAAGCGGAGGTCGAACGGCTTCTCGAAGCGACTCTCGGTGTACCGCGAGAAGCCGCGGCCGTCCACCCGGACCACGGCCCAGGCACCGGGCAGCAACGTCAGGGAGTGGAACCACTCCCGCTCCCGCATCCGCGTCTCAAGATCCGTCGTCCTCATCGGGCCCCTCTCGCACGACGCCGCGCAGGTGCCCGAGCGTGGCACGGATCCCCGCGCCGGGCATCCGATTTGTCCGTCGCCTCAGGGCGCGCCGGGGCCCTCCCCGGGCAGCGCGGTGACGGTGAAGCCTCCCTCGCCGTCGTGCTCCACCGACCACAGCGCGTCGAAACCGTCGTTCGGGTGGGGGCGGCGCAGGCGTTTGAGGGTCGCGTAGATCCCTACGTCGGGTACGCGCTCCGCGGGCGGCCGTGCGGCGTTGCGGGTCAGTGAGGCGGGGACGTCGGGCGGGAACCAGTAGGCGGTGATCCGCGCCCCGTACCGCCGTCCCAGCTCGATCAGCGGCGCCCACTCCTCGGGTGAGGGGTTGGTGTTGTCGACCGCGACGTCGCGCCCCGCCGCCAGGGCCTCGTCGACCAGCCGGAGCTGGCGGGCCTGGCGGCGGCGCGCCGACCGGGGGAAGGCGTCCTTGCTGACGTGGACGTGGGAGGCGGCCAGGCGCCGCCGGTAGAACGTGGTCTTGCCCGACGCCTGGAGGCCGATCAGGACCGCGAGCTCTGGCACGGGACGTCCGGTGTCAGCTCTGGAAGGACCGGGTCGTCACCGGCTTCCTGAGGGCGCTGCCCTCGGTCCACCTCTCGAACGGCATCTGCCAGTACCCCCAGCCGTTCCACCAGTCCAGCTTCCGCTTGGTGCCCGTGATGTTCACGATGTCACCCGGGTAGGCCCAGTTGAAGAACCACCTGGCCGAGGCCTCGGGGGAGCGGACGCAGCCGTGGGAGCAGTTGCGGTTGCCGAGGCAGGACGGGTCGTCCATGTTCTGGTGGATGTACTCGCCGCTGTTGGAGATCCGGTAGGCCCACGGGACCATCTCCAGGTAGTAGCCGGGCTCGCCCTTCTTCTTGCCGGGCGACTCCATCCTCTCCAGCCGGACCTTGTTCATGGTCAGGTGGACGCCGCTGGTGGTGAGCTGGTGGTCGACGCCGTCGGGCCACACGTCGCCGCCGCGGCCCAGGCTGACCGGCCAGGTCTTGACGACCTTGCCGTTGCTCCTGGCGACCGCGCGGTGGGTCGTGGCGGAGATGGTGACGGTGTGGGCGTCGCCGACGGTGAACTCGCGGGTGACGTCCCGGGCGCCGAACACCTTGTCGCCGATCCGCACGCCCGCGTAGTGCGCGACGAGCTTCACCCTCTGGTTCGGGGCCCAGGGCCTGCGCGGCCGGAACATCACCGACGGCAGGCCGTTGAACGACTCGTTGGCGGCCACCCAGCGCCAGGCGCCCTCGGTCGGATGCGTCGAGACGATCTCCAGGGAGTGTTCGACGGCCGCCCGCGCCCGCTCCGGGACCGGCTTGTTGAACTGCACCATGATCGGCATGCCGACGCCGACCTTCTGCCCGTTGGCGGGGATCACGTTGGTGATGGTCGTGGCGGCGACGTCCTTGACCGTGCGGAACCCGCTGGTGGCGTTGGTGGTCTTGCCGTTGCCGGTCGCGGTGGCCGACACCTGGTACCTCGCGCCCGGCGTGAGCGTCCAGGACGACCGCCAGGTCCGCTTGTCCGGCGACAGCGAGCCGGGCACCTCCGCGCCCCGGCTGCGCACCGTGACCTGGCTGAGCGTCCCGCCGTTCGCCGTGACGGTCACGCCCCTGTCGGGCGGGGCGTCCGTCGTCGCGTTCGCCGGGCTGATCGACACCGAGGGGGCGCCGTCCTTCCCTCCCTGGACCGTCTCGTCCCCGCCGCCCGAGGAGCAGGCCGCAACCAGCCCCAGGACGAGCACCAGCACCGTGGTTCCCCGTCGCACCGTTTTCCCTTGTTTGGTCAAGAAACTTCAAGGTTGAACGTTACTCAGAACCGGACCGCCACGCCGCCATCCGGGCCCAAGTGGGGGGCGTGGCGTCCGCGAGTCCCCAGATTGCCACGCGGCGGGCCCCGACGTGCGGGGACGGCGCCCTCCGGCTCGCCGCGGTCCCGGGAAAGCGCCTGGTTGCGCCGGAGGGGAGGGATCCTCCAGATTGGGAACGCCGCGCGAAGGGGCGCGGTAGGAGGGGAGTGCTCATGTCCCAGGTGCCCGAGGGCGTCCCGCTGTGGGAGCCGTCCGAGGCCGTCATCGCCAACGCCCGTCTGACCCACTACCAGCACTGGCTGTGGGATCGCGGGGTGCTCACCGAGTCGCCCGGGGAGCTGTGGGACTGGTCGGTGACCGAGGTCGACGCGTTCTGGGACTCGGTCTGGGAGTACTTCGACGTCCTCGGCGACCGCGGTGACGGGCCGGTGCGGATCGGCGGGCCGACGCCGGTGGACGGGTTGCGGTGGTTCCCCGGCGCGACCCTGAACTACGCCGCCAACGCGCTGCGCCGCGCCGACACCCACCCCGACGACACGGCCGTGGTGTTCCGCTCCGAGCAGGGCGGGCACCGGGTGATGTCGTTCCGCGAGCTCGCCCTGCACGTCGGCGAGGTCCGCGCGGGCCTGGTGGAGCTCGGCGTCGGCCGGGGCGACCGCGTCGCCGCCTACCTGCCCAACATCCCCGAGGCGCTGGTGTGCTTCCTGGCCACCGCGTCGCTCGGCGCGATCTGGTCGTCGTGCTCGCCGGACTTCGGGTCGTCGTCGGTGATCGACCGGTTCGCGCAGATCGAGCCGAAGGTGCTGCTGGCCGTGGACGGCTACGCCTACAACGGCAGGCGGTTCGACCGCCGCGACACCGTCGCCGAGATCCGCGCGGCGCTGCCCACGCTGAACGCCACCGTCCTCGTGCCCTACCTGGACCCGGCCGCGACGATGCCGGACGTCCTGCCGTACGCGGACCTGCCGCGCGGCGGGCACGCGCCGGAGTTCGAGGCGGTCCCGTTCGACCACCCGCTGTGGGTGGTGTACTCCTCGGGCACCACCGGCCTGCCCAAGCCGATCGTGCACGGCCACGGCGGCATCGTGCTGGAGCACCTGAAGGCGCTGTCGTTCCACCAGGACCTCGGCCACGAGGACGTGTTCTTCTGGTACACCACCACCGGCTGGATGATGTGGAACTACCTGGTCGGCGGCCTGCTGGTGGGGGCCACGATCGTCATGTACGACGGCGCGCCGCTGGACCTGTGGACCCTGGTCGCCGAGACGAACGCGACGTACATGGGCGTCGGCGCGCCCTACCTCACGGCCTCCCTGAAGGAGGGCCGCCGCCCCGGCGCCGAGCACGACCTGTCGCGGCTGCGCGGCATCGGCTCCACCGGCTCGCCGCTGCCGCCCGAGGGGTTCACCTGGGTGTACGAGAACGTCGGCCGCGACCTGCTGCTCGGCTCGTTCTCCGGCGGGACGGACCTGTGCACCGGCTTCGTCGGCCCGTGCCCGCTGCTGCCGCTGCACGCGGGCGTGATCCAGACGCGGGGGCTGGGCGCGAGGGTGGAGGCGTTCGACGACGCGGGCAAGGCCGTGGTGGACGAGGTCGGCGAGCTGGTGCTCACCGAGCCGATGCCGTCGATGCCGGTGTTCTTCTGGAACGACGAGGACCACGCCCGCTACCGCGAGTCCTACTTCGAGATGTACCCGGGCGTGTGGCGGCACGGCGACTGGATCAAGGTGCGGCCGGACGGCGGCTGCGTGATCTACGGCCGGTCCGACTCGACCCTGAACCGGGGCGGCGTCCGGATGGGCACCGCCGACTTCTACCGGGTGGTGGAGGCGTTCGACGAGATCGCCGACAGCCTGGTCATCGACACCGGGCGGCTGGGGCGCGAGGGCCTGCTGCTCCTGTACGTCCAGCTCGCCGAGGGCGTGGAGCTGACCGACGACCTGGTGGCCCGGCTGAAGCGGGAGCTGCGGTCGGCGCTGTCGCCGCGCCACGTCCCCGACGAGATCCACGCCGTCCCGGGCGTCCCGCGCACCCTGTCGGGCAAGAAGCTGGAGGTCCCGGTCCGCAAGATCCTGCTGGGGACGCCGGTCGAGCAGGCCGCCAACCCCGACTCGATGGCGAACCCGGAGACCCTGCGCCACTTCCGACCACTGTGACCCGCCCCGCGGGGGCCGTCCGGCCCCCGCGGCGGCCGGCGGGCGGACACGTCAGGTCCGGGTCGCCGAGTCCGGGTCGATGCCTTCGCCGCGGGCGCTGGCGTCGATGATGTCGCGGAGCCAGGTGGCCAGACCCGGTTCGATCGCGTCCCAATGATGGAGGGCGCGGACGGTGACCCCCGCGGCGTCGTCCATCGCCGTGCCGGTCACGCCGTCGAGTCTGGCATGCGCGGTCTCGCCTCCTTGGGGAGAGGGATGCCGGCCGCTTCGAGGTTGCGTGCCTCGGGGCTGTCAGGGTCGAAGGTGCGGGCCGCGGTGAGGATGACGCGGGCGTTCTCCGGGGTGACGACCTCCAGGTCCACGGTGTTCCACGGGGTCTTCCGCGGTCCCGTCGTGCATCCGGGCACCAGCGCGGTGCACGCTCGCGCGATCTCGTCGATCTGGCTCAGCACGCAGGAGAAGCTCACGCTCACCGTGGGAGGGGCCGGCGGGGCGCCGGTCGGGACGAGCAGGACGTCCTGGAACATCCACCGTCGAAGGTGCGTGACGTGGCCGGGGGTCGTGAAAAGGTCGATGAACCCGAGCCCGCGAACCCAGAAATCCACGGACGCGGCCAGGTCCGACGTCGGCACGGTGACGAACATCGGCATGG
This sequence comes from Actinomadura kijaniata NBRC 14229, assembly GCF_001552175.1. Lineage (GTDB taxonomy): Bacteria > Actinomycetota > Actinomycetes > Streptosporangiales > Streptosporangiaceae > Spirillospora > Spirillospora kijaniata. Next base: position 15,515 of record NZ_BCQR01000100.1, read on the forward strand.
CGTAGATGCCCCGGAAGATCTCAGGTGGCGTCGCGTCAGGCCCGGGGTGGGGGACCGGGCTGACCTCGAACGCTTCGTAGTAGTCGCTCATGCGTCGATCGTGGAGCCTGACGCGGCGTGAGGGTCAAGCCCGGACGGCGGCGCCGCCCGTCACCCCACGGTGCCGAACTCGGGGCGGCCGTCGGCCTCGTAGGTCTGGAGCATGACCCCGGCGCTGGTCGTGCGGGAGTCGGCGAGCCGCAGGGCGGTCGGGACGGCGCCGTCGAACAGCCGCTTGCCCGTGCCCAGCACGACCGGGAACACCAGGAGCCGGAACTCGTCCACCAGGTCGGCCCGGACCAGCGTCCGGACCAGGTCGATGCTGCCGTGGACCTGGAGCTCCTGGCCCGGCCGGGCCTTGATCCCGGCGACGGCGGCGGCGACGTCGCCGCGCAGCAGCTCGGTCCCCGCCCAGCCGGCCTTGTCCAGGGTGCGGGTCGCCACGTACTTGGGCAGCGTGTTGAACCTGGTCGCCACGACGTCGTCCTCGTCGGTGACGTCCGGCCAGTACGCGGCGAAGATCTCGTAGGTCCGGCGGCCGAACAGGAACGCGTCGGCGGGCCGGAACCAGGCGTCCACCGCGTTCCCGAAGTCCTCGTCCACGTACGGGGCGAGCCAGCCGCCGTACTCGAACCCTCCCTCGCGGTCCTCGTCCGGCCCGCCCGGGGCCTGGGCGATGCCGTCGAGGGTCACGAACGTGGTCACGGTCAGCTTCATCGTTCCTCATCCTCTCGTCGCCGGATCCAGCCCCGCTCGGTCCGCGTCAGCTCCTCGAACCCGAGGCCGCGCAGCAGGCGGAGCCGGTCGTGCTCGTCGTCCAGGGCGTAGTCGAGCAGGCGTTCCACGCGCGCCAGCCGCAGCCAGCGCGCGGCCCTCCCGACCAGCCAGGTGGCGGTCGCGTCGTCGTCGGCCTCCAGGTTCCCGACGTCGGCCCAGCCCGCCAGGTGCGCGAACCGGCCGCCCTCGGCCAGCCCGGTGTCCACCTCCACGAACCCGACCTCCCGGCCGTCGCGCCGCGCGGTCAGCCGGGTGCCGTTGACCCCGACCGTGCGGTGGACGGCGAGCCCGTCGCCCCCGTCCTCGGTCCGGAGCCGGTCCACCTCCGCGAGCAGCACGACCTCGCGCCGCCCCTCGGGGCGGAACCCGGCGCGTTCGTACAGGTCCCGGACGTGCGGCCACTGCTCGGGAACGCCGTACACGCCCGGCGCGGGGAGCGTCCCGTCGGCGTACCAGCGCGCGGCCCGCCACCCCGCGCACACCTGGAGGCACCGTTCCATCAACGGCCCGGCCGCCGCCGACGCGTCGGGCCAGTACGCCGCGTCCGGCCAGAACAGCAGCCAACGGATCTCGGCGGCGTCCCGGTAGGTCCCGCCGACCTCGGGGCCGTCGCCGTACCGCACCAGGTGCGCGGCGGCGACGATCCGGCCGCGCTGCTCGGCGACCAGGGTGACCCGCGCGGTCACCCAGGGATCGACGACGAACTCGCCGGGCTCCCGTTCCAGGGCGCCGAGCACCGCGTTGACGGACAGGGAGACACCGGGCACCACGGCCTGCACGTGGGCGTTGACGAGAGCGGCGAGCTGGTCGCGATCGCTCCGTCGGAAGACCCGCACCTCGATCATCGGACGACCTCCGGACACACGTCATCGAACGGGGAGGCCGCCACCGGTGCGGTACACCTCGCAGACTACCCCTGCGCCCTGCGGTAGACGCAGACGTTGACGCCGGTGGGGGAGGTGACCGTGGAGACGTGCTCCAGGGCGTGCTTCGTCCCCTCCGCCGGGAAGATCGACTTGCCGCCGCCCAGGATCACCGGCATGGAGATCAGGATCAGCTCGTCGAACAGCCCCTCCTCGATCAGCGTCCGCGCCAGCGTGGGGCTGCCCATGAGGATCGCGTCGCCGTCGCCGGTCCCGCGCAGCCCGCGGATGCGCTCTACGGCCTCCGCGTTGCGGATCAGCGAGGTGTTCCAGGTCATGTCCTTCTCGTCCAGGCTGTCGGACACGACGTACTTGGGGAGGGCGTTCAGCTTGTCCGCGAACGGGTCCCCGGCCTGCTGCGACCACGCGGCGGCCATGTTCTGCCAGGTGCGGCGGCCGTACAGCAGCGTGGTGGCGTTCTTCATGGCCGCGTCGAAGGCCCCGCCGACCACCTCCGGGTCGAAGTACGGCTGGGTCCAGCCGCCGTGGGCGAAGCCGCCGTCGCGGTCCTCGTCGGGCCCGCCCGGGGCCTGCACGACACCGTCGAGGCTGATGAAGCCGCAGATCACGATACGCATCGGGGTGTTCCCTTCTCCGGTGTTCCTTGATGGCTCAAGCATGGCGGGGGGTGCTTACCGCTTCCTTACCGCTCCGGCCCGGATCGCGCCCACGGCGCTCACCGCGAGCAGCAGCAGGAACGTGAAGAGCGCGGGATCGACCCACCCCGGCACCTGATCCTTCCCGCAGACGGTGTCGTGCAGCGGGAAGAACCCCGCCGACCTGCTGGAATCCCCCGAGCAGGAAGGGGAGGCGCCGTCGACGACGCCGCTCCCGGAGATCCCGTACCCGTACACGGCGACCAGGGCCCACAGCCACGCCAGGCACAGCCGAAGCCAGGTGGCCAGCTCGGCGCCGGGCCCCTCCCGCTGCCCCGACACGACCGCGAAGGCGCCCGTCACCCCGGCCGCGACGGCGGGGACCGGCCAGAAGAACAACCACATCATGGGGAACAGCACGATCAACGGCCCGTACCCGGCGGCGCCCAGGGCGGCGGCGGTCCCCAGCAGCAGGAACGGCAGCCGCTTGCGGGGCGACAACGTCCCCCAGACGAGGACGGCGGTCGCCGCGGCCACCACGGAGAACGGAGCCACAGCCTGGGAGAAGGTCACGAACGGCGAGTCCAGCAGGCGGGAGAGAACCCCGTCAACGCCACCCCCAAACCCGCACAACTCCCGCACATCCCCCGCGAAAGCGGGCCTCCTCGATCCGCCCGTCCGGGACTCCCACGAGCCACCGCAGCGCCTACGGCCCGGACGCGCCCCGCGAGCCCATGACCTTCCGGGGCCGTACCTGCGCGACCGCTTCCCCGCACCGGACTCGCGCCCCCGTCACGCCCTTCCTCGCGTGGTTGGGGGCGGCGGCGCTGAGAACGGCGCGGGTCCTGGCCGAAGGTCCCCGGCGCGACGGGAGCGGGCGGCCGGTCACCACCAGGTGATCAGTGCGCCCACGGTGCCGCCGGTCAGGATGGCGGGGAGGAAGCCGAGGCGTGGGGCCGCCACGGCCGCTGCCAGTGCCGCGCACAGCAGGGGTGGCCTGACGTCCCCCTGGGGTGCGACCTGGGTCGCCGCCACGGCCGCCAGCAGCGCGACCGGCAGGAGCGCCACCATGCCGTCCGCTCGGGACTCTCCGGACGCCTTCGCGCCGCGCCGTGCGGCCAGCGCGACGCCGCCGAGGCGGACCAGGTAGGTGGTCACCGCCAGGCCGCCGATGAGGAACCAGATCGCCATCACACCTTCACCCGCTTCCGCACCAGCGCGGCCGGAACGACCGCCAGCGCCCCCAGCAGCACCGGAACGCCGGGCGGGGCCCAGGCCGCCGCCACCACCGTCACACCGGCCGCCGCCACCGCCGTCGCCGCCTCCCGGACGCCCCGGACCAGCGGCACGACCAGCGCGGCGAAGACCGCGGCGGCGGCCGGGTCCAGGGAGCCGCGCGCCCCGGCCGGGAGCGCCGTCCCGAAGGCGGCCCCGGCCAGCGTCCCGGCCGTCCACCCCGTGAACAGGATCAGCCCGACGGTCACGAACGTCCGCCGCCGCTCCGCCGCCGTGGCGCGGGTCAGCGCCGCCCCGGCGGACTCGTCCGAGACCAGGTGGGAGGCGGCGAACCGGTCCCGCCAGGAGCCGAACACGTCGCCCAGCGCGAACCCGAACACCCCCAGCCGCAGGTTGACCAGCGTGCCGACGGCCAGCGCCGCCACCGGCGAGGCCCCGCCGCCGAGCGCGGCCAGCCCGGCGAGCTGGCTGCCGCCCGCGTGCACGAGCGCGCTGGCGGCCACCGCCTGCCAGACCGACCAGCCGCTCTGGACGGCGAGCGCCCCGAACACCGCCGAGTAGACGGCGGCCCCGGTGCTGGCCCCGACGGCCAGCCTGATGTCAGAACTTCCCGGTGTCTTCACGGCGGCCAGTCTCCCCACGGCCGCCCGCGCCGTCGCATAGCCCGCGGGCATGGCCATAGCCTCGGACTATGAGCAAGACCGGCGACATCACCCTTCCGGCGCTGCGCGCGTTCGCGGCCGTCGCGCGGACGGGCTCGTTCACCGCCGCCGCCGAGACGCTGGGCGTCAGCCAGCCCACCGTCAGCGCGGCGGTCGCCCGGCTGGAGGCGTGCTCGGACGCGCCGCTGCTCCGCCGGGAGCGGACGGGCGCGACCCTGACCGCGCACGGCCGCCGGGTGCTGGAGCACGCCGTCTCGGTGCTGGCCGCGGTCGACGGCCTGGCGGCCGCCCTCTCCGGCGCGGCCGCGCCGGGACTGACCGTCGGTTTCATGGGGGAGGCCGCCGGGCCCCGGACCGCCCTGGTGGTCGACGCGGTCCGCGCCCGGACCGGGGGCCGCGTCACGCTGCGCAGGTTCGACTTCGACGACCCGACGTGCGGCCTGCTCACCGGCGACAGCGACCTGGCCGTCGTCTGGCCGCCGCTGTCCACCGGCGCCCTGGACACCCTCCCGCTCGGCGCCGACCGCCGCGCCGTCGCCCTGCCGGTGACGCACCCCCTGGCCGCCCGGCCCGCCCTGCACCCCGCCGACCTCGGCGGACTGGCCTGGGTGACGCCGAGATCGCCCGACCCGGTCTGGGCCCGCTTCCGCCACCCCGCCGCGGTCGGCGTCGCGGACGCGACCGTGGCGGCCGGGTCCGGCGCGATCGAGGAGACCCTGGAGCTGGTCGCCGCCGGGGCGGGGGTCGCCCTGGTCTCGGAGAGCACCGACCAGCACTACGCGCGTTCCGGCGTGGCGGTGGTGCCCCTGCTCGGCGGCCACCACTGCACCACGGCCCTCGCCTGGCGCCGCGACGACGCCAGGCCCGCCGTCACGGGGACGGTCGCGGCCCTCCGCGCCCTCCTGGCGGCGCGTCCGGTCACGGGGTGAGGCGGGGGAAGTGCTCGTCGGGCAGCGGGGCGCCCACGGTCAGGCCGAGCGGGTCGGTGACGGGATGGGAGGGACCGGGCGCGAGGGTCAGATCGGCGTCCACGTAGATGACCACGTGGGCGATGCGGGGATCGTCGGTGAGGTTGGGCGTGGCGCTGTGCGCGAGGCGGGCGTTGTGGAACGTGCAGTCGCCCGCCCGCAGGGGAACGGTGACGCGCTGCTCCCACTCCAGATCAGGGGCCACGGCGAACATGTCGGCGTGGTCGGACAGGTCCTGCGGCCGCAGCCCGTCCAGGCGCTGGGAGCCCGGGATGAACGTCATGCAGCCGCGGTCGACCGGGACGTCCACCAGCGCCACCCAGGCCGAGAGCGCGTGCCGGGAGCCGGCGTGGGGCCAGTACGGCTGGTCCTGGTGGAACTCGGTGGCGGCCCCGTTGCGCGGATCCTTGATCAGGAGCTGGTCGTGCCACAGCCGCAGCGGGATCCCCGCCAGCCGGGTCGCGATGGCCGCCAGGCCGGGGTGCAGGGTGAGCTCGCGCAGCGTCGCGTCCTGCCGCCACAGCTGGAGCAGCTGCGTGAAGACCCTTCCGCCGTGGTTGTCGCGGACGGTGTGCCGGACCGCCAGCGCGGCGTCGGCGAACCTGGCGGCGTCCGCCCGGGAGATGACGCCGGGCAGGTGGACGAAACCGTCACGGCGGTACGCGGAGACGGCGTCCTCGGAGAGGTTCTCGGGTGTGGTGCGGGGGGTCGTGCGGGCGACGGCCATCGTCGTTCTCCTCGCCTTGCCGGACGGTTCGTTCCGACAACTGTCGCGATCGCGGGGGGAGAGCGGCTAGCACGGGAGCCCGGCAGGTGTAGCACAATCTTGACAACCGCCTGGAGGAGGGAGGCCCGGTGCATCGCGTACGGCGAGCGGAGGTCTTCCCGCCGGGCGGGCCGCCCATCGTCGCCGAGCGGTACGAGCCGCGCGGCGACATCGCCGCCCACGGCCACGACTTCGTCGAGCTGGCCGTGGTCACCGGCGGCGCCGCGACGCACGTCTCGGCCGCGGGCGAACGGGAACTGGGCCGCGGCTCGGTGGCGATGCTGCGGCCGGGGGACTGGCACGGCTACCGGGACTGCCGCCGGTTGACCGTCCACAACCTGTACGTCGGCCCGGAGGTGTTCCAGCGCGAGCTGGCCTGGCTGCGCGCGGACCCGCGGCTCGGGCGGATCCTGCACGGCGCCGGCCGGTCCGGCCACCCGCCGCGGCTCGACCCCGCCACGCTCCGCGTCGTCGAGACCGGCCTCGCCGCGATCGCCGAGCTGCCCCGGCCGGAACCCGCGCACGCCGTACGGGTGGGCGTGCTGCTCTGCCTGCTGGGCGGCGTGGCCGCGTCCCTCCCCGCGGACCCGGCCGGGCGGGGCCACCCCGCGGTGACGGCCGCGGCGCGGCTGCTGGAGGACGACCTCCAGCGCGCCTGGAGCCTGGACGAGCTCGCCGCGGCGGTGAGCACGTCACCGGCCTACCTGGCCCGCCTGTTCACCGCGGGGCTCGGGGTCCCGCCCATGGCCTACCTCGGCAGGCTGCGCGCCGAGCGCGCCGCGGCGCTCCTCATCGAGACCGACCTGCCCGTCGCGGCGGTCGGGAGGCTGGTCGGCTGGAACGACCCCAACTACGCCAGCCGCCGTTTCCGGCACTTCTTCGCCCTCAGCCCGGCCGCCTACCGCACGCGCTTCCGCCCTGGCGGGTCGGCGGCCCGTTCGCGCCGGGACTGACGGCCGTACCATTTCACACCGGATTTTCGGCGAGATGTCGCCCGGATTATCATTTGTAGAATTGCTTGCGAAATGCCGATGACCGGGAATGCTTTTAGTGCTGTGGTACTGCTTTCGGGTGAAAATCGCAGGTTCTGAATGCGGGGCGAATGGTCCTGTGGGCCCTGTCTGCGGCGGAGGGGCGTCCCAATAATCGAACTGCCATCGGACCCCGGATTTCCGAGGAAGGGACACTCCCGTGTCGCTGAAGAAGCTCCTGCCGCTCGCCGCCACCGCGCTCACCACGGCGGGCCTCGTGGCCGCCGCCCCCGCCGCCTCCGCCGAGGTGGAGACCGGCAAGGTCACCGCCAAGGTCGGCAAGGCCAAGTACATCGCCTACACCAGCTGCAAGGCGAAGGGCCGCTGGGGGAAGGGCTACATCAAGACCGACGGCAAGCCCACCAGGAAGCGCCCGCTCGTCACGGTCGTCGAATGGGGATACGCCATCCAGAAGACCAAGGGCAACCACAGGAACTCGATGGTCCGGGCGCTGCTGGCCGTTCACGAGGGCGGCGGGAAGTGGCGCCTGTCCGGCGGCCCCGGCTACACGGGGAGCAACGCCGTCGAGGACAACAAGTGGCACAAGGGAAAGCGGGTCCAGTGGTCCTCCATCGGCCGGGGCCGCATCGGTGAGAACGCCATCGCGTTCTGGTTCGACTTCGACAAGGGCACCGGCGGCCACTGCGACGCGAAGTTCATCCGCGCCTCGCAGCTCAAGCCCATCAGGTGACCGGACGGCGGCAGGGGCCCGGCGCCTCGAAGGCCGCGCCCCCGCCGTCGCGCCCACCGGCACCGGTTTCCGCGTTCCACTGATCATGTCGGGGCCGGACGCTATGGTCCGCCGCATGAATGATCATCGAATCTCCCGGTCCTTTCCCGACCCGGAGGGCCACGCCGTTCACGCCCTCGCCCCCGTGGACCTGGGCGGCGTCCCGGCGGTGGTCGGCAAACACGGCGACGGCTCCCTGTGGACCTGCGACCTGACCACGGGGGAGCGCGTCGCGCGCCCCATCGACCTCGGCAGCGCCGCCCCCGAAGACCCGGTTCCCGACGCCGAGGGGATCGTCTGGGACGACGAGGAGTTCGAGGACGAGAAGGGGGAGGCGGACGCGTACGAGGTCGTCTCCCTGCTGGCCGCGACGTCTCTCGACGGCCGTCCGGTGCTCGTGACCGGCGGCGGCCGGTTCGACCTCACCGCGCTGCTCGGCGAGGACCACATGGGCGGTGCGGTCCGCTGCTGGGACCTGGTCACCGGAGAGAAGATCGGCAAGTCCGTGACCGGGCACGGCCTCGGCGTCACAGCCCTGGCCGTCCTCCCTTCCGGGCGCGGGCCGCTGGTGCTCAGCAGCGGTGAGGAGGGAGTGCTGCTGGTGTCGGCGCTCGCGTCCGGCGAGCGCGTCACGGAGATCCGGGGGAGCTACAACGGCGTGATGGCCGCCGCCGTGGTGGACGGCCGCCCGATCGCCGTCACCGGCGGCCACGACTCCCACATCGAGGTCTGGGACGTGCTCACCGGGGAGGCCGTGGGAGGTCCCTGGCAGACGACCGGCACCTACGTCTCCGCCCTCGCGGTGACCGAGCTGGACGGCCGTGCGGTGGTCCTCACCGCCGGTGACGGCAACACGCTGGGAACATGGGACCTGGCCACCGGCCGACCGGCCGGAACACCGCTGTCCGGGCACACGAACGACATCGTGGAGATCACCCTCACCCGGTTCGGCGGGCGCCCGATCGCCGTCACCGAGGCCCTGGAGGAGCCGCCCCGGGTCTGGGACCTCGACCGTGGCGAGCGGCTCGGCGGCCCGCTGGCCGTCCCCGACGAGCAGGCCCCGACGACCGTGACCGCCACCGAGATCGACGGCGAGCCCGTCGTGGTGACCGGTCACCACGACGGCACCATCCGCGTCTGGTGGATCTCGCGGTTCGCCGGCGAGGCGGTCAGGTGAGGGTGTGCCCCCCGTTGACGGTGAGGCATTCACCCGTGATGTACCCCGCCGCGTCCGAGGCCAGGAAGCACACGGCCGCCGCGACGTCCTCGGGCGCGCCGATCCGCCCGAGCGGGACCTCGGCCCGGTACCGCTCCCGCTCGGCCGCCGGGAGGTCGCTGTGCCGTTCGACGGGGATCCAGCCGGGGGCGACCAGGTTGACCGTGATGCCGTGCGGCCCCAGCTCGCGCGCCCAGGAACGCATGAGCCCGAGCTGCGCCCCCTTGGCCGCCACGTAGGCCGACATCCCCGCCAGCCCCCGCGCCACGATGTCGGAGCCGATGTGGATGACGCGCCCGCCGCCACCGGCCCTCATCCCCGGAAGCACGGCCTGCGTCAGCAGCGTCGGGCTCTTGACGAAGAACGAGAGCTGGTCCAGGTGCGCCTGCCACGTCAGGTCCTCAAGCGGGATCTCGGGCTGCGGCCCGGTGGCGTTGGCGACCAGGACGCGCACCGGGCCGAGCCGCCGCCCGACCTCCTCGACCAGCCCGGTCACCTCGGCCTCGTCGGTGACGTCGGCCGCGAACGCCTCGGCCGTCCCGCCGTCGGCCCGCACGGCCCGCACGACCTCGTCCGCCCGCTCCCGTCCGGACCGGTAGTTCACCGCGACCGGATGCCCCTGCCGCGCCAGCCTTCGGGCGATCACCGCCCCCAGCCCCCGCGAGGCTCCCGTCACCAGGGCCACCGCATCATGTTCGACCATTGGCCGATCTTGCCCTGCGGCTCCCGGAGTAGTCCTCCCCGGCCCGTCGCTCAGGCGGCGTCGAGTGCCTCGGTGATCTTGCGGATCAGGTCCGCCATGACCGGGCCGGGCTCGGCCTTGCGGGTCCGGGCGGCGGTCTCGACGGCGACCAGGACGGCGCCTGAAACCCTCGCCGTTCGCTCCCTGACCGGCCGCCACCGTCGTGGTGTCGGGCTCCGCCGGACGGCACGGTGTTCTCAGTCGTCGGCCAGGGTGCGGGCGAGGAGGGGGAGCAGGCGGTCCCAGTGGCGCTGTAGTGCGGCGGGGTCGAAGGCGTCGGTGTCGGACATGGTGAAGCCGTGGACGGTGCCCGGATAGATCTCGGAGGTGTGGTCGATGCCCGCCGCGTCCAGGGCCCGGTTGAGTTCGTCGAGGGCCTCGGGCGTGAGGTCGCTTTCGGCGTGGCCGAGGTGGACCCGGGCGGTGAGCGTGGAGAGGAGACGGTTCAGGCTGTCGGGCCCGCCCGCGCCCACGGGAGCGTGGAAACCGGCGACGGCGGCCACCTGGCCGGGGTGGGCCGCGGCGGTGCGCATCGCCAGGAGCCCGCCGATGCAGTAGCCGGTCACCGCGATCGGCCCGGCGCTCACCCCGGGCCGGGCGGTGAGGAACCGGACGTAGGCGTCGGCGTCGCGCAGGATCCGTTCGGTGGTGTGCGCCTCGATCATGGGCATCAGCCGGGCGAGGATCGCGGGCCGGACGTCCTCCCCGATGTGCTCGGGAAGCTCGATCACCGGGGCCGGGCCGTGCCGGTAGAAGAGGTTGGGGACGAGCACGTGATAGCCGTGCCCGGCCAGTTCGGCGGCCATCTCGCGCAGCACGGGCCGGATGCCGAAGCCGTCCGCGTACATCAGCACCCCCGGGTGCCGCTCGCCGTCGTCGGGAAAGACGGCGAAGCCGTCGGCCTGGCCGTCGGGGGTGGGGATCCGCACTGTCTCGGTGGGCAAGGGCTGCCTTTCGTGGAGTTCACGCGACCAGCGTTAGTCGCACTAACGTTTCCGGCGGGAACGAACGTATATCGTTAGTCCGACTAACGCAATGGAGGGGGTCGGCGCCATGACCAGAGCCGAAGCCGCGGACCTGCCCGACACCGGCGCGCTCAGGACGCCCGACAGGCTGCGCCGCCGGGCGAGCCGGTTGCTGTCGCAGCTGACCATGCGGTCGGACCGGCTGGTGGGCGAGGGGCTGGCCCGGGTCGACGCCCGCACGTGGCACTACGCCGTGCTCGCCTCGCTCCAGGAGTACGGGCCGGGCAGCCAAGCGGAGCTGAGCAGGCGTTCCGGCATCTACCGCAGCGACATGGTCGGCGTGCTCAACGAACTGGCCGAACGCGGCCTCGTCGAGCGGGCGCCGGACCCCGACGACCGGCGCCGCAACATCATCACCATCTCCGCCGAGGGCCGCCGCCACCTGCGCCGCCTCGACAAGGTCCTGGACGACCTCCACGACGAGCTGCTCGCGCCGCTGAGCCCGGCCGAACGCGATCAGTTCGTGCGGACGCTCACCCGCCTGCTGGACCACCACACCCGGGCGTCCTGACCCCGCGTAGCGGCGTCCGGCACGCGAACCGGCCCGCGGCCGCCCTCGGCGGGCGGGCCGATGGGCCCGTCCGGTCAGGAGTCGGGGGAGCCGTCAGCGGAGTTGGTGGCGCGGGGTGTCGTGGCGTGAAGCGGGACCGAACGTGTCCTCCAGATGGCCGAGGAGTTTGGCCAGCAGGCCGTTGAGCTGCTGGAGCTCCTGGCCGGTGAGGGCGTCGCCGAACAGGTCGCGCTCGCCGGCGGTGCGCTGCCGGGTGGCCTGGCTCCAGCGCCGGCGGCCCAGCTCGGTGAGCCGGACCGGTCGGCGGCGGCCGTCGCCGCCGTCGGCGACCGGCTCGACCAGCCCGGCCTGGATGAGGCGGTCGATGCGCACGCTCATGGTTCCGGCGGTCACGCCGATCTCGTCGGCCAGCTCCTTCGGGGTGCGCTGGTGCGGCGGGGCCGAACGTTGCAGCGCCGACAGCGCCGTCCAGTCGCCCACCGTCAGCCCGTGGTCGGCGGCGACCTGACCCAGCAGGCGTTCGAACTGGCGCGAGATGCGGCCGATGCGCTGGCGGGCGGCCTCGGTCTGCGGATCCACCCCGGCCATCTGCGCGGTCCACTCGTCCAGTTCGGCGGCGATCGAGTCCTGGGGAGCGCGCGGGTCTTCCGTGGTCACGATTGACATCCTTTGAGTTTCAAACTAACTTCCATTGAGTCTCAAAGTAACTATAGGCGCGAGGGGGATCCATGCCGCGAACGCGCAGGTCAGCACGGGTGCCGATGCCCTGGGCGGGACTGTCGGCCCTCTCGGTGGCGGGGTTCGTCACCCTGCTGACCGAGGCCGTCCCGGCCGGGCTGCTGCCCCAGCTCAGCGACGGGCTGGGGGTCTCGCGGGCGATGGCGGGACAGCTGGTGACGGTGTACGCGGCCGGGTCGATGCTGGCGGCGATCCCCCTGACCGCGCTGACCCGCCGCCGACCGCGCCGCCCGGTGCTGCTGGCCACCATCGCCGCCGTCGCGGCGGCCAACGCCCTGACCGCCTGCTCACCCTGGTTCGCCCTGACCTTCGCCGGACGGCTGGTGGCCGGGCTGGGGGCCGGGCTGCAATGGGCGATGCTGGCCGGATACGCCATGCGCCTGGTCCCCGCCCCCGCCAGGGGACGCGCCCTGGCGGTGGCGATGGCGGGGGTGCCGGTGGCACTGGCGTTCGGGGTGCCCGCCGGGACCTTCCTGGGCACGGCGCTGGGCTGGCGCGCGGCCTTCGCCGTCATGGCGGCCCTGGGAGTCGCGGTGGCGGTGTGGGTGCGCTGCTGCGTGCCCGCCCTGGACGGTGAGGCGGCCGGGCGGTCCCTGCCGGTGCGCCGGGTGCTCGCGTTGCCGGGCGTGGCCGCGATCCTGGTGGCCGGGTTCGCCTTCGAGGTGGGACACACCAACCTGTACACCTACATCGCGCCGTTCCTCGGGCGGTCGGGGTTGCAGGAGCGGGTCGGGGTGGTGCTGCTGGCCTTCGGGATCGCCTCGATCCTGGGCCTGTGGATCACCGGGACGCTGATCGACCGGCGGCTGCGGACCGTCGTGGTGGCCGTCTTCGCCGCCCTGGCCGCCGTGATGATCGTGCTGGCGGCGGCCGGGACCCGTCCCGGGGTGGTGCTGGCCGCCACGGCGGTGTGGGGGCTGGCGCTGGGCGGGGCCCCGACCGTGTTGCAGGCCGCCTCGGCGCGAGCGGCCGGGGAGTCCGTGGAGATCACCCAGTCGTTGCTGGTCACCATGTTGAACGCCGGGATGGCGGCCGGGCCCCTGCTGGGCGGCGGCCTGGTCGCCGCCGCCGGGGTGGCGCCCCTGCCCTGGGCCAGCGCCGCCGTCCTCACCGGAGTCCTGGTCGTGGCCGTGCTCGCCCGCCGCCACGCCTTCCCCGCGACCGTTCCCCCGGTGTCCGCCCCGGCTCCGACCGCCTCAGGGTCCGCCGACGGCGCCGCCGCCCGTTCGGAGCCGCCCTCGACCGGCCGCTGACCCGCCCACGCCACCGTTCGAAACGATCATCAGGAGAAGCCCATGGACGCCCACCCCGCCCCCGGATGCCCGGAGCCGAAGGTCTGGTTCATCACCGGGACCAGCACCGGTCTGGGCCGGGCACTGGCCGAGGCCGTGCTCGACGCCGGTGACCGGCTGGCGGCCACCGCCCGCGACGAGACCACCATCGCCGACCTGGCCGACCGTGCCCCGGACCGGGTGCGCGCGCTGCGGCTGGACGTCACCGACCCCTCCGCCGTCCAGCGGGCGGTCCAGGAGGCCACGGCCGCGTTCGGACGGATCGACGTGCTGGTCAACAACGCCGGATACGCCATGCGCGGCGCCCTGGAGGAGATCACCGACGGGCAGTTGCGCGACCAGTTCGACACCAACGTGTTCGGCCCGGTCAACCTGATCCGCGCGGTCCTGCCGGGCATGCGCGCCCAGCGGTCCGGGCACATCGTGCAGATGTCCTCGGTCGGCGGAGTCAGCACCACCCTGGGCGGCACCGCCTACGCCGGAACCAAGTTCGCCCTGGAGGGGCTGTCGGAGGGGCTGGCCGCCGAGGTGGCGCACCTGGGCATCGGCGTCACCATCGTGGAGCCCGGCCCGTTCCGCACCGACTTCGCCGGACGTTCGGTGCGCTGGGCCGCCCCGATCGACGACTACCGGCCCGTCCTGGAACCGGCCAAGACCGGTTTCCTGGCCCAGAACGGCGCCCAGCCCGGTGACCCGGTCCGCGCCGCCCGCGCCATCGTCACCGCCGTCAGCAGGCCCCACCCGCCCCTGCGGCTCCCCCTCGGCGGTCCCGCCTTCGACCGCATCCGCGCCCACCTGCGGGCCCGGCTGGAGGAACTGGACCACCTGGAGACCCTCGGCCGTGCCACCGACTTCCCCGCCTGAGTTCGTCATGTTCCGCCATCGGGCGGTCTCGCCCCGCGGTCCTCGGAGCGGTCCTCGGCCTCCAGCGTTTCGAGGTGCCGGGCGGCCATCGCGCTGATCACGGTGATGGTGTCGGGGAGGAGACCGTGCTCGCGCATCGCCTCCTCGTAGGCGGCCGAGACGATGGCGAGGGCCGACCGCAGCGGAACGCGCGCGCTCATGCCAGCGACTCGCGGGGGAGCGGCCGGGCGAGGCGCAGCCGACGGGCGATCTCGGCCGCCGCGAGCGCGGTGGCGGTGACGGGGCCGATCGGACGTTCCTCGGACACCCACGTGAACGTCCAGCCGTGCGTGAGGTCGAAGTCGCAGCCGATCTCGGCGACCGCGCCACGGTTGGTGACGCAGGCGACGAACAGGATCGGAACGCCGCGCCGGAACACCACCCCGGACCGCAACTCCGGCTGGTCTTCCTTGATGACCTGGTCCAGAACACCGAGGAACGTGCTCCGCTGGTTCGAGGGAACCATGGACTTTTCCGCCTTTCGGGAGCCGCTTGCGGGGAACGTGTGACCAGGCTCACACGCTTGGTTGCTCTCGGACACGAACCCCGGTTAACCCCCGAACAACCCGCGCCGAGACCGTTCCCACCGACAGCCGGTTTGCCGACCGGCTTAGCGTTCAGGGAGTCCCATGCCCTCGCGTTCCGAGCCCTATGAAGACCTGGGACACATCGCGTACGCAAGAGAGCTCACGGCGTGGAGGGAGGCGGCGGGTCTCACCAAGAAGCAACTGGCTGACGCTCTCGGCTACACGGACCAGCTCATCGGGCAGTATGAGCGCCGCACGAACTCTCCCTCCAGGCGCGTTTCCGAGGACCTGGACACGTTCTTCAAGACCAACGGCGTGTTCACGCGGCACTGGAAGCTCATCCATGAGCTGCCCAACGCCATGCCTGTGTTCCCCGGCTTTGAGCGGTACGTGGAACGTGAGCGAGAGGCGGTATGCGTCAAGGCGTTCAGCGCGCTCCTGGTCAGCGGACTGCTCCAGATAGAGGACTACGCACGTGCCGTTCTGGCAACTGCCAACCGTCCCAACCTGGAGGAACGTCTCGCTCAGCGAATGGAGCGGCAGGCGATCCTGACGCAGGAGGACGCTCCAGAACTCTTCTTCTGCATGGATGAAGGCGCGCTACGACGAGTTGTGGGCAGCCGGGAGATCCAGCGACGGCAACTCCAAGCGCTGCTTGATGCGAGTGAGCTCCCGAACGTCCGGCTTACCGCCGTTCCCTGGGGCAGTGGGTACTACGCGGGACTGGCGGGCAGCCTCATCGTGCTTGGCTTCAGGGATGCGCGACATGCCGCGTACATCGAGACGGCGGGCGTATGGAGAGCATTCATCGAGCAGCCCGAGATGGTGATGCCTTACCTCATTCAATACGACACGATCAGAGGGCATGCTCACCATGTGGATGAGACACGAGCTTTGATCAAGTCTGTGATGGAGGACCTGTGAACCCGACGGATCTCTCGGTCGTGCATTGGCGCAAAAGCAGCCACAGCGACCACGAGGAAGGGTGCGTCGAGGTTGCGGCTACACATTGGCGTAAGAGCCGCCACAGCGATCACCAGCAAGGCTGCGTTGAGGTGGCGGACCTCCGCCCTGCGATTGCCGTTCGTGATTCCAAGGATCCGGACGGGCCCGTGCTGGCGTTCGATGTGGACGAGTGGCGGGTGTTCTCGCGCCGGGTGCGGCGCGGCGAACGCTGAGTGCGGCTAGCGGGTGCACATGGTCCATGACGGGCGGGCCGAGATCCACTGTGGTCCGGCGGGGTCCGTGAGCGCCGGGTCCGTGAGTGCCGCTGTGGCCCGGCGGCTCTCGTCGGCCATGGCGGCGGGGGTCGTCCCGGCGAACGCCACCACGTCGCGGTGCAGGTGGGACTGGTCGGTGTAGCCGCCGTCGGCCGCGACCCGGGCCGGGTCCCGTCCCTCGGCCAGGCGGTGGGCGGCGCGGTCGAAGCGGACCAGCCTCGCGGCGCGCTTGGGCGGCAGGCCGATCTGCGCGTGGAAGCGGGACCACAGGCGTTTGCGGCTCCAGCCGAGTTCGGCCGCCAGCCGGTCGACCCGGACCCGGCCGCCGCTGGCGGCGATCCGCTGCCAGGCCCAGGCCACTTCCGGCTCCACCGGCGCGCCCGCCGCGCGCCGGTGGACGAACAACGCCTCGGCCAGCGCGAAGCGTTCCTCCCAGGAGGAGGTGTCGGCCAGGCGCTCACGGATCCGTGACGCCTGCCGTCCCCACAGGTCGTCCAGGGCCACCACGGCGCTGCCCAGGTCGGCCGGATCGACGCCCAGAACGGCGCGTGCGGCCACCGGGGTCAGGCGCACGTGCAGGCACTCGACGTTCTCGCCGCGCACCCGGACCGCGCCGCCGAGCCCGGGCCCGGCGACGAGACCTCCCCGGTGCCGCCGCCCGTCGGCGTCGTCCACGATGAGCGGGGCGGGGCCGAGGTCCAGCGCCAGCATCACGGCCGCGTGCGGCACCACCCGGTGGTCGGCCGGAGCCGCGCCCCGAAGGAACCCGGCCATGGTGACACCGGCCACCCGGCTGGGCCGTGCCGGACGCACGACGTCCCACACCGCCGCATCGCCGCGTTCGTGCGCGATGAGCCGCATGGCCCGATGCTAGAGGCCGTCTTCAATCCCTTCGCATGGCCGCTGCGAGGATCGCGGTCTTACCGGGCCGGTGTGCCACGGGCGGTCAGGCGTGACTCCAGTCCGGCGAGGAGGGCTTGGAGCCCGAACTCGAAAGTGTCGTCGGACGGCCGGGCGGTGTCGGAGTCGATGCGGGCCCGCAGCCGGGGGAAGGCCCGGGCGATCTCGAACACTTCGGCGGTGATCTCGCGAAGCTCCTTGTCGCCGTCGGCGCCGCTTCGCCGGAGCTGCGCCCGCCAGGCCGCCTGCGCCGCCTCCCCCTGCGCGGCGCCGATCACGAACATGAGGACGGTCGCGGCCGCCTGGTCCGCTTCGGCCTCGGTGAACCCGGCCGACTCGTAGACCCCCAACGACTGCTCGTCGAAGCGGGCTTTGTTGGGGCCGTAGATGAGGTGCGTGCTCATCGCCGGGATCAACCAGTAGTGCCGCACGACCATCGCGTACGCCCCCCTCGCCAGCGACGCGGCGGCCTCCCGCCATCCCGTCCCGGCCGGATCGGGCATCGGGATCTCGCCGAACACGTGGTCGGCGGCGAGGACGAGGAGCTTGTCCTTGTTCTTCACGTGGTAGTACATCGCCGACGCGGCCGACCCGAGATGCGTGCCCAGACGACGGACGTTCAGCCCGTCCACCCCCTCGGCATCGAGCACCTCGACGGCGGCCCGGACGATCTGCTCCTTGGTCAGCATGCCGCTCACCCTAGCCCGCGTTGAACTTAGATCAAATCGCCGCTACGTTGTCGAACTAAGTTCAAATGCCTGTCCAAGGAGGCCCCCTCGTGTCCGTCGTCATCGCCCTCCAGATCCTGACGGCCCTGACCTACCTGGCCGTTCCGCTCGTCGGCCACCGGCACGGCGCCGCCGCGCAGCGGGCGGCCGAGACCGAGATCCGGCGCCAGGGCCGCACCCCCGCCGTCCTGGCCGAGCACGGCCTCGACTTCACCGCCAGCAAAGCCAGCGTGGCGGTCTCGGTGATGATCGCCGCCGGGCTCGCGGCGCTCGCCGTGCTGAACCTCGCCGACCAGCCGCTGCCCACCTGGATCCTGCAACCCATCCTGCTGGTCGCCGGCGGCTTCATCACCACCAGCCAGGTCTTCGTCGACCGGTACGTGGAGAACGCCCTGCGCAGGTCCGACACCGCGACCATCGACGTCAAGGCGCTGATGGGGGCGGCCAAGGAGGTCTTCCCCGGCTGGTTCCGGCCCCTTGTCATCGCCCGCTTCCTCCTCACGACGGTCGGCTCGCTGGCCATTCTCGTCTCGCTGGCTGTCTCCTGACGAGACAAGTGAGGGCTTCGCGGTGGCCGTAGACCGTCATGGCCCGAACCCCCGGCCACGTGGTCACAGCTCCATCAGTAGGGCGGCCAGGGTGACAGCGCCCCGATGGGACCCGGTGGTCTCGTCGTGGCGGGTGGCGATGCCATGCCAGTGCTTGACAGCGCTCCACCACGTTGCGGCGTACGCCAGGATCCGTACCGCTCGGGCACATCCCGCCAGGGCGTCCCGGGGCGGAACTTCCACGCGATCCCGCTTGGGCACCCGCCGGTCATCAACGCGGGGCCGTCCCATCCGCTGCCGCGCCGTCCGACCGCGTCCGCTGTCGGCGACAGGACCCGGGCGGGCCGGGGGAGGGGAACATTCGTCCAATCCACCGGCGTGGACCGGCGGTCACAGTGGGCCCATGACCCTTCCTGACGGGAAACCGCACGCGCACGGCGACGCCGAGGCCGCCAACCTCCACGTGTGCCAGGACGGCCCTGGCGACGCCCCCGCGCTCCTGCTCATCCACGGGTCCGCCTCCTCGACCCGCTCGTGGGACCCGCTGGTCCCGCTGCTGACCGGATCCCATCGCGTCATCCGGATCGACCTGCTCGGCCACGGCCGGTCGGCCAAACCGGAGGACCGCGGCTACACGGTCCCGGACCAGGCGCGCCGGGTCGGCGCGGCGCTGGACCGGCTCGGCGTCGGGCACGCCGCCGTGGTCGGCCACTCCAGCGGCGGCGCGGTCGCCACCGCCCTCGCCGAACGGCGGCCC
Source organism: Actinomadura kijaniata NBRC 14229 (assembly GCF_001552175.1). Lineage (GTDB taxonomy): Bacteria > Actinomycetota > Actinomycetes > Streptosporangiales > Streptosporangiaceae > Spirillospora > Spirillospora kijaniata. The sequence goes on from NZ_BCQR01000100.1 coordinate 34,350, forward strand.
GGCCTGGTGACCGCGCTCGCGCTCATCGGCACCGGGCCCGGGATGGACGCCTCCATCGCGCCGCAGGTCGCCATCGAGCCCTCGCAGTGGCCGCACCTGACCGACGAGCAGCTCCGCCTGTTCGCCGGTTCCGGGTTCAGCCGTCCGGGCTACGAGATCCCCCAGGAGTTCCTGGACGACGTGCGGGCCATGACCTTCCACACGCTCACCGCCTCGATGCGGGGCACCCTCGCGTACCTGAGGGAACGGCCGCTCCCGGACCGGCTGGCGCCCCTCGGCACACCACTGCTGGTGATCTTCGGTGAGGAGGACCGGAGGTGGCGGCCGTCCTCCGCCGCCGACTACCGCGCCGTTCCGGGAGCGAGGATCGAGATGCTGCCCGGCGTCGGCCACTCGCCCATGCTGGAGGCCCCGCCCCTCACCGCCGCGACCCTCCTGGACTTCACCACGACCCACGCCGCGCGGACGGACTGAACCGCTGCCGTCCACCAGCTCGGGGATCCACCGGGAGGAACACGGCCAGGGTTCCCGGACGATCGTCCTGCTGCCGGGGTTAGGCGCCACTGCCGACCCGCTGGGAGCACTCGCGCGACGCCGCCGCGGCCTCCGCGTCCTGGTCTTCGACCTGCCCGGACACGGCCGGTCCGCCGGAGCGCCGACGGACGGGAGGCCGCCCACGCCTCAGGCGAGGCCGCGCTTCTCGCACTCGGCCTTGATGAGCTCGTCGGTGAGGACCTCAGGGTTCACCGCGTACTCGGGGTCGCGGAGGGCGTCGTAGTCGCGGGTGCCGAGGGGCAGGCCCAGTTCGGCGAGCCGGTCGGCGAGCAGGGTGAAGGCCACCCGTTCGTCGGGCTCGTCGTGGTACCGGGCGCGGTCGGCGGCGCACGCCTCGGCCAGGGTGCTGCCCACCATGCTCCAGTACGAGCCCTCGGTGTCGAGCTGGATGAGGGGCGGGGGACGGTCCGCGGGCTCGTCGGGGTGCAGCCAGTAGCCGATCCAGCCCTTGTCGCTCTGCGCCACGATCCCGAGATGGCCGCTCATCTCCGCGAGCGCGGCGTCGATGGCCCGCGTCTCGGGGTCGGCGTCCGCGTCGCGATGACCGGTGTCGAGGAACGGGTGGGGCTTCCCGGCCTCCAGGAAGGTGATGCCGAGCAGGTCCCGGAACTCGGTGCGCCCCTGCCACTGCGCCACCAGCATCATGCGCAGGTCGTCCGGGAGGGGGCGGCCGCCCAGACGCTCGCGGGAGAACTCCACGAGCCGCTCTTCGAACATGGGATTCACCTCCAGCGTCGACGGCACAGCCTGCGACCCCCGACGTGATCTTGTCAACGGCCCCGCCCGGGGGGCGCCCGCATGCTACGTTGAATAAACATTTATTCAACGAGGTGGGCGATGGCCAGGTCACGAAGTGAGCAGGCGGCATGGCGCCGGGAGCAGCTGCTGGACGCGGCCCTGCGGGTGTTCGCCGACAAGGGGGTGGACGGGGCCACGGTCAAGGACGTGGCCCAGGCCGCCGGGGTGACGCCGGGGCTGCTGTACCGCTACTTCGACAGCAAGGAGGCGATGGTGGAGACCCTCCTGTCGGAGCGGGGCTTCCTGCCCCGGCTGCGCGAGCTGGGGGAACTGCGGCACGACGACCGTCCGGCGACCGAGGTGCTGACCGGGTTGCTGGAGGCGTTCGACCGGCTGCTGGCCGACAACGCCGAGCTGATGGCGGTGTTCTTCAGCGCCGCCCAGGCCCGCGCGCCGCTGGCGGGGCTGGTGGGCCAGGGCCAGCGGCTGATCGGCGACTTCCTGGCCGAACGGGTCGCGGCCGGTGAGCTGCGCCCGCACGACACCGCCACGGCGGCCCGGACGCTGTTCGCCGCCGTCGCCGTCAACCGGCGGCTGGGCACCCCCATCGACGTCTCGGCCCTGGTCGGGCTGCTGTTTCCGGAAGAGGGATGAGATGCGCGCACAGTGCTGTGTGGTGGGGGGCGGCCCCGCGGGCATGATGGCCGGGCTGCTGCTGGCCCGCCAGGGTGTGGAGGTGGTCGTGCTGGAGAAGCACGCGGACTTCCTGCGGGACTTCCGCGGCGACACCGTCCACCCCTCCACGCTGGAGCTGATCGCCGAGCTGGGATGGATCGAGGAGTTCCTCGACCTCCCGCACACGAAGATGCCGCGGGTGACGGTCAACATGGGCGGCCGGGACGTCACCTTCGCCGACTTCACCCGGTTGAACGTGCGCTGTCCCTACATCGCGTTCATGCCGCAGTGGGACGTGCTGGACTTCCTGGCGGGCAAGGCCGCGGCCCACCCCTCCTTCCGCCTCCTGCGCCGCGCCCGGGTGACGGAACTGCGCACCGAGCGGGGGCGGGTGACCGGAGTCCTGGCCGACACCGAGGACGGTCCCGTGGAGGTGCGGGCCGACCTGGTGATCGGGGCCGACGGCCGCCACTCCACCGTACGGGCCGCCGCCGGCCTGGCCCCGGTGGGCTCCTCACCTCCCATGGACGTGCTGTGGTTCCGTCTGCCCCGCCGCCCGGAGGACCAGGTGCCGTTCTTCCAGGGCGGCCAGGGGGCGCTGATCTCCATCGACCGCGGCGACTACTGGCAGATCGCCTACGCGATCCCGACGGACGCCTTCGGCGAGCTCAAGGCCGCGGGGCTCCCGGCGTTCGGGGAACGGGTGGCGCGACTGGCGCCCGCGTTGGCCGACCGCGTGGACCAGCTTGACGACTGGGAGGCGGTGCACCGGCTGAGCGTCCGGGTGGACCGGCTGCCCCGGTGGCACCGGCCGGGGCTGCTGTGCATCGGCGACGCCGCCCACGCCATGTCACCGGCGGGCGGGGTGGGCATCAACCTGGCGGTGCAGGACGCGGTGGCCGCCGCCAACCTGCTGGGCCCGGTCCTCGCCCGGGGCGACAGCCCGTCGCGGGCCGACCTGGCCCGGGTGCAGGCGCGCCGGGAACGCGCCGCGCGGATCACCCAGGCCTTCCAGCTCGGCATCCTGCGCGACCTGTACCCCAGGGACCTGGACGACGACACCACCCGGCACGTGCCGCCGATCTTCACCGCGTTCCGGGCGCTGCCGCCGCTGCGCCACCTGATGGGCCGCTTCATCGGCATGGGCGTCCGTCCGGAGCACATCGCCTCCCCGCCCGCGCGGTGATCGCCTTTTTTCTCGGAATCGCCTTCCCGAGTGTCACGAACCGGCCGGGTCGTTTGTCTCGCATGCAGACGTCCACGTCGAAGAGGAGATGATCATGAGGGTGTTCGTAGCGGGAGGCGCCGGGGCGTTGGGGCGGCGGCTGGTGCCGCAGCTCGTGGAGCGGGGGCACGAGGTGATCGCGACGACGACGAGCGCGTCCAGGCTGGGCCTGCTGGAGCGGATGGGCGCCGAGGCGGTGGTGATGGACGGGCTGGACGCGGGTTCGGTCGCCGAGGCGGTGGGCCGGGCCCGGCCGGAGGTGATCGTGCACCAGATGACCGCGATCTCCGGCAAGCCCGACTTGAAGAACTTCGACCGCTGGTTCGCCACCACCAACCGGCTGCGCACCGAGGGGACCGACCACCTGCTGGCCGCCGCCCGGACGAACGGCGTGTCCCAGTTCGTCGCGCAGGGCTACGCCGCCTGGAACGGCATCCGCGAGGACGGATGGGTCAAGACCGAGGAGGACCCGCTGGACCCGAGGAGCACGGGCCAGGCGGCGGCGGCGATCCGCCACCTGGAGGCCGCGGTCGCCGGGTTCGGCGGCACGGTGTTGCGCTACGGCGCGTTCTACGGGCCGGGCGCCAGCGACGACCAGGCCGAGATGGTGCGCAAGCGGCAGTACCCGATCGTCGGCGACGGCGCCGGTCACTGCTCGTGGGTGCATCTGGACGACGCGGCGGGCGCCACCGTCCTGGCCGTGGAGCGGAAGGCGACGGGCGTGTTCAACATCGTCGACGACGAGCCCGCCCCGGCCCGCGAGTGGCTGCCCTACCTGGCCCGGTGCGTGGGGGCCAAGCCGCCGATGCGGGTCCCCGTCTGGCTGGCCCGGCTGCTGGCGGGGCCGACGGCGGTGACGATGATGACCGAGGGACGCGGCTTCTCCAACGCCAAGGCCAGGCGGGAACTCGGCTGGCAGCCGCACTACGCCTCCTGGCGGCAGGGCTTCAGGGAGGGGCTGGCGTGACGCGGGCCGAGAGCCTCCTTTCCCGGAACGGGGAACGCGCATGAGGAACAGCCCCCGCCCCCTGGTCACGATCGGTGTGCTGCTGAGCGCGGCCGGCATGCTGGTGTTCGGTTTCTGGGCGCTGCTGTCGCCCGCCGGCTTCATCGACTACGTGAACTACCACCCGGTGAACGAGCACCTGGCGCACGACGCCGGGGCCTTCCAGATCGGCATCGGCGCCACCCTGCTCTTCGCCCTGGTCTGGTCGGACGCGCTCGTGGTGTCCCTGGCCGGGTTCGCCGTCGCCAGCGGCCTGCACACCATGACGCACTTCATGGACCGGCATCTGGGCGGCCACGGCACCGACGTCCCGATCCTCGGCCTGTTCACCCTGATCGCCCTGGCCACCATCTACCTGCGTCTGCGGAAGAGGGAAACGACATGAGGGTGCTGCTCGCCGGAGCCACCGGCGCGATCGGCCGCCCGCTGCTGGAGGAGCTGCGCGCGGCGGGGCACGAGGTCCTCGCCCTCACCCGGAAACCTGCCGCCCAGGTACCCGGCGCCCGCCTGGTGGTCGCCGACGTGCTCGACCGGGACGCCCTGCTGCGCGCGGTGGAGGGGATCTCCGCCGACGTGGTGATCCACCAGCTCACCGCGCTCAGCAAGCCCCCGGCCCGGTACGCCGACATGGACATGACCAACACGCTGCGCACGGTCGGCACGGCCCACCTGCTGGAGGCCGCGCGGACGGTCGGGGCCCGCCGGTTCCTCACCCAGTCGATGGTGCCCGGCTACGGGTACGCCGACCACGGCACCCGCCTCCTGACCGAAAGCGACCCGTTCGGGCGGCGGCGCGAGGGCAAGGTGGGCCCGATCGTGGCGGCCCTGCACTCGACCGAGCAGCAGGTCCTCACCGCCGACGGCATCGAGGGCATCGCCCTGCGCTACGGCGCCTTCTACGGCCTGACCGGCTCGGACGGCGTCATCGCGGCGCTGCGGGCGGGCAAGCTGCCGGTGCCCCGCGACGGTGGCGGCACGATGTCGTGGATCCACCTGGCCGACGCCGCCGCGGCCACGGTGGCCGCCATGGACAAGGGAAGGGCGGGCCAGGCGTACAACATCGTCGACGACGAGCCCGTCACCTGGGGACAGATGATCGCCGAGCACGCCGGGGCGGCGGGGACCCGGCCGCCCCGGCGCCTGCCCGGCTGGGCGATCCGGCTGGCCGCGCCGTACTTCGCCACCCTCATGGTCGACACCTCCATGCGCGTGTCGAACCTCAAGGCCAGGGCCGAACTGGGGTGGACGCCCGCGCTGCCCACCTACCGCGAGGGCGTGCACGCGCCACGGGCCTGAGGACATCCGGCCGCGAGACCGTTCGCCCTCCTCAGCGCGGGGGCGTGCGGGTCTCGGGGAGGCCGAGCCGGGTGAGGATCCCGGGGAAGCCGAAGGCGACGATCCGGGAGATGCCCGCCTCGGTCACGGTGAGCACGGCGAGCCCGAACGCGCGGTGGACCCCGTCCGGCCCGCGGCGGTAGGCCGCGGCGGCGGGCTGGCCGTTGGCCGTGGTCGGGACCATCAGCCAGTCGCCGGGGGAGCCGGCGGCCGAGGCGAGGAAGGGCACGCAGGTCGCGCGGCCGGAGAACCAGGTGGGGGTCGGCGGCATCTCCAGCGCGGCGTCCTGGCGGAGCAGCCTCTCGAACGCCGCCGCGTCGCTGTTCTCGAACGCCGCGACGTACCCCTCCAGCAGCTCCCGCTGGCGGCGCCCGGAGGGTTCGGCGGCCAGGTCGGCCGCCGGGCCGACCTCCTCCAGCCGGGCGCGGGCGCGTTGCAGGCTGCTCTTGACCGCCGCCGTGGTGGTGCCGAGCATCCGCGCCACCTCCGGGGCGGGGAAGGCCAGCACGTCCCGCAGGATCAGCACGGCCCGCTGCCGGGGCGGCAGGTACTGGAGGCACGCGATGAGGGCCAGCCGCAGGCTCTCCCGCGAGACGACCACGGCGGCGGGGTCCTGGGCCGCGGCGGTGACGAGCGCGTCGGGGAGCGGTTGCAGCCAGGGGCCGTGCGGGTCCGCCGTCTCCGGTGGCGCGAACGGGTCCTCGCCCGGCGCGCCCAGCCCGGAGGGCAGCACGCGGCGTCCCGCCCGGCGCAGCGCCGTCAGGCAGACGTTGGTGGCGATCTGGTACAGCCAGGTCCGCAGGGACGAACGGCCCTCGAAGCGGTCGTAGGCGCGCCACGCCCGCAGGAAGGTCTCCTGGACCAGGTCCTCGGCCTCGTCCACCGAGCCCAGCATCCGGTAGCAGTGCGCCAGCAGCTCACTCCGGAACGGTTCGGCCAGGGTGGCGAAGTCCTCCACCGTCCCGGCCGCTTCTCCCGTACGCGTCATCCTCGTCCGTCCCCACCCGCCGACAGCACCGTCCGCACATGGAGACCTCCCGCCGCGCCCAAAGGAATCGGCGTCCGCGGAACCGCCGGGTGACCCGCGTCACAGCCGTTCCGCGAAGCGATTCCCGCCGGGCCCCCGCCGGGTCTCCATGAACGGAACCAGCACCCCGACCGCGGAGGAGAGCCCGTGACCGTCGCCCTGCCCGCCGCCGCCCGGAGCCTGATCGACGGGCCGCACACGGCGGTCCTCGCCACCACCAACGCCGACGGACGGCCGCAGTCCTCGGTCATCTTCGTCAAGCACGACGGCGACGCGGTGGTGTTCAGCACGATCAGGGGGCGGCTGAAGACCCGCAACATGGAGCGCGACCCCCGCGTGAGCCTCCTGGTGGCGGACGCGTCCGGGTACGCGGAGATCCGCGGCACCGTGACGATCACCGACGACCCGGACAAGACGCTGCTGCACGAGCTGTACGCCCGGTACATGGACGGCGCGGAACCGCCGCCGGAACCCGACGCCGAGCGGGTCATCGTGCGCGTCACCGCCGACCGGGTCTGGCTGTGGCCGCCCGCGCCCGACGCCCGGAACGACTGACACCCCCACCACCTTCCCGACCGAGAGGACCGCACATGCGCCAGATCATCGAGTCGACGCTGATCAGTACCGACGGGGTCGTGAACGATCCCGGCTCCTGGGCCCTGGACCACTTCGACGAGGAGTTCCACCAGGAGGCGTTCGAGCTCCTGCGGGGCTGCGACGCCATGCTCATGGGGCGCGGAACGTACGAGGACCTGTCCTGGCGCTGGCCGGGCCGGCAGGGGGACTTCGCCGACGCGATCAACGGCATCCGCAAGTACGTGTTCTCCTCGACGCTGGAGCGCGCCGAGTGGAACAACTCGGTCCTCGTACGCGGCGACGTGGTCGCCGAGGTGCGCGGGCTGAAGGAGCAGGAGGGCGGCGACCTGGTCGTCTTCGGCCACGGGCGGCTGTCGCACACCCTCCTGGAGAACGGCCTGCTCGACCGGCTCCGCTTCGCGGTGCACCCCGTCGTCGTGGGGCGGCCCCTGGGGCCGTTCCCGGAGAACCCGCGGACGCCGCTGACCCTCGTCGGCACGCACGCCCGCCGGTCGGGCGTCGTCGTGCTGAACTACACCGTCCAGCACGACCCGGTCACGCGAGGGCGTTGAACACCGTCTCGGCGCGGTCGCGCGCGGTGTACATCTCCCAGGCGGTCGCCGCGATGGCGTCCGGGTCGAGGGTGTGCCCGGCGGCGTCGCCGTACTTCTCGGGGGCCGCCGTCACCATCGCGTGGATGTCGCCGCGCTCGACGAGCCCGCCGATGGTGAGCGTCCCCGCGTAGACGCCCCTGTCGGCGAGCGCCGCGTTGAGGGTCAGGGCGTAGTTGCGCAGCGCCGCCGAGGAGAGCGCCATGTCGCCCAGCGCGGGCATCGGCACCACGGAGCTGAGGCCGCCCGCGAACAGCAGCCCGCCCGCGCCGCGCTCCAGCATGCCGGGGAGCACGGCGCGGGCGGCGTCCACGGCCGGGTAGATCCAGTCCATCGCCCGGCGGACGTGGTCGGACCCGGCGTCCAGGATCGGCGTCGGCCCGCCCGCCGGGTCCGCGCCGAACGCGCCGTAGTAGAGCACCTCGACCGGGCCGAGCCGGTCGGCGATCTCGTCCAGGACGGCGGGGAACCGGTCGCCGCGCACGTCGGCGGCGAACGCCTCGGCCCTGACGCCCGCGTCCGCCAGCGAGCGGACATAGCCCTCGTGGCGGTCGGCGCCGCGCGAGACCAGCGCCACCGGGCGGCCCTCCCGGCCGAAGCGGTGCGCGATCGACATGCCGAGGCCGGGGCCGGTGCCGACGACGACGGCGGTTCCGTGTGCGGCTGTGCTCATGGTGCGTCCTCCGGAACTAAGTTGAGGGATCCCTCAAGTTGTTGGCCCGACGGTAGCACATAAATTGAGGGTCTCCTCAAGTTCGTATGATGGGCCCATGCCGACCGGATCCAGGCCGCTGCGGGCCGACGCCGCCCGCAACCGCGACAAGCTGCTGGCCACCGCCCTGCGGGTGTTCGGCGAACGCGGCCTGGACGCGCCGCTGGAGGAGATCGCGCGCGGCGCCGGGGTCAGCATCGGCACGCTCTACAACCACTTCCCGACCCGCGAGGCGCTCCTGGACGCGATCCTGCCCCAGCGGATCGCCGCCCTGGACGAGGTCGCCGCCGACGCCCTCGCCGACCCCGACCCGTGGAACGGCTTCGTCCGCTTCGTCGAGGGCCTCTTCGAACTCCAGGCCCAGGACCGCGGCCTCAACGACGCCCTGGCCCAGCGCGCGCCGCTGTCACCCGAGGTGGTCGCCGCCTGCCACAGCGGCTTCCGGCACACGGACCGGATCATCGCGCGGGCCAAGGAGGGCGGGGCGCTGCGCGCCGACTTCGAACCCACCGACCTGGCCACCCTCGTCTGGGCGATGTCCCAGGTGATCCGCCAGGCCATGGACACCGCCCCCGACCTGTGGCGGCGCTGCCTGGCCTTCTTCCTGGACGGCCTGCGCGCGGACGCCGCCCGGCCCGTCCCCGTCCCCGCCCTGACGGCGGAGCAGCTCACCGCCGTCCTGCGGGCGCCCGGCCCGCGGCCGTGACCGGCGCTCAGGCCGCGCGGAACACGACGACCGTGGTGAACGTCGTGCCGTCGACCTGGACGGCGTAGCAGCCGGGCCCGCCGACCGTCGTCGTTCCCGGCAGGTCGCTCGCCGGGGACGGAAGCTCGGCGTGGTAGCCGCCGTCACGCTCCTCGCCCGTGTAGGCGAACCTGCTGGCCGCGGTGCCCCCGCCGTCGATCCGGGCGGCCCGGACGAGGACCGGCCCGCGGTATCCCGCGCCGATCCAGCGGACCTTCTTGACGTAGGAGCCGTCGGAGCGGCGGTCCCGGGCGCGGAGTTCCAGCACGGTGCCCTTCCCGAAGTAGTCGGCGACCGGATACACCGGCCCGTCGCCGAGCACCGCCGCCGCCACGCCGGGCCCGGACCACGGGCGCGGGGCGGTCGTGGGGCACGCGGCCCCCGCCGCGACGGAGGGGAACCGGAGCGGCCGGGACGCCAAC
>NZ_BCQR01000101.1 GCF_001552175.1 Actinomadura kijaniata NBRC 14229
ACCAGGACGCGGCCCCGGCGCCCGCGCCGGGCGGGCGCGGAGGCGGGGCGGACGGCGGTGCGGCCCGAGGAGCGGGACGGCTTGGGCTCGGGCGCCTTGGCGGCCTCGCGGGCCAGCTCGACCAGGCGGCTCCGGCCCTGCGCCTCCCAGGCGGGCCCGTAGGCCTCGACGGCGGCGTCCTCGACCATGCCGAGGAAGTCGGCGGCCGAGGCCGGGCGCTTCTCGGGGTCCTTGGCCAGCCCCTGGTTGATCAGGTCGTGCAGCGGGCCGGGGACCCCGTCGACCGGGATCGGGGCCTCGCGGTGCGCCTTGGCCAGCGCCGACTGGGACCGGCCGGTGAACGGCGGCCGTCCCGTCAGGCACTCGAAGAACACGGCCGTGGCGGCGTACAGGTCGGAGGCGACCGTCGCGGCCCCGCCGTCCCACAGCTCCGGCGCGGCGTAGGCGGGCCCGTTGGCGGCCTCGGCGCCGGCGGGGGCCAGCGCGAAGTCGGTGAGCCGGGTGTTGCCGGCGGGCAGCCCGCCGCCGTGCTCGTCGCCGGTCGGGTCGATCATGATGTTGGCGGGCCGGACCGCGCCGTGCACGATGTCGCGCTCGTGGGCGGCGGCCAGGCCCAGCAGCACCCCGCCGAGCGCCGACAGCGCCGCCAGCGGCCCGGTGGGGCCCTTGGCGGCAAGCACGCGGCGCAGCGTGACGCCCTCGGCGCGTTCCATCACGATCGCGGTGCCGTTGGGGGACTCCACGAAGTCGAAGAAGTCGACGACGTTGGGGTCCTCCAGTTGCGACAGCCGCCGCGCGACGAGCCGGAAGCGCGACATGAACGCCTCGTCCCCGTCCAGCCGCGCGTCCAGGTACTTGATCGCGACCTGGGTCTGGGTGACGTCGTCCACGGCCAGCACCACCCGGCCCGCGGTGCCGCCGCCGAGCTCCTGGGAGTGCGTGAAGCCCGGGACCGTCCAGCCGTTGACCACCTGCGTGCCATCCCTCCCGATACGGCCGGTGCCGGGGGCGTCGCACACCCGGTCGTGTGCTCCTGCCACTGCCGTGACGCCCGCTGCCCGCTGAGTTCTGCTGTTGTGATGTCCGCTGCGCCGTCTATTGTCCCGCTCGTTGCGCTGCCAGCGATCCACGCCCATCCGAGAGCCCGGTCACCGATGGGTCGCACACACCACTTTGGTGGAATATCGGCTCGTAGCAGGCGAGGTCAAGGGCAGTCACCGAACTGCAACTGACAGACTGGTGCGGTGACCGACTACGAAGTCTCCCAGCAGTTGTTCGATCGGGCGAATCGGGTGGTTCCGGGTGGGGTGAACTCGCCGGTCCGGGCCTTCCTGGCGGTGGGCGGGACCCCGCGTTTCCTCACCTCGGCCCGTGGCCCGTACCTCACCGACGCCGACGGGAACGAGTACGTCGACCTGGTCTGCTCGTGGGGCCCGATGATCCTCGGGCACGCGCACCCGGCCGTGGTGGAGGCGGTCCAGCAGGCCGCCGCGCGCGGCACCTCCTACGGCGCGCCCACCCCCGGCGAGGTGGAGCTGGCCGAGGAGATCGTCGACCGCACGCCGGTCGAGCAGGTGCGGCTGGTCAACTCGGGCACCGAGGCGACCATGTCGGCGATCCGGCTGGCGCGCGGCTTCACCGGCCGCAGCCGGGTCGTGAAGTTCGCGGGCTGCTACCACGGGCACGTGGACGCGCTGCTGGCCGCCGCCGGGTCCGGCGTGGCGACGCTGGCGCTGCCCGACACCCCGGGCGTGACCGGCGCGACCACCGCCGACACGATCGTGCTGCCCTACAACGACGTGGCGGCCGTCGAGCAGGCGTTCGCCGAGCACGGCCACGAGATCGCCTGTGTGATCACCGAGGCGGTGCCGTGCAACATGGGCGTGGTCCCGCCGCTGCCGGACTTCAACGCCCTGCTCAAGCGCCTGTGCGGGCAGAACGGCGCGCTGCTGGTCGTCGACGAGGTGCTGACGGGGTTCCGCGCCACGCGGTCGGGCTGGTACGGCGCCGAGGGCGTGGCGGGCGACCTGATGACGTTCGGGAAGGTGATGGGCGGCGGGCTGCCGGCGGCGGCGTTCGGCGGGCGCGCCGACGTCATGGGGCACCTCGCCCCGGCCGGGCCGGTGTACCAGGCGGGCACCCTGTCGGGGAACCCCCTGGCGACGGCGGCGGGCCTGGCGACCCTGCGCAACGCCACCGACGACGTGTACGCCGCCATCGACAACGCCGCCGCGGTCGTGTCGCGCGCGGCGTCGGAGGCGCTGCTGAAGGAGGGCGTCGCGCACCGCCTCCAGGTCGCCGGGAACCTGTTCTCGGTGTTCTTCACGGGCGAGGAGGTCCGCGACTTCACCGCGGCGCAGAAGCAGGACGTCAAGGCGTACGCGGCGTTCTTCCACGCGGCGCTGGAGCGGGGCGTGTACCTGCCGCCGTCGGCCTACGAGGTGTGGTTCCTGTCGGCGGCGCACGACGACACGGCGATCAACCGCATCCTCGACGTCCTCCCGCACGCGGCCCGCGCCGCCGCCGAGGCCCAGCGCTGAGACGGCGCCGGGAAGGCGCTGAGACGGCCGCTGGGGCGGCCCGCGCCGCCCCGTGGAGCCGGGGCCGTCTCAGCGCTCGTCCAGCGCCCGCAGCGCGCCCAGCGCCCGCCGGACGTTCTCCTGGCGGGGCGGGGCCATCGGCGCGCGCACGCCGGGGTCGTCGATCAGGCCCCGGGCCGCCAGGCACGCCTTCAGCACGGCCGGGGAGGGCTCGGCGAACAGCGCCTCCGTCAGCGGCACCAGCGTGTGGTGGAGCGACGGGCCGCAGGTGGTGTCGAGCGCGGCGAACGCCGCCGGGGCCAGGCACGCCGACGCGGCGATCGCGCCCGCCGCTCCCAGCCGCAGCATCGGGTACACGTACGGGTCGTCGCCGCACAGGACGGCCTTGGACGTTCCGGAGGCCAGCAGTGCCAGCGTGTCGCGGCCGATCCCGCCGGGGCAGTGCTTGACGCCGGTGACCGCGTCCAGGTCCAGCAGCCGCAGCAGCGTCTCGGCCGGCAGGTGCTTCCCGGTCCGGTACGGGACGTCGTAGACCAGCAGCGGGACGTCGACCGCCGCGCCGACCGCCGCGAAGTGGTCCACCACCGCGTCGTCGGAGGGCCGCAGGTAGTAGGGGACCACGGTGAGTAGCGCGTCGGCGTACAGGGCGCGTTCGCGGGCCTGGGCGATCGTGTCGGCGGTGCCCATCGTGCCCGCGCCGACCGTGAGCGGGACGCCGTACTCGATCGCGACGGCGCGGCAGACGTCCAGCACCGTGCGGCGCTCGGCGTCGGTGAGCAGCGGGCCCTCGCCGGTGGTGCCGAGCGCGACCAGGCCGGACGCGCCGTGGTCCAGGCAGTGCCGGGCGAGGCGGTCGAGGGACTTGGCGTCGATCCCGCCACCGGACGTGAAGGGCGTCACCAGGGCGACGTGGATGCCGTGCATGGGGGTCACCTCGTGGGGGCGGGCTCGGGAACGGCGGCGGGCGCGGGCGCGGGGACCCGGCGGAGGCGGACGCTGGCGATCGCGACGCCGCTGACGATCAGCGCGGCGGCCAGCATCCGGAACGCGTCGACGCGCTCGCCCAGCACCAGCACCGCCGACAGCAGCCCGAACGGCGGCACCAGCAGCGAGTACATGGCGACGGTCCCGGCCGCGTAGCGCTTCATCAGCCAGCCCCACACCCCGAACCCGACCAGCGTGGACACGTAGGCGATGTAGGCCAGCGACGCGAGCCCGCCCCAGGTGACGCGCGTGTCCGCGATCGCCCCGGGCCCCTCGAAGACCAGCGACAGGGCGAACAGCGGGACCGGCGGGACCAGCGACATCCAGACCATGAACCCGAAGCTGTCGACGGGTTCGGTGGCGGTCTGGCTCATGCGCCGCATGGCGATGTTGGCCAGGCCCCACATGACGGCGGAGGCGACGCACAGCGCGAACGCCAGGGCGGTGCCGCCCCGTCCGCCCGCCTGCGCGGCGCCCAGCATGCCGACGCCGGTGAACGCCACGGCCATCCCGGCGAGCAGCGGGCCGGTGAGCCGCTCGCGCAGCAGCACGGCCGCGAACAGGGCGGTGAACAGCGCCGACGTCTGGACCACCACCGACGACAGGCCGGCGGGCATCCCGAGGCGCATCCCCAGGAACAGCAGTCCGAACTGGCCGACGCCGAGGGGGAGCCCGACCAGCCACAGCCAGCGCGCCGCCACCGGGGGCCGCCGCACGAAGAACACGGCGGGCAGTGCCGCGGCGGTGAACCGCAGGGCGGCGAACAGCAGCGGCGGGAAGTCCGCCAGGCCCACCTTGATCGGGACGAAGTTGAAGCCCCACAGCGCGGCGACGCAGGCCGCCAGCAGGACGTGTCGGGGATGCATGACTCCGATCGTCGCGAGCCCCACGGTTTAGGACAAGCTAGATCTCCTTGACAATTCGCTTTAGTATCGCTTCATGCTCGACCTGGAACGGCTGCGCGCCCTGCACTCGGTGGCCACCTACGGCTCGGTCTCCGCCGCCGCCGACGTCCTGCACGTCACCACCTCCGCCGTCTCCCAGCAGCTCGCCAAGCTGGAGCGGGAGACCGGTCAGAAGCTCCTGGAGCGCAACGGCCGCGGGGTGCGCCTCACCGACGCCGCCCAGCTCCTCGTCGAGCACGCCGACCGCATCCTCTCCCTGGTCGAGCAGGCCCAGGCCGACCTGGAGGCCCACCGGGGCGCGGTCGTCGGGCAGCTCACCCTGGCCGCGTTCCCCACCGCCGCCCGGGGGCTGCTGCCCGCCGCGCTGACCTCGCTCGCCACCGACCATCCCGGCCTGCGGGTGCTGACGCACGAGGTGGACCCGCTGCAGAGCATGCCCCTGGTCGCGCGCGGCGACCTGGACATGGCCGTCGTGCAGGACTGGGACAACGAGCTCCTCCCCCTCGCCGAGGGGCTGCAGAAGGGCTCCATCCTCGACGACGTCGCCGACGTCGCGCTGCCGCCCGGCCACTGCCTGGCCGACCGCGAGAGGATCGAGCTCAAGGAGCTGGCGGGCGACCCGTGGATCAGCTCCGCGGCCGACACGATCTGCTGCAACTGGCTGCGCCACACCCTGCGCGGGATCGACGCCGAGCCGCGCATCGACCACATGGCCTACGAGATCCCGACCCAGCTCGCGCTGGTCTCCGCCGGTCTCGGCAACGCGATCCTGCCCCGGCTGGGGCGGTGCGACGTTCCGCCGGACGTGGCGATCGTCCCCCTCGAACCGGCGCTGACCCGCCGCGTCTACGCGATCTGGCGCGCCGAGGCCGCCCGCCGCCCGGCGATCCGGGCGGCGCTGGCGGCGCTGCGCGCGGTGGCCGCCGCCCTGTAGACCCGCCCGTGGTGGACCGGCCCGTGGTGGACCGGCCCGTGGTGGGCCAGCCCGTGGACCGGCGGGCGGTCGCGTTCAGCCTTCGAGGGCCGCGGCCCGCTCCAGCCAGCCCCGGAACAGCTCGGCGTCCACGTCGGCGGGCGAGTGCAGCTTCACCGACGCCATCTCGCGCGCGCCCGCCTCCAGCCGCCCGGACGCGTCCTCGATCCGCTGCCCCTTCCAGAACCCGAACGTCACGTACCGGCCGTACGCCTTCACCAGCACGACCGGGTTACCGCCGACCTTCCACACCGGGTGCCCGTGGAACATCGCGCCCGCGCCGAACGCCTCCTCGACGACCGGCAGCAGTCGCCCGGCGATCTCCTGCTGCCCGGCGGGCAGGGAGGCGACGTACTCGGCGACGGTGGCGAACTTGGCCATGGGGCTCTCCTTCGGTCGGGGCGGCCCGCCCTCGGGCCGCCGTCACCCCTGCGTCGAACGCCCCGCGCCCTGATCGACATCGCGGCCGGACTTTTTCCGGAAAGTTTTTCGCGCCGGTGCCGCCGCAGCCCAGCGGCAGGTCAGCCGGGGGTCCGCGCGTGGGTGAGCCGAACCGTGGAGATCTCCCTCAGGGGCTCGGACAGCCGGAGCGCGCGTTCGGGCGTGATGTCGTGCGGCGTCCGCTGCGCGATGATCGCCCGCAGGACCGCGACCTGCCGCCCGACGTCCTGGTCCTGTCCGGCGGAGACCTGGTTGAGCAGCAGGCCGGCGCGGGTGGCCAGCAGGTTGCCGACATGGGGCCGGATCTCGCCGCGCTCCAGGCCGATGTTGATGGAGCGCAGCGTCCGTTCCAGGGCCTCGGCGGTGACGTCGTCGCGCGGGGCGTCCGCGCTCTCCTCCGGCTCCTCCGGCGTGGGGTCCTCCGTGGGCGTCCCCGAGGGCGTCTCCGTGGGCGTCTCCGTCGGAGTCTCCGTCGCCGCGGGGGTCTCGGACGGAGTCGGGGAGGCCCGCCGATAGACCTCGGGCGGCACCGCCGCGCCGTCCATCGGGGCCGACACGCGCAGCGTCTCGGTGACCGTCGCCAGCGGCACCGCCGCGACCGCGACCAGCGCCGCGGCCGCCACGAGCGTGACCAGCCGCGACCGCCGGCTGGACCGCCGCCGCGGCGGCACCGGCGCGGGCGCCGGGACGTCCCGTTCCGCCCACGCCGCGCGTTCGGCGCGCTCGGCCTGCTCGGCCCGCTCGGCGCGCTCGCGCGCCTCCGCCAGCGCGTCGGCGACCTCCGCGCTGGACACCGCGTTCGACCGGCACCGCTCGCGCAGCCCGTCCAGGACCTCCGCGCCCCCGGCCGAGCAGCGGCCCATGATCGTCCGCAGGGCCGCCAGGTCCTCGGCCACCGAGGCCCCCGCCACCTCGCGTTCGAACCCGAGCAGCTTCACGCCCCCGTCGGCCAGCCGGACGTCGTCCGCCGTCAGCCCGCCGTGCGCGATGCCCTCGGCGTGCGCGGCGGCCAGCGCCTCGGCGACCCTCTCGCACACCATGACGGCCTCGGCCGCGCCGAGCCCCGCGCGGCCGAGCCGCTCCTCCAGCGACTCCCCGGCGACCATCTCGGAGACGACGTAGGGCCGGACGCCGCCGCCGGGGAGCATCACCTCGCCGTAGTCGTAGATCCGCGTCACCCCCGGGTGCGAGAGGCGGGCGACGGACCGCGCCCGCACCTGGACGTGCCGCCGCAGCGCCGGCGACGGCCGCTCGTCGCCGACGAACCGGACCACGACCCGCCGGTCCAGCAGCTCGTCCCGTCCGCACCACACCCGCGTGGACCCGATCCGCCGCTCCAGCCGGTACCGGTCATCAAACCGAAATCCTGCTTCCACTGGGACCTCCCCACGGTGGTACGCACCCGGCCCCGCCGGGGCTCGGTCCGCGATCACCTCAATCCGGACGGTGTTCGTTAGGTTCGTTCCGTCGTGGTGGAGGAGGACGGTCGTGACGCGGTGGCGGGTCGCCGGATACACCGAGGTGCGGACCCTCGGCGAGGGGGCGCAGGGACGGGTGGTGCTGGCCCGGCATGACGGGTCGGGCGCCCCGGTGGCGATCAAGTACGTGGCGGCGGGCGCGGACGCGGAGGCGCGGGAGCGCCTGAAGCACGAGGCGCGGATGCTCGCCCGCGCCGACAGCCCGCACGTGGCGCGGCTGTACCGGCTCGTCGAGAGCGGGCAGGGCGCGGCGATCATCATGGAGGCGGTGGACGGCGTCTCGCTGAAGACCGTGCTGGAGCGGCAGGGGAGCCTCGCCCCGGAGGCGGCGCTGAGCGTCCTCAAGGGATCGCTGCTGGGCCTGGCCGCCGCGCACGCGCTCGGGGTCGTCCACCGGGACTACAAGCCCGCCAACGTGGTCGTCCCGGCCGACGGGCGCAGCAAGCTGGTCGACTTCGGCATCGCGGCCCCGGCGGGCCGGGAGGCGGGCGGGGCCGGGACGCCGTACTACATGGCCCCGGAGCAGTGGACCCGGCACACGGCGACCCCGGCGACCGACGTGTACGCCGCGACCTGCGTGTTCGTGGAGTGCGTCACGGGACACCGCCCCTACGCCGGAACGCGCGACCAGCTCCGCGCCGCCCACCTGGCCCGGCCGGCGCCGGTCGAGGACGTTCCCGAGGCGCTCCGGCCGCTGGTCGCGCACGGCATGGCCAAGGACCCCGGCGAGCGCCCGGCGAGCGCGGCCGACTTCGTCGCCGAGCTCGAACGCGTCGCCGCCGGTACCTACGGCCCCGGCTGGGAGGAGCGGGGCGTGCGGGCCCTGGCGGTGTCGGCCGCCGGGCTGGCGGCGCTGTTCCCGCTGGCGGCCTGGACCCTCGCCCCCGCCGGGACCGGCGCCACCGCCGGGGCCGCCGGGACCGCGGCGGGCGGGCAGGCGGCGGTCGCGGGCAAGGGGTTCCTGGCGACGGTGACCGGCAAGGTCGCGGTCGGCGCGGGCACGGCGGTGCTCGTCGCGGGCGGGGCCGTCGCCGTCCGGCAGGTGACGGCCGAGACCGCGCCGCCCCGGCCGGTCCGGACGACGCCGGCGGCGGCGCTCGTCTCCGTCCAGAACTGCACGGTCACGGACGTGATGGGCCGGGACCTGACGCCGAAGGACCGGCCCGCGCCGGTCCGGCTGCCCGAGCAGGTGCGGCTGCCGGAGGGCGCGGCCGTGTACCGGGTGGACGGCCGGTACCTGATCGGCCCGGCGGAGCGGGGGTGCTCGAAGTCGACGGGCGTCACCGGCGGCGCGGTGGAGGTCGGGGACGCGCGCACCGGGAGCGTGAGCCGGCCGTTGCAGTTCTCCGTCGGCAACATCGCCTCGATGGCCTGCACCTACTTCCCCGAGTCGCCGGAGGCCGCCAAGGTCCCGGGCTGCACGTCGGACCTGACCGGGCGGCGGCGGGTGCCCACCGGCGTCCCGGGGCTGCGGGCGGTGCTCGCGGGCCGGTTCGGCGGCGCCGCGTCCCCCGAGCTGCGCTCGCCCTACGTGGCGGTGACGATGGCGCTGATGGGCTCCGACGGCATGCCCAACGTGATCAACTGTGCGATGCCGAAGGCCAGGGAGGCCGTCTGCACCGCCGCGCTCACCCACTGGTTCCTCCAGTCGGTGGCCGGGAAGCCGATGGCGAAGGCCGACCGGGACCGGATCGTGCAGCGCGTCGCCGCCCACGTGTCCGCCACCCGCTACTGATCGGGGATCATGGGGACATGACGTTCGAGCTGCTGGTCTGGCATGAACCCGGTGCGGTCACCCGGGAGGAGGCCGCCGCGCGCGAGCCCGACGCGCTCGAACCGCATCCGGCGGTGGGCGAGTTCGTCAGGGAGTTCGGGGCGCTGCGGCCCGAGGTGCGGGTCGAGTCGGCGGGGACGCGGTACGCGCGGGTGCGCATGACGCCCGAGCAGGTCGACGAGATCTCCACCGAGGTGTACGCGCTGGCCCGCGCGCACGGGCTGGTCACCTACGACCCCGACCGCGAACTCGTGCACAACCTCGGCCCGCGCAGCGCCTATCAGGGCATGCAGCTGCACACCGGCGACGGGATGATCGTCGTCGACCCGGACCTGCCGCTGGTCCACGACGCGCTGGCCCGGCTCGGCCCCGGCAACCCGTTCGTCGCGCTGGTGGTGTTCGGCCGCCACTTCGTGCAGGTGTCGCCCGAGGAGGGCGGCTACGAGCTGGAGTACAAGGACAGCGGCGAGGGCGTGATCTACCGCACCCGCGTGGCGGACCTGGCCGAGATCCAGCGGGCGTTTCGGGAGTACGCCACCGACGAGCGCGACTTCCTGGAACGCCACGACTGGACCCGCGCCAACGGGACGCCCTGATCAGCGGGAGTACTTGAGGATCACACCGTTGGTGGCCGGGTAGCCGCCCCACTTCAGCAGGCCGGTGGCCCACAGCGAGGTGCTGCCGGGGATCGTGAACAGGTCGCGCGCGACGGTCCGCTTGCCCTTGACCTTGGGCAGGGCCGTGGCGGTCCACTTGCCGCCGCTGAAGCGCACGACGTCCTGCTCGTTGCGCACGGCCCAGAAGCCGCCCTTGCCGTCGGGCAGCAGCGAGTTCAGTCCGGCGTTCCAATAGCCGTTGCGCGGACCGTCGAAGCGCTGCCAGGTCTTGCCGTCCCAGCGCAGCGCGATCGGGTACTGCACCATCTCGCCGTTCACGCGGACGTTCCGCCCGCCGCCCAGCCAGACCTCCTTGGCGGACCGGGCGTGGACCGTCATGTACTCGGGGCCGCTGAACATGTCGTCGGCGATCTGCGGCAGCGGCACCCGCCGCCAGGTCTTGCCGTCATAGCGGGCGACGCCCTTGCTGGAGCCGCTGTTCACCACGGCCCAGATGTCGGTGGGCGACAGGGCGCTGACCTTCTCGATGGAGAAGCCGGGGAGCTTCGTCCGCGTCCAGCTCCTGCCGTTGTAGTGCCAGGCGGAATCCAGGTTCTCGCCGAACGCCCACACGTCCTTGGGACCGAAGGTGACCGCGTCGGTGAACCAGTCGTCGGTCTTCCAGCGCTTCTGGGACTTCCACGCCTTGCCGTCCCAGCGCAGGGCGTACAGGTGACGGGCGCTGCCGCCCGCCCTGCTGGTGCCGAACGCCCAGGCGTTCTTGGCGCTGGAGGCGGTCACCACGTGCAGTTGGTTGTTCCACTTGGAGCTGCTCGACCTGCGGAACTCCTTGGGCAGCGTGGTGGCGACCCACTTGCGGCCGTTCCAGCGCTGGGCGACCGAGTGGTCGAGGTTGCCGCGCTCGACGTCGCCGACGGCCCAGACGTCCTTGGTGTTCACCGCGGCGACGTCGTTGATCTGGTTGACGTCGGAGCCGACGACCTTGGCGGTGTTCACCTGGAACAGCCGCCACTTCGGGTCCGCCGCGAGGGCGGGGGAGGCCGGGAGGAGCGTCGCGGCGAGGGCTGCGGCGGCGGTGCCGAGGGCGGCGCGAGAGATGATCTTGTGCATGGGGGCTTTCCGGGAGGGGACGGGGAATGTCCGATCCGCCGGAGGCGAGTGATCGAACAAGGTCAGGACGCCCGAAGGCGGGGATCGGTGCACAGGTGGGCGCGGGTACCCTGGCGACGCCATGAGTGACACGACGATCGTTCACCTGCTGCGGCACGGTGAGGTGCACAATCCCCAGGGCGTTCTCTACGGACGGCTGCCCGGTTACCGCCTCAGTGAGGACGGGGTGCGGATGGCCAAGGCCGCCGCCGAGTGGTTCGCCGAACGGGACGTGACCGCGCTGTTCTCCTCGCCGATGCAGCGGGCGCTGGAGACGGCCGCGCCGCTGGCCGCCGCGTTCGAGCTGCCGGTGACGGTGGACGACCGTCTGATCGAGGCCGGCAACCACTTCGAGGGCCTCACCTTCGGGGTGGGGGCGGGGTCGCTGCGCCGCCCCGAGCACTGGCGGCACCTGTACAACCCGTTCCGGCCGTCGTGGGGCGAGCCCTACCGGGAGATCGCGGAGCGGATGAAGTCGGCCGTGATCCGGGCGCGCGAGGCCGCGCGCGGGCACGAGGCGGTGTGCGTCAGCCACCAGCTGCCGATCTGGACGCTGCGGTGCTTCGCCGAGAAGAAGCGGCTGTGGCACCACCCGGGCCGCCGCGAGTGCGGGCTGGCCAGCATCACCACCCTGACGTTCGAGGACAACCGGCTGGTCGAGGTCGCCTATGCCGACCCCTGCGGGGGGATGGGCAAGGGGACCGGTGTCGCGGGCGCCTGACCCGGCCACTACATTGAGTACTACGTCTTGTAGTAGGAGGGTCCGTTGAACCCCCGCATCTCCTTCGCACGGGCTTCCGTCGGGGTCGCCGCGCTGGTCGGCGTGCTGTCGGGCTGCGCCGGGAACGGCGCGTCCGGCGACGCCGCCGCCGGCGGCACCCGCTTCGTCGCCGGGGACGGGAGCACCACCCAGATCGCCGCCGCCGAGCGCAAGCCCGCCCCGGTGGCGTCCGGCGCGACCCTGGACGGCAGGCAGGTGAGCCTCGCCGACCTCAGGGGCAAGGTCGTCGTCGTCAACTTCTGGGCGTCCTGGTGCGCGCCGTGCCGCGGCGAGGCCCCCTCGCTGGAGCAGGTCTACACCGAGAACAAGGGCAAGGGCGTGGAGTTCCTCGGGGTCAACTTCAAGGACTCCGCCGAGAACGCCAAGGCCTTCGAGCGCAAGTTCAAGGTCACCTACCCCAGCTTCCACGACGCCGACGGCAGGATCGGGCTGGGCTTCCGGGAGGTGCCCCCGAACGCCATCCCCAGCACCCTCGTCCTGGACAAGCAGGGCCGTATCGCCGTGCGCATCCTCGGCGCGACCACCTACTCCAAGCTGAACCCGCTCGTCGCGAAGGTCCTGGCGGAGAAGTAGTGGTTCTCGCGGCGGGGGTGCAGGAGACCGTCACCGGCGGGTCGTTGCTGGCGGCGGCTCCGCTGGCGGCGCTGGCCGGGCTGGTGTCGTTCGCCTCGCCGTGCGTGCTCCCGCTGGTGCCGGGCTACCTGTCGTACGTGACCGGGATGAGCGGCGCGGACCTGGCCGAGGAACGCCGGGGACGCCTGCTGGCCGGGGTCGCGCTGTTCGTGGCCGGGTTCACGCTGGTGTTCGTCTCCTACGGGGCGGTCTTCGGCGGGCTCGGCCGGCTGCTGGTGGAGTACCAGGACCCCATCACGCGCGTGATGGGCGTGCTGACCATCGTGTTCGGGCTGGTGTTCATGGGGCTGGTCCCGGGACTCCAGCGGACCGTGAAGTCGGGCCGGACGCCCGCCGCCGGGATGGCGGGCGCGCCGCTGCTGGGCATGCTGTTCGCGCTCGGCTGGACGCCGTGCATCGGCCCCACGCTGGCCGCGGTGCAGGGGCTGTCGCTGACCGAGGCCAGCGCCGGGCGCGGGATGCTGCTGTCGCTGGCGTACTGTCTGGGGCTGGGCGTGCCGTTCCTGCTGGCGGCGGTGGCCTACCGGCGGATGCTGGGGGCGTTCGGCGTGGTCCGGCGCCACTACCTGCTCGTGACGCGGATCGGCGGCGGGATGCTCGTGCTGCTGGGCCTCCTGCTGGTGACCGGACTGTGGAACGAGCTTTCGCTCCAGATGAGGTCGTGGATCAGCGGCTTCGAGACGGTGATTTGAGCATGGCGAAGACGCCCGAGAACGTGGAGACGGCCGCACGGACGGCCGCGGAGGAGACCGGCGACGAGGCCGCCACCGCCGCGCCCGCCGGACGGCAGGCCGCCGCGGAGACGCCCCGGCCCAAGGGGATCGGCCTGGTCGGCTGGCTGCGGTGGGGCTGGCGGCAGCTCACCACGATGCGGACCGCGCTGATCCTGCTGTTCCTGGTGGCGCTGGGCTCGGTGCCGGGGTCGATCCTGCCCCAGCGCGGCCAGGCCCCCGAGAAGGTCGCCGAGTACTTCGAGAAGCACAAGACGCTGGCCCCGTGGCTGGACAAGCTCTCGCTGTTCGACGTGTTCGCCGCCCCGTGGTTCGCGGCGATCTACATCCTGCTGTTCGTGTCGCTGGCGGGCTGCGTGCTGCCGCGCGCGGTCAAGCACTACCGGGCCATGCGGGCGCGGCCCCCGGCGGCCCCCCGCAACCTCGGGCGGCTCCCGCAGCACGCCCGCCACGAGACCGACGCCTCCCCCGAGGAGGTCCTGGCGGAGGCCCGCGCGCTGCTGCGCGAGCGGCGGTTCCGCGTCGACGCCGGCGACGGGTCGGTCGCCGCCGAGAAGGGCTACCTCGGCGAGACCGGCAACCTGCTCTTCCACCTGGCGCTGCTGGCGCTGCTGTTCGCGCTCGGCGTCGGCAACCTGTTCGGCTACCGGGGCGACATCCTGGTCACCGAGGGCAAGACGTTCGCGAACTCGCTCAGCCACTACGACCAGTTCAAGCCGGGACGCTGGTTCGACACCGACGGGCTCGCGCCGTTCTCGCTGGCCCTGGACGACTTCAAGGCGACCTACGAGACCAGGGAGGGCCCCAACAAGGGGCAGGCCACCGACTACGACGCCCGGATGCGGTTCCGGGAGACCCCGGACGGGCCGGAGAAGACCTACCACCTGAAGGTCAACCACCCGCTCTCCGTCGGCGGCGCGAAGGTCTACCTGCTCAACCACGGCTACGCGCCGGTCTTCACGGTCCGCGACGCCAAGGGGAACATCGCGTTCCAGGACGCCGTGCCGTTCCTGCCGATGGAGCAGGTCAACTACACCTCCGAGGGCGTGATCAAGGCCCCGGACGCCGAGCCCGAGCAGCTGGCGTTCTACGCGGTCCTGTGGCCGACCGCCGTGCCCGCCAAGAAGGGCGACCAGATCGAGTCCGGGTGGCCCGCCCCGCTCCGGCCGGTGGTGTCGATCGCCTCGTTCAAGGGCGACGTCGGCCTGGACTCGGGCACCCCGCAGTCGGTCTACAAGCTGGAGGGCCTCGGCAAGAGCCTGAAGATGGTCAAGGACGGCCGCCAGCTGCTCAGGCCCGGCCAGACCTTCAAGCTGCCCGAGGGCGCGGGCAGCATCACCTTCGACGGGGTCCGGGAGTGGACGACCCTGTCGGTCAACCACGACCCCGGCCGGATGCCCGCGCTGATCGCGGCGATCCTGGCGGTGGTGGGCGTGGTCGCCTCGTTCATGGTGCGCCGCCGCCGGGTGTGGGTGCGGGCGGCCGCCGGGGACGACGGGCGTACCGTGGTGGAGGTCGGCGGCCTCACCCTCGGGCACCCGACGCCGGAGTTCGACGAGATAGTGGCCGCCCTGCGGGGCGGCGAGGAGCGCGGGCCGGACGGATCCGGTGCCGGGGAAACCGCGCCGGACACCGAATCCAAGGAGTGACGAGGGTTGAGTAGCACCGACCTCGCGAACCTGAGCGACAAGCTCATGTTGACCACCGTCGTGCTGTACATCATCGCGATGGTGGCGTACGCGGCCGACCTCGGCTTCGGCGGCAGGCGCCGGACCGCCGACGCGGTGGCCGAGAAGAAGGTCCTGGCCACCGTCGGCGGGGGCGAGGGCGGCGGGGACGAGAGCGCCCCCGCCCCGGCCGCCGCCGTCGAGCAGGCCGGGGGCCGGGACTGGGGCCGCTTCGCGGTCCTGCTGAACGTCCTCGGCTGGGCCGCCCACCTCGGCGTCCTGATCACGCGCGGGCTGGCGGCGAGCCACTGGCCGTGGGCGAACATGTACGAGTTCCTCACCGCCATCGCGTTCGCCGCCGTCACCGCCTACCTGGTGTGCCTGTGGCGCTTCCAGGCCCGGTTCCTCGGCGCGTTCGTCATGGTCGCGGTGGTGATGGCGCTCGGCGGCGCCAACATCTGGCTCTACCAGGAGGTCGGCCCGGTCCGCCCGGCGCTGAACTCCTACTGGATCGCCATCCACGTCTCCGCCGCGATCATCGCGACCGGCGCGTTCACCGTGGCGGGCGTGGCGACGATCCTGTACCTGCTCAAGGCCCCCCGCGAGGCGCGCGGCGCGGTGGGCGACGGCTTCTGGGCGCACCTGCCGTCCGCCGGGAACCTGGACCGGCTGGCGCTGCGGGTGACGATGTTCGCGTTCCCGATCTGGACCGCCGCGATCATCATGGGCGCGATCTGGGCCGACGAGGCGTGGGGCCGCTACTGGGGCTGGGACCCCAAGGAGATCTGGTCGTTCATCACCTGGATCGCCTACGCCGCGTACCTGCACGCCCGCGCCACGGCCGGGTGGCGGGGCCGCCGGGCCGCGGTGCTGTCGCTGGTCGCGTTCGCGTGCCTGCTGTTCAACTTCTTCGGCGTGAACTACATGTTCCAGGGCCTGCACACGTACGCGGCCCCCGCGCCGACGGCGGTCGTGGAGACCGTGGCGAACGTCTGACCCTCCGGGCCGCTAGTCCTCGCCGTGGATCCGGCGGTCCAGGTCGCGCAGGAAGTCGGGGTCGTCGTCCGGGCCCTTCGGGGCCCCGGGCGGCGGCCCCTCCTGCGTCGCGGGCACCGGGCGGCGGGGGCGGCCGAGCACCAGCCACAGCACCGCCGCCGGCAGGCTGAACAGCAGCACCGCCAGGAACCAGCCGAACTTCGGCAGCAGGCGGATGTCCGCCTCGTCGGTCGTGAGCACGTCGAACAGGCAGAACAGCCATACTCCGACGAGGATCAGGGCGAGCAGCGCATACGCCATGCCCCGAGGGTAGTGCGTGTGACCGGCGGGGATGACGCCGTGTCGGATCTCGGCTTACTCTGCCCCGAGGGCCCTGCGGAGGAGCGGGGGTCGCTGACAGAGGAGCCTGATGCGCTTCAAGGGCATCCACCGCAAACCCCGGCGGGGCGGTGCGGTCGGTGAGGACACGGCGTTCACCTCGCCCACCGGTTCACCCGTCGAACGGGTCCCCGAACCGCGTCGGGTCCGGCCGCGCAGCAACCAGCCGCGGGACCGGTTCGGGCGGTTCCGCAAGGCCGGCCGCGACGACGACTTCGCCCTGGACCCCGACGGCCCCGCGGTGCGCGACCTCGGACGGGACGGCCCCCGGCGGCGCCCCGACCCCGGCGGCGACGCCCGCCCGCCCCGCCTGACCTGGGATGACTTCGAACTCGGCGATGACGCCCCGGCGCGCGCCGAACCGCACCCGCCCGGCGTCCCGCACGTCCCCGACGGCCGCCGCCATTGCGGCGTGCTGGAGAAGGTGATCCACCGGCAGTGGGACGTCCGGCAGGGCCCGCCGCCGCCCGAGACGATCCGGGCGGTGGAGAGCCTGGCGGCGCTGCCCGACCGGCTCAAGCGCAAGCTCGCCGACGGCCTGGCGGGCATCTACGTCGGGCCCGGCGGCGTCCCCGACCTGGACCACATGGGGCACCTGCGCGACCGTCCGCTGCCGTCGGGCCGGGCGACCTGGGACATCTGCGCGGGCGCCTACGGCGACGGGAAGATCGTGGTGGGGGACCGGCCCTCGCCCACCCCGGACGTGATGATGCACGAGGTCGGGCACGCGCTCGACGACATCGACGGGGGCGAGGGGGAGTGGACCTCCGACAGCCCGGCGTTCCAGGAGCTGTACCGGCAGTGCCTGCCCTATCTGGCGAGCGACTTCCACCGGCAGTCGGGAACGCTCGGGCGCCGCGAGTTCTTCGCCGACGCTTTCGCCGCGATCTCCGCCCGGCAACGACCGGCTCTGGTGGATATGCTCGCCGGGAACATCCGTTTGGCCCTGGAGGTCATGCTCTTCTTCAACCGGCGCTATGGAATCTGACGCCTCGCGGGACCCGGGGCGCTCCCCGGAAGACACAGCGAAGGGTGATCGGCAATGTATGTGATCCGGCTTCCCGACGGCACCCTGCGGGTGCCGCACAGCGTGCTGGGGGATTCCGCGCCGGACGGCGGGGACCGGATCATCGCGCAGGCGTATGTGGAGGTCGGCCCGGACGATCCGGACTACGAACGGCTGCTGGAACAGTCGATCACCGAGGCCGAGCTGGAGGAGAAACGCCGTTCCTGGCGCGCGGGCGACGCGGAACTGCTGCGCACGTTCGAGGAATGGAAGGCCGAGCGCGAGGGCTGACCGCCGGCGGCGGCGTTCCAGGGGGCCCGGCATGCCGGAGGAGGGTCGGACGTGGATCGGGAGGCCGGTGGTTGACCGCGGCGCCGGGTGGAGGGCCGGTCGCGGGGACCGGGGCCCGGCGCCACGGTCAGCGGGCGTGCTCGGCTACCGGTTCGTCGCCGCGCAGCAGGGCGTGCACCTCGGATTCACGGAAGCGGCGGTGGCCTCCGGGAGTGCGGATGCTGCTGATCCGGCCGGCCGCGGCCCAGCGGGTGACCGTCTTCGGGTCGACCCGGAACAGGGCGGCGACCTCTCCGGGGGTCAGCAGGCGCTCGCTCGTCTCCACGTTTTCTCTCCCCCTTTGTCCCGCTCTCGGTGCGGGTGGACTGTTTCCTAGTGTGGCGGGTCAAGACCGATTTCTCCCTTGTTTTCGGAAAACATCACTGAGGGTGAGAGCGTGACCAGGGATTATGACGCGAAGTGAGCGTGGCATTGGGCACACCGGTCACGCCGCTCTCTGCTGACCCGTTGCTGATACGCACCACCCCGTCGCGGACGGCCCGTTAACCACCGCACAGCGCAAGCGAATAATCTCGCTCACATGACCGAACTGGTGTCCCTCGGGGAGATCGAACGGGCCGCGGAACGGCTCTCCGGAACGGTTCTGCGCACCCCGCTGGTGCCGTTCCCGGCGGACGACTCCGACGGGAACGCGCGCCTTCTGGTGAAGGCCGAGTCGTTGCAGCCGGTCGGGGCGTTCAAACTGCGCGGCGCCCACAACGCGATCGCGGCTCTCCCCGAACGGGTGCGCGAACGCGGAGTGGTCGCCCATTCCAGCGGCAACCACGCCCGGGCCGTCGCCCACACGGCCCGCGCGTTCGGAATTCCGGTCGTCCTCGTCATGCCGCACACCGCCCCCGCCGTGAAGGTGGACGCCTGCATCCGGCTGGGCGCCGAGATCGTGTACGTCGAGCCGACCATGGAGGCCCGCACGGCCACCGCCGCCAAGCTCGCCGAGGCCCACGGGTTCACGCTGGTCCCGCCGTTCGACGACCCGCGGGTCATCGCGGGCCAGGGCACGGTGGGCCTGGAGATCGCCGAGGACGCCCCCGGCGCCGGGGCGGTCCTGGTCCCGGTCGGCGGCGGCGGCCTGATCGCGGGCGTCGCCGCCGCGATCAAGGCGAAGCGCCCCGGCGCCCGGGTCATCGGCGTGGAACCCGAGCTGGCGGCCGACGCCCGCGACTCGCTGCGCGCGGGCCGCCCGGTCGCCTGGTCCGCCGAGGACGCCGGCCGCACGCTGGCCGACGCCCTGCGCGTCCAGCGCGTCGGCGACCTGACGTTCGCGCACATCCGCGCGCACGTGGACGACATCGTCACCGTCTCGGAGGACCAGATCCGGGAGGCGATGCGCCGCCTGGCCCGCGAGGCGCGGCTGGTGGCCGAGCCCGGCGGGGCCGTGGCGACCGCCGCCGCGCTCTTCCGCCGGGACGCGTTGCCGCAGGTGGGCACCTATGTCTCGGTGCTGTCGGGCGGAAACGTGGACCCGGCGCTGTTCGTGGAGACCGTCGGATAGGCTCGAACCGTCATGCGCTCCGTACTCCTTTACACAGCCGCGCGGTTCGGCGTCTTCGCCGCGACCGCCGGGGTGCTGTTCCTCGTCGGCGCCCGCGGCTTCCTGCTGCTCCTGTTGTCGGTCCTGATCAGCGGTGTCATCAGCTTCGTGCTGCTGTCGCGCCAGCGAGACGCGATGTCCTCCACCGTGACGACGGGCATCCAGGAGCGCAGGCGGAGGCTCCAGCAGGCCCGCGCCAAGGAGGACCCCTCCTGACGGAGGGGCCCGTCCCGGTCAGCGCAGGTCGGTGGCGATGATCTTCTCGATGTTGCGCTCGGCCAGCGCCGTGATGGTGACGAACGGGTTGACGGTCGTGTTGCCCGGGATCAGCGCCCCGTCGATCACGTAGAGCCCGGGGTGGCCGTGCAGCCGCCCGTGGTTGTCGGTCGCCCGGTTCAGCACCGCGCCGCCGAGCGGGTGGTACGTGAGGTGGTCGCCCCAGATCTTGTAGACGCCGAACAGGTCGGTCCGGTAGATCGTGCCCTCGGTGGCGTTGATCTTGTCGAAGATCGTCTTGGCCATGTCGATCGAGGGCTGCTTCCAGGCGGTCTGCCAGTCCAGCTCGACCCGCCCGGCGGCGGCGTTCCAGGAGAACCGGGCGCGGTGCGGGTTGCGGGTGATCGACAGGTAGAACGAGGCGTAGGTCTCGATCCCCACCGGCAACGGCGCGACCTCGGCGAACGCGCCCCCGGCCGCCCAGTTGTCGATGCCCGCGCACGGGATGGCCGACTGCTTGGCGCCGGTGGCGTCCCACATGTGGTTGGCCCGGCCGCACATGACGTTGCCGTTGTCGCCCCAGTCCCGGCCGACCTCGTCGTTCAGGCGGGGCAGCGCGCCGGTCGCCCTCAGTTTCACCAGCAGCTTGCTGGTGCCGACGCTGCCCGCCGCGAAGAAGACGCGGTCGGCGGTCACGGTCTTGGTCGCGGTGACGTTGCCCGCGGTGTCGAGCTGCTCGGCGGTGACCGCGTACCGGGCGCCGTCGGGGACGACGGCCGTGACCCGGTGCAGCGAGGAGATCGCGACCCGGCCGGTCGCCCGGGCGCGGGCCAGGTAGGTCTGCTGGAGCGACCTCTTGCCGTGGTTGTTGCCGTAGAGGATCTCGGCGGCCAGCGCCGACTTGGGAACGGTGCCCGCCTCCTCGCGCCTCATGTAGTCCCAGTCGTACACGTCGGGCACGAAGGTGAAGCGGAACCCCGAACGCTGCGCGTGCTTACGGCCGACGCGGGCGTACTGGTAGTAGGGCGTGGCGTCGAACCAGGCCGGGTCGACGGTGCCGACGCCCAGCTCGGCGTTGGCGCGCGGGTAGTAGACGCCGTACATCTCGTCGGCGTTCACCGAGGGCAGGACGTCGGCGAAGTTCTCGCGGCGGGGCGTGACGGCCATGCCGCCGTTGACCAGGGAGCCGCCACCGACGCCCCGGCCCTGGTAGACGATGATGCCGCCGAACTCCTCGGCGTCGAGGACGCCCGTGTGGCGGGTGACGTCACGGTCGATGGGGGAGCCGAGGAAGTAGTTGAGCGGCGCCTTGGTGCGGGTGCGCAGCCAGTAGGCGCGGTGGTCGGGCGACCGGGTGTTGCAGAAGATCTTGCCGTCGGGGCCCGGGGTGTCCCAGGCCATGCCCATCTCCAGCAGGTGGACGGGGACGCCCGCCTGCGCCAGGCGGAGGGCGGCGACCGCGCCGCCGTACCCGGTGCCGATCACCAGGACGGGAACGTGCGCACCGTGCGCGATCGAGGCGGCCCGCGTCCGGGCGGAGGCCCGGGGCAACCCCAGGGTGGCGGCTCCCAGGATGGAACCTGTTCCAGTGATGAATCCGCGTCGTGTCAGTCCGTTGGAAGCGCCCCCACGCCCGGTCTCTTTGATCATGTGATCTTCCTCACACTGTGTTCTGAAACAGGTTCTACCTGGTTCCGGTGAAGGTGACCATGGGCTACTGAGAAGTAAGTTGCGTTCGATACCGGAGGTGAGGCGACGGACGCCGGGGGCGGTGGCGCCCGCCTGCCGCGCGGTGCGGCGGCGGAACGGGGCACGCCACCGGCCCCACCGGGGCCTCGCCCTCTTAGGGTGGGGGCATGACCCGTGCCTCTCTTGATAAGCAGCCGTCGGACGTGGCCGCGATGTTCGACAGCACCGCCGAGCGCTACGACCTGCTCAACACGCTGATGACGGGCGGGCAGGACCGGCGGTGGCGGCATGAGGTCGTCCGGGCCGTCGGGGCCAGGCCCGGGGAGCGCGTGCTCGACCTCGCCGCCGGGACCGGGACCTCCTCGGTCCCGTTCGCCGAGGCCGGTGCCGAGACCGTGGCCTGCGACTTCTCGCTCGGCATGCTCCGGGTCGGGGTGCGGCGGCAAGCGGGCGTCGACCGCCTGAGCTTCGTGGCTGGCGACGCGTTGCGGCTGCCGTTCGCCGACGGCTCGTTCGACGCCGTCACCATCTCCTTCGGGCTCCGCAACGTCGCCGACACCGTCGGCGCGCTGCGGGAGATGCGCCGTGTCGCCAAGCCCGGCGGGCGGCTGCTCGTGTGTGAGGTCAGTCACCCTCCGAACAGGCTGCTGGCACTCGGGCACAAGGCCCACCTGAAGTTCGGGCTGCCGCTGCTGGCGAAGGTCAGCTCCAACCCCGACTCCTACCACTACCTCGCCGAGTCCACGC
Organism: Actinomadura kijaniata NBRC 14229; assembly: GCF_001552175.1. GTDB lineage: Bacteria > Actinomycetota > Actinomycetes > Streptosporangiales > Streptosporangiaceae > Spirillospora > Spirillospora kijaniata. The sequence goes on from NZ_BCQR01000101.1 coordinate 21,588, forward strand.
TCGCCTGGCCTGACCAGGCGGCCCTGGCGGGGCTCGTCCGGGACGCCGGGTGGACGAAGGTCCGCTGGCGCGACCTGACATTCGGTGTTGCCGCGATGCACCACGCGGTCAATCCCGGCTGACCTGGTTCGGGCGGGGCGGTACGCCCTATTCGGACCGGTCCAAATCCGAGGCGGCCCAGAGGTACCCACAGGCCGCTCCAAAGGAATAGACTCCCCAACGGATTCTTGTGAAGTACTTCACAAGCGAACGAGCTAAGAGGAACGCTGTGACCGACTCCACCCGACAGGCAGACGTGATCGTCGTCGGGGCCGGCCCCGCCGGATCGTCGACCGCCTACTGGCTGGCCCACGCCGGTCTCAAGGTGCTGCTGCTGGAGAAGGCGACGTTCCCCCGCGACAAGATCTGCGGTGACGGGCTCACCCCCCGCGCGGTCCGGGCGCTGATCTCCATGGGCGTCGACATCGACGACCCCGGCTTCAGCCGCAACAAGGGACTGCGGATCTACGGCGGCGGCGTGAAGATCGAGCTGCCCTGGCCGGAGCTGGCGAGCTTCCCCGACTTCGGGCTCGTGCGCACCCGCATGGACCTGGACCAGCTGCTCGCCCTGCACGCCGCCAAGGCCGGGGCCGAGCTGATCCAGGGCTGCACCGTCACCGGCCCGATCATCGACGACCGCACCGACCGCGTCACCGGCGTCACCGCCCGCCACGAGGGCGGGGAGGTCGAGTTCCACGCGCCGCTGGTCGTCGCGGCCGACGGGAACTCCTCCCGCCTGTCGCTGGCCCTCGGCCTGCGGCGGCGCGAGGACCGGCCGATGGGCGTCGCGGTCCGCCGCTACTACGAGAGCCCCCGCCACACCGACGAGTACATGGAGGCGTGGCTGGAGCTGTGGGACGGGCAGCGCCTCCTGCCCGGCTACGGCTGGGTGTTCCCCGTCGCCGACGGCACCTGCAACGTCGGCCTCGGCCTGCTCAACACCTCCAAGTCGTTCCAGAACGTCGACTACCGCGCCATGCTCAAGGGCTGGACCGCGAACATGCCCGAGGAGTGGCGGTTCGACGAGGAGCACGCCACCGGGCCGACCCGCGGCGCGGCGCTCCCCATGGGCTTCAACCGCCAGCCCCACTACACCCGCGGCATGCTGCTGGTCGGGGACGCGGGCGGCATGATCAACCCGTTCAACGGCGAGGGCATCGACTACGCCCTGGAGGCCGGTCACCTCGCCGCCGACATCATCGTGCAGGCGCTGGCGCGCCGCACACCGGCGCAGCGCGAGCGGACTCTGTACGAGTACCCGCGCATCCTGAAGGACGAGCACGGCGGCTACTTCACGCTGGCGCGCGTCTTCGTGCAGGCCATCGGGGACCCCCGGGTCATGAAGTTCCTGACCGCCCACGGCCTGCCGCACCCGACGTTGATGCGGTTCACGCTGAAGCTGCTGGCGAACCTCACCGACCCCAAGGGCGGTGACGCAATGGACCGCATCATCAACGCGATGCAAAAGGTGGCGCCAGCCGCGTAACCGATCCCCGAGGGGAGTGCTATTGATCACCTTGGCTAAGGTGGCGACCCTCATCCGTGACGCCCGTCACGGATGCGGAGCCGCCGAGGCGTGCCCCCCGAACGCCCGGCCGCCGGTCGTTCGGGGTCGCGCCCCGTACAGCGACGTACGAACCGAGGAGAGGCAGTAGAGGCGATGGATCTCTATATCCCCATCATCGTGCTGGGGCTGCTGGCGTTCGCGTTCGCCGCACTCTCGGTGCTCATGGCCTCCATGACGGGACCCAAGCGGTGGAACCGGGCGCGACTGGACGCCTACGAGTGTGGGATCGAACCGACCCCGCAGCCGGTGGGCGGCGGGCGTTTCCCTGTGAAGTACTACCTGACGGCGATGCTGTTCATCGTCTTCGACATTGAGATCATCTTCCTCTATCCCTGGGCCGTCGCCTTCGACAGCCTGGGGATTTTCGCTTTGGTGGAGATGGTCCTTTTCATCCTCACCGTGCTGGTGGCGTACGCCTACATCTGGCGGCGCGGTGGTCTGGAGTGGGATTGATGAGCGAGGCGCAGGCGCGCGGCGCGCGCTGGACCGAGGAGCCTGCGACGAGGGAAGCGCGCGCCTTGAGGCGCGCCGGAGCCGAGCGGGGGGCACAGCGATGGGTCTAGAGGAGAAACTTCCCAGCGGCTTTCTGCTGACCACGGTCGAGCAGGTCGCGGGCTGGGCGCGCAAGAGCTCGGTGTGGCCCGCGACGTTCGGCCTGGCCTGCTGCGCGATCGAGATGATGGCGACGGGCGACCCCCGGCACGACTTCTCCCGGTGGGGGATGGAGCGCGCCTCGGCCACCCCCCGCCAGGCCGACCTGATGATCGTCGCCGGGCGGGTGAGCCAGAAGATGGCCCCGGTCCTGCGGCAGATCTACGACCAGATGACCGAGCCCAAGTGGGTCATCGCGATGGGCGTGTGCGCCTCCTCGGGCGGCATGTTCAACAACTACGCGATCGTGCAGGGCGTCGACCACATCGTCCCGGTGGACATCTATCTGCCCGGCTGCCCGCCGCGGCCGGAGATGCTGCTGGACGCGATCCTCAAGCTGCACGACAAGATCCAGAACACCAAGCTCGGCCCGCAGCGGGCCAAGCAGATCGCCGAGCTGGAAGAGGCGAAGCGCCGCCAGCTTCCGCTGCTGGGCCAGGGGACGGTGTGATGAGCGAGGCGCAGGCGCGCGGCGCGCGCTGGACCGAGGAGCCTGCGACGAGGGAAGCGCGCGCCCTGAGGCGTGCCGGAGCCGAGCGGGAGACACAGCCATGAGCTCTCAGCATCCAGAGCAGCAGGCCGAGCAGGCCGCCGACCGGGTCCCCGCGCCGCGTGACGCGGACCCGCGCGAGCTGCCGGTCGCCCGGCGCGGCATGTTCGGGGCCAGGACGACCGGCGACACCTCCGGGTACGGCGGGCTGGTCGTGCACAAGCCCCCGAAGGCGTCCTCGCCCCGCCCCTACGGCGGGCCGGAGGGCGCCGCCGAGTCCGGGGTCTTCGACGAGGTCGCCGACGAGCTGGAGCGCGTCCTGCCGGAGTTCGGCGACGCGATCGAACGGGTCGTCGTGCACCGGGGCGAGATCACGTTCCATGTGCGGCGGGAGCACCTGGTCGAGGTCGCCCGGAAGCTGCGCGACGAGCCGCACCTGCGGTTCGAGCTGTGCAGCGGCGTGTCGGGCGTCCACTACCCGGACGAGCCCGGCGAGGAGCTGCACGCCGTCTACCACCTGCTGTCGATCACCCACAACCGGCGCATCCGGCTGGAGGTGAGCTGCCCCGACGCCGACCCGCACATCCCCTCGATCGTGTCGGTCTACCCGACCAACGACTGGCACGAGCGCGAGACCTGGGACTTCTTCGGGATCGTGTTCGACGGGCACCCGGCGCTCACCCGCATCGAGATGCCCGACGACTGGGTCGGCCACCCGCAGCGCAAGGACTACCCGCTCGGCGGGATTCCCGTCGAGTACCGCGGCGCTGAGATTCCGCCGCCGGACGAGCGGAGGAGTTACGTATGAGCCCCTCGACCAAGTACACCGAGTACGACGCGTACGCCGCCGAGGAGGCGGCCGAGGGCAGGGTCTTCGACGTCGGCGGGCAGGACTGGGACCAGGTGGTCGCCGCCGCCGAGGACCTCGGCGACGAGCGCCTGGTCGTCAACATGGGCCCGCAGCACCCGTCCACGCACGGCGTGCTCCGGCTCATCCTGACGCTGGATGGCGAGACGGTGACGGAGTGCCGGGTCGGCATCGGCTACCTGCACACCGGCATCGAGAAGAACATGGAGTTCCGCACCTGGACGCAGGGCACCACGTTCTGCACGCGCATGGACTACCTCGCGCCGATCTTCAACGAGACGGCGTACTGCCTGGGTGTCGAGAAGCTGCTGGGCATCACCGACCAGATACCCGAACGGGCCCAGATCATCCGCGTGATGATGATGGAGCTCAACCGGATCTCCTCGCACCTGGTCGCCATCGCGACGTTCGGCCTGGAGCTGGGCGCGACCACGGTCATGCTCAACGGCTTCATCGAGCGCGAGTACACCCTGGATCTCTTCGAGGAGATCACGGGCCTGCGGATGAACATGGCCTACGTGCGTCCGGGCGGCGTCGCCCAGGACCTGCCGAGCGGGGCGCTCAGCAAGATCCGCGACTATCTCGACCGGATGCCGAAGCGGATCCAGGCGCTGCGCAAGCTGATGGACGCCAACCCCGTCTACCTGGCCCGGACCAAGGACGTCGCGTACCTGGACCTCACGGGCTGCATGGCGATGGGGATCACCGGCCCCGTCCTGCGGGCGACCGGCCTGCCGTGGGACCTGCGCAAGTCGCAGCCCTACTGCGGCTACGAGACCTACGACTTCGAGGTCGCCACCGAGACCAGCGCCGACGTGTACGGCCGGTACCTGGTCCGGATGAAGGAGATGGAGGAGTCCCTCAAGATCGTCGAGCAGTGCGTGGAGCGGCTGCAGTCGGTCAAGGGGCCGGTGATGATCGAGGACAAGAAGATCGGCTGGCCCGCGCAGCTGGCGATCGGCGCGGACGGCATGGGCAACTCGCCCCGCCACATCGCGCACATCATGGGCACCTCGATGGAGGCCCTGATCCACCACTTCAAGCTGGTGACCGAGGGCTTCCGCGTGCCGGCGGGGCAGGCGTACACGACCGTGGAGTCGCCGCGCGGCGAGCTGGGCGTGCACGTGGTGTCCGACGGCGGCACCCGTCCCTACCGGGTCCACTTCCGCGACCCGTCCTTCACCAACCTGCAGGCCACCCCGGCGATGGCGGAGGGCGGCATGATCGCTGACGTCATCGCGGCCGTGGCCTCGATCGACCCCGTCATGGGGGGAGTTGACCGGTGACCGACCAGCAGACCTACCAGATCACCCGGCGGACCGCCGCCGAGTACGACCCGGAGGTCCGGGCGCGGCTCGAACGGGACGCCAAGGAGATCATCGCGCGGTACCCGAAGCCGCGGTCGGCGCTGCTGCCGATGCTGCACCTGGTGCAGTCGGTGGACGGCCACATCACCCAGGCCGGGATCGACTTCTGCGCCGAGATGCTGGACATCACGTCGGCGCAGGTGACGGGCGTGGCGACGTTCTACACCCAGTACAAGAAGGCCCCGGTCGGCGAGTACCACGTCGGCGTGTGCATCAACACGCTGTGCGCGGTCATGGGCGGCGACCAGATCTGGGAAGAGCTGAGCGCGCACGTCGGCGTCGGCCACGACGAGGCCACCGAGGACGGCAAGGTCAGCCTGGAGCGGATCGAGTGCAACGCCGCCTGCGACTTCGCCCCGGTGATGACGGTCAACTGGGAGTTCTTCGACAACATGACTCCCGAGAAGGCCAAGGAGCTGGTGGACGACCTGCGCGCCGGTAAGCAAGTGCTTCCTTCGCGCGGGCCGGGCCGGCTGTGCACCTGGAAGGAGGCCAGCCGCGTGCTGGCGGGCTTCCCCGACGGGCTGGCGCACGAGGGCGTCCAGGCCGGTCCGGAGTCGCTGCGCGGCCTGGAGCTGGCCCGGGAGCGCGGCTGGACCGCGCCGTCCGCCGACGCCGACCACGAGCAGTCGCACGAGCCCGTCCAGGCGGGCGAGGTGAGCGACCCGCCGCCCAACGAGCCAGGCAAGCCCATCGGCGGCGACGTGAAGCCCGGATCCCAGGAGGGCCGCAACCAGTGACGACGCTGACACCCGTTCTCACGAAGACGTGGGACCAGCCCGACTCGTTCACCCTCGCCGGGTACGAGCGGGAGGGCGGGTACCGCACGCTGCGCAGGGCCCTGGACATGGAGCCGGACGACATCGTCCAGACGGTCAAGGACTCGGGGCTGCGCGGACGCGGCGGCGCGGGCTTCCCCACCGGCATGAAGTGGGGCTTCCTGCCGCCCGACAGTCCCAACCCGCGCTACCTCGTCGTCAACGCCGACGAGTCCGAGCCGGGCACCTGCAAGGACATCCCGCTGATGATGGCGAACCCGCACGTCCTGGTCGAGGGCGTCATCATCAGCTCCTACGCGATCCGCTCCAACCACGCGTTCATCTACGTGCGCGGGGAGGTGCTGCACGTCATCCGGCGCCTCCAGGCGGCGGTCGCGGAGGCGTACGAGGCCGGCTACCTCGGCAAGGACATCCTCGGCTCCGGCTACGACCTGGAACTGGTCGTGCACACCGGCGCCGGCGCCTACATCTGCGGCGAGGAGACGGCGCTGCTGGACTCGCTGGAGGGGTATCGGGGCCAGCCCCGGCTGAAGCCTCCCTTCCCGGCGGTCGCGGGACTCTACGGCGGTCCCACCGTCATCAACAACGTCGAGTCCATCGCGTCGGTTCCCTCGATCGTGGAGAACGGCGCCGACTGGTTCACCTCGATGGGCACCGAGAAGTCCGCCGGGTTCGGCATCTTCTCGCTGTCGGGGCACGTGACCCGGCCCGGCCAGTACGAGGCCCCGCTCGGCATCACGCTGCGGGAGCTGCTCGACATGGCCGGCGGGATCCGCGCGGGCCACCGGCTGAAGTTCTGGACGCCGGGCGGCTCCTCCACGCCGATCTTCACCGACGAGCACCTGGACGTGCCGCTGGACTTCGAGTCGGTCGGCGCGGCCGGGTCGATGCTCGGCACCCGCGCGCTCCAGATCTTCGACGAGACGGTCTGCGTGGTGCGGGCCGTGCTGCGCTGGTCGGAGTTCTACGCGCACGAGTCGTGCGGCAAGTGCACGCCGTGCCGCGAGGGCACCTACTGGTACAAGCAGATGCTCAAGCGGCTGGAGGCGGGCCAGGGCTCCGAGGAGGACCTGGAGACGCTGCTCGACCTGTCCGACAACATCCTCGGCCGCTCGTTCTGCGCCCTCGGCGACGGCGCGACCAGCCCGGTGGTGTCGAGCATCAAGCTGTTCCGCGACGAGTACGTCCAGCACTTCGAGCGGGGCCGCTGCCCGTTCGACCCGGCCGAGTCCACCCTCTGGGCAGGTGCCTGATGACTGTCACTGACAAGAACCCGCAGCAGGTCGAGAAGGTGGAGATGGTCCAGCTGACCATCGACGGCTTCGAGATCGAGGTGCCCAAGGGCACGCTGATCATCCGGGCCGCCGAGCTGCTGGGCATCCAGATCCCGCGGTTCTGCGACCACCCGCTGCTGGACCCGGTCGGGGCCTGCCGCCAGTGCCTGGTGGAGATCCCCGACGCCGGGAACGGGCGCGGCATGCCCAAGCCGCAGGCGTCCTGCACCACCACGGTGATGCCGGGCATGGTCGTCAAGACCCAGCTCACCTCGCCGGTCGCCGACAAGGCCCAGCACGGCGTGATGGAGCTGCTGCTCATCAACCACCCGCTGGACTGCCCGATCTGCGACAAGGGCGGCGAGTGCCCGCTGCAGAACCAGGCGATGTCCAACGGGCGGGGCGAGTCGCGGTTCGTGGAGACCAAGCGGACCTTCCCCAAGCCGATCCCGCTGTCCAGCCAGGTGCTGCTGGACCGGGAGCGCTGCATCCAGTGCGCCCGCTGCACGCGGTTCTCCGACCAGATCGCCGGGGACGCGTTCATCGACCTGTTCGAGCGGGGCGCCAAGGAGCAGGTCGGCGCGGCCGAGGACAAGCCGTTCCAGTCCTACTTCTCCGGCAACACGGTCCAGATCTGCCCGGTGGGCGCGCTGACCGGCGCGGCGTACCGGTTCCGGTCGCGGCCGTTCGACCTGGTGTCGCAGCCGAGCGCCTGCGAGCACTGCGCCTCGGGATGCGCGCTGCGCACCGACCACCGGCGCGGGAAGGTCACCCGGCGGCTGGCCGGGGACGACCCGCAGGTCAACGAGGAGTGGAACTGCGACAAGGGCCGGTGGGCGTTCACCTACGCCACCCAGCCCGAGCGGCTCACCCATCCGCTGGTGCGCAACGAGGACGGCGAGCTGGAGGTCGCGTCCTGGCCGGAGGCGCTGACGATCGCGGCGCGCGGCCTGGCGGCGGCGCGCGGGAACGCGGGCGTGCTCGTCGGCGGGCGCGTCACGCTGGAGGACGCCTACGCGTACGCCAAGTTCGCGCGGGTCGCCCTCGGCACGAACGACATCGACTTCCGCGCCCGGCCCGCGTCGCGGGAGGAGGCCGAGTTCCTGGCCTCCAGCGTGGCGGGGCGGCCCATCGAGGTGACCTACTCCGACCTGGAGCGGGCCCCGGCGGTGCTGCTGGCCGGGTTCGAGCCGGAGGAGGAGTCGCCGATCGTCTTCCTGCGGCTGCGCAAGGCGTTCCGCAAGGGGAAGCTGAAGGTGTTCTCGGTCGCGCCGTTCACCACGCGGGGCCTGGCGAAGATGGGCGGCACGCTGCTGCCGTCGCTGCCGGGCGCGGAGGCGGACGTGCTGGGCGCGCTGGGCGGCGGGGAGCTGTTCCCCGAGGTCCGGTCGCTGCTGGAGACGCCGGGCGCGGTCATCCTGGTGGGTGAGCGGCTGGCGGCCAGCCCCGGCGCGCTGTCCAGCGCGGTGCGGCTGGCGCGCATCACCGGCGCGCGGCTGGCGTGGGTGCCGCGCCGGGCCGGGGAGCGGGGCGCGGTCGAGGCCGGGGCGCTGCCCGACCTGCTGCCGATCGGCCGCCCGGCCACCGACCCGGAGGCGCGCGCCGAGGTCGCCCGCACCTGGGGCGTGGCGGAGCTGCCGAGCGTTCCGGGCCACGACGCCGAGGTGTTCCTGTCCGAGGGGCGCGGCGCGCTGCTGGTCGGCGGCGTCGACCCCTACGACATGCCCGACCCGGAGGCGGTGCTGGCGGCGCTGGACGCCAGCCCGTTCGTGGTGAGCCTGGAGCAGCGGCCGAGCGCCGTCACCGACCGCGCCGACGTGGTGCTGCCGGTCGCGGCGGTCGCCGAGAAGTCCGGCACGTTCGTGGACTGGGAGGGCCGCGGCCGTCCCTTCGACGTGGTGCTGAAGTCCGTCGGGAAGATGGCGGACCTGCGGGTGCTGGACGCGATCGCCGGTGAGATGGACGTCCATCTGGGGCTGCCCGGACCGGAGGCCGCCCGGCGCGAGCTGACCGAGCTGGGCGCGTTCCGCGGCGAACGGCCGCAGCCCCCGAACGTCGCCTCGGCCGTGCAGCCGCACCCCGGCCCCGGCCAGGCGCTGCTGGCGACCTGGCGGCTGCTGCTGGACCGGGGCACCCTGCAGGACGGCGAGCCGTTCCTGGCCGGGACCGCCCGGCCCGCCGTGGCCCGGCTGTCGGCCGGGACCGCCGCCGAGATCGGCGCGGTCGCCGGTCCGGACGGCACGGTGACGGTGGCGGGGCCGCGCGGCGCCGTCACACTGCCGCTGGAGATCACCGCCGACCTGCCCGACCGGGTGGTGTGGCTGCCGACCAACTCGGCCGGGGCCGCGCTGTACCGGGACCTGGGCGCGACGGCCGGGAGCGTGGTCACGATTTCCGCTGGAGGTAAGGAATGAGCGCGCTCGCGCGGACCGCGGAGCTGGCGCAGGCCGCGGTGCTCGCCGGTCCCGCGCCGTCCGACCCCACGCTGTCCAGCTTCGGCCGGGACCCGTGGTGGCTCATCGGCGGCAAGGTCCTGGTGATCTTTGTCTTCCTGGTGCTGACCGTGCTGATGTCGATGTGGGTGGAACGCCGCGTCATCGGCCGGATGCAGCTGCGCGTCGGTCCCAACCGGTGCGGGCCGTTCGGTCTGCTCCAGGGTCTGGCCGACGGCATCAAGCTGGCGCTGAAGGAGGACATCGTCCCCCGCCAGGTGGACAAGATCGTCTTCATCCTGGCGCCGATCATGTCGGCGGTGCCGGCGTTCATCTCGTTCGCCATCATCCCGTTCGGCCCGACGGTGTCGGTGTTCGGGCACCACACCGCGCTGCAGGGCACCGACCTGCCGGTCGCGGTGCTGCTGGTGCTGGCGATGTCGTCGATGGGCGTCTACGGGATCGTGCTGGCGGGCTGGTCGTCGATGTCGCCCTACTCGCTGCTCGGCGGGCTCCGCTCCTCCGCGCAGGTGATCTCCTACGAGATCGCGATGGGGCTGTCGTTCGTGGCGGTGTTCCTGTTCGCCGGGACGATGTCCACCACCGGGATCGTCAACGCGCAGGCCGACAAGTGGTTCGTGGTGCTGCTGCTGCCCTCGTTCCTGGTCTATGTGATCACGATGATGGGCGAGTCCAACCGCATCCCGTTCGACCTGCCCGAGGGCGAGGGCGAGCTGGTCGGCGGCTTCCACACCGAGTACTCGTCGCTGAAGTTCGCGATGTTCTTCCTGGCCGAGTACATCAACCTGGCCACCCTGTCGGCGCTGGCCACCACCCTGTTCCTGGGCGGTTGGCGCGCCCCGGCGCCGATCTCCACGTTCTGGGAGGGCGCCAACCACGGCTGGTGGCCGGTGCTGTGGTTCATGGTGAAGCTCTGGGCGTTCATCTTCTTCTTCATCTGGCTGCGCGGGTCGCTGCCCCGCGTCCGCTACGACCAGCTGATGAAGCTCGGCTGGAAGGTCCTGATGCCGTTCTCGCTCGGCTGGATCCTGCTGGTCGCGACCATCCGGGCGCTCCGCAACGAGGGCCTGGCGATGAACCGGATCATGCTCTACTCGGCCATCGCCATCGGCGTGGTGCTCCTGGTCACCGTGTTGTGGGAGACGCTGCGCGGCGGCAAGGACAAGAAGATCGTCCCGGATCCGGCGCAGGACCGGCCCACCGACGTGGTGGGCGGATCGTCGGCCGGGGGCTTCCCCGTTCCGCCGATGGACGCGCCGCACTACCACGGCGGACCCGTGGCCGCGGTGCCGCGGCGCCAGACCGAAGCTTCCCGGAAGGAGGTCGTCCAGAATGGGATTCACTGACTTCCTGAACCCGGTGAAGGGGTTCGGGGTCTCGTTCCACCAGATGTTCATGAAGAGCGAGACCGTTCAGTACCCCGAGGTGAAGAAGCCGACCGCGCCCCGGTTCCACGGCCGCCACCAGCTCAACCGGTGGCCCGACGGACTGGAGAAGTGCGTCGGGTGCGAGCTGTGCGCGTGGGCGTGCCCGGCCGACGCGATCTACGTCGAGGGGGCCGACAACACCGAGGACGAGCGGTACTCGCCCGGTGAGCGCTACGGCCGCGTCTACCAGATCAACTACCTGCGCTGCATCCTGTGCGGGCTGTGCATCGAGGCGTGCCCGACGCGGGCGCTGACGATGACCAACGAGTACGAGCTGGCCGACGACAGCCGCGAGTCCCTGATCTACACCAAGGACATGCTGCTGGCCCCGCTGCGCGAGGGCATGGAGGCCCCGCCGCACGCGATGCGGCTGGGCGAGACCGAGGAGGAGTACTACCGCCTCGGTCTCCAGCCGGAGGAGAGCGCGCCGACCATCCCGTCCGAGGACGGCGCGCGGGCGAGCGTCACGAAGGCCACCAGGCGTGAGCGGGGTGGAAAGAAGTGAGATCGCAGGTTCTCGCGCAGGTCGCCGACGCGCAGCCGGGGGAGCCGTTCCTCTTCTGGCTGCTGGCGGCCGTGTCGGTCTGCGCGGCCCTCGGCATGATCTTCATGCGGCGGGCGGTGCACTCGGCGCTGCTGCTGGCGGTGGTGATGCTGTCGCTGGCGGCGCTGTACGCGGTGCAGGACGCGCCGTTCCTGGCGTTCGTGCAGGTCATCGTCTACACCGGCGCGGTGCTGATGCTGTTCCTGTTCGTGCTGATGCTGGTGGGCGTCGCCTCCACCGACTCGCTGGTGGAGACGATCCGGGGCCAGCGGTTCTGGGCGGCGGTCGCGGGCCTCGGGTTCGCGGTGCTGCTGGTGGCCGGGCTCGGGAACGCCGCGCTCGGCGACTCGGTCGGGCTCCAGGCCGCCAACGCCCGCTACGACGGCAACGTCAAGGGCATCGCGGTGCTGCTGTTCGGCAAGTACGTGTTCGCGTTCGAGGTGACCAGCGCCCTGCTGATCACCGCGGCGCTGGGCGCGATGGTGCTGGCGCACCGCGAGCGCCCCACGCCCAAGCCGACCCAGCGGGACCTGGCGGTGGCGCGGTTCGCCAAGGGCGGCCACCCCGGCCCGCTGCCGGGGCCCGGCACCTACGCGCGGCACAACGCCGTGGACATGCCCGCCCTGCTGCCCGACGGCACCCCGTCGGAGCTGTCGGTCAACCCGGTCATCGCGGCCCGCACCGACACGGCCGAGCGCCACGCCGACCTGTACGGCGAGACCGAGGAGCACGCGCTCGAAGAGGACATCGCGGCCGTGCGGGCCGCGACGCGGGAGGGCGGGGACGCCGGGGCCGAGGGCCGCGTCGTCAAGTCCGCCACCCCCGTCGCGGGCGGCGGCGCGACCGAAGGCGAGGCGAAGGAATGAGTCCGGGGCACTACCTGGCGCTGTCGGCCCTGCTGTTCACCATCGGCGCGATCGGCGTGCTGGTCCGGCGCAACGCGATCGTCGTGTTCATGTGCGTCGAGCTGATGCTGAACGCCACCAACCTGGCGTTCGTGTCGTTCGCGCGGATGCACGGCAACCTCGACGGCCAGATCATCGCGTTCTTCGTGATGGTGGTGGCCGCCGCCGAGGTCGTGGTCGGCCTCGCGATCATCATGACCATCTTCCGAACCCGCAGGTCGTCGTCGGTCGATGACGCGAACCTGCTGAAGTACTAAAGGGGCGCGGGGTGAAGGCTGAAGGTATCCAGGCCCTGGCCTGGCTTCTGATCGCCCTGCCCCTGGCGGGGGCGGCGGTCCTGCTGCTCGGCGGACGCCGCACCGACAGGTGGGGCCATCTGCTCGGGTGCGCGATGTCGCTGGCCTCCTTCGGGGTCGGCGTGGCGATGTTCGCGCAGATGCTCGGCTACACGCCGGGCGAGGAACGGCGGCGCACCGTCCGGCTCTGGGAGCTGTTCCAGGCGGGCTCGCTGAAGGTCGACGTGGACCTGCTGGTCGACCCGCTGTCGATCAGCTTCGTGCTGCTGATCACCGGTGTCGGATCGCTGATCCACATCTACTCGGTCGGCTACATGGCGCACGACCCGGACCGGCGGCGGTTCTTCGCGTACCTGAACCTGTTCGTGGCGGCGATGCTGCTGCTGGTGCTGGGCGGCAACTACGTCGTCACGTTCATCGGCTGGGAGGGCGTGGGTCTCGCCTCCTACCTGCTGATCGGGTTCTGGCAGCACAAGCCGACGGCGGCGACGGCGGCCAAGAAGGCGTTCGTGGTCAACCGGGTCGGCGACTTCGGGTTCCTCGCGGCGATCATGCTGATGTTCGCGACGTTCGGGTCGGTCGGGTTCGAGCAGATCCTCGGCACCGGCGCCGAGCACGTCGGCGGGGCGTCCCGGCTGAGCTCCGGCACGGCGACCGCGATCGGCCTGCTGCTGCTGGTCGGCGCGTGCGGCAAGTCGGCGCAGCTTCCGCTCCAGTCCTGGCTGCTGGACGCGATGGAGGGCCCGACCCCGGTGTCGGCGCTGATCCACGCCGCGACGATGGTGACCGCCGGCGTCTACCTGATCGTCCGCTCCGGCCCGATCTTCGAGATGTCGGAGACCGCGCAGCTGGTCGTGACGATCGTCGGCGCGGCGACGCTGCTGGCCGGTGCGATCATCGGTTGCGGCAAGGACGACATCAAGAAGGCCCTGGCCGGTTCGACGATGTCGCAGATCGGCTACATGACGCTGGCGGCGGGGCTCGGCCCGGTCGGGTACGCGTTCGCCATCGCGCACCTGATCGCGCACGGCTTCTTCAAGGCGGGCCTGTTCCTCGGCGCCGGATCGGTCATGCACGGCATGAACGACGACGTGAACATGCGGCACTACGGCGCGCTGCGCGGTCTGATGAAGATCACCTGGGCGACGTTCGGGCTGGGCTACCTGGCGATCATCGGGTTCCCGGGGCTGTCGGGCTGGTTCACCAAGGACGGCATCATCGAGGCGGCGTTCAGCAAGGAGGGCACCTCCGGGATCATCCTGGGGTCCTGCGCGCTGGTCGGCGCGGGGATCACGGCGTTCTACATGTCGCGGGTCATGTTCATGACCTTCTACGGCACCAAGCGCTGGGAGGAGGGCGTCCACCCGCACGAGTCGCCGAAGGTGATGACCGTTCCGCTGATCGTGCTGGCGGTCGGCTCGGTCTTCGGCGGCGGGTTCCTGATCCTGGGCGGGTTCTCCGACTTCCTCGCCCCGGTCGTGGGCGAGCCCAAGGAGCACCACGGCTTCAACCCGGTCACCCCGGCGGGCATCGCCACGTTCGTGCTGATGCTGGTCGGCGTCGGGCTGGCCTGGCGCCAGTACGGCGCGCGGGCCGTTCCGCGCGAGGCCCCCAAGGGCTCGTTCGTCACCGTCGCGGCCCGCCGGGACCTGTACGGCGACGCGCTCAACGAGTCCCTGCTGATGCGGCCCGGCCAGTGGCTGACCCGCCTGGCGGTGTGGTTCGAGGGCCGCGGCGTCGACGGCCTGGTCAACGGACTCGCGGCCGGGGTCGGCGGGACGTCGGGCCGGATCCGCCGCGTCCAGACCGGCTTCGTCCGGTCCTATGCCTTGTCCATGTTCTTTGGTGCCGCGGTCATCGTGGCGGCGCTGCTGGTGGTGAACGTCTGATGCAGGACTTTCCCTGGCTGAGCCTGCTCATCGCGCTGCCGTTGCTCGGCGCGGTGGGCGTGGCGCTGCTGCCGCGCGGGCGCGAGGCGCTCGCCAAGCAGACGGCGCTGGGCGTGTCGCTCGTGGTCGGGGCGCTGGCCCTGACGATGGCGGCCGCGTTCGACCCCGACGGCGAGCGGTTCCAGTTCACCGAGCAGTACTGGTGGATCAAGCAGTTCGGGGTCCACTGGGCGGTCGGCGTGGACGGCGTCGCGCTGACGATGGTCGCGCTGTCGGTGATCCTCGTCCCGCTGGTCATCCTCGCCTCCTGGGACGGGGCGGGCCGCTCGGGAGGCGTGGACGCTCCGGCCAGGAGCGGCGCGAAGACCTACTTCGCGCTGCTGCTGACGCTGGAGGCGATGATGATCGGCGTCTTCGCGGCGACCGACGTCTTCCTCTTCTACGTCTTCTTCGAGGCGATGCTGATCCCGGTGTACTTCATCATCGGGTACTACGGCGGGCCGCGGCGGTCCTACGCGGCCGTGAAGTTCCTGCTGTACTCGCTGTTCGGCGGCCTGCTGATGCTGGTCGCCGTCATCTGGCTGTTCCCGCTGTCGGCCAAGCCGGTCGCGCAGGGCGGGCTCGGGCAGGGCACGTTCCTGTTCACCGAGCTGGCCAGGATGAACATCGACCCGACCACCGCCAAGTGGCTGTTCCTCGGCTTCTTCGTCGCGTTCGCGATCAAGGCGCCGATGGTGCCGGTGCACACCTGGCTGCCCGACGCGGCCCAGCAGTCCCCGGCGCCCGCCCTGGTGCTGATCGTCGGCGTGCTGGACAAGGTCGGCACCTACGGCATGCTGCGGTTCTGCCTGGAGCTGTTCCCGGGGGCCGCGAAGTGGGCCGCGCCGGTCGTCATCGCGTTCGCGGTGCTGAGCATCGTCTACGGCGCGATCCTGGCGATCGGGCAGGTCGACCTCAAGCGGCTGGTCGCCTACACCTCGGTGTCGCACTTCGGGTTCATCGTGCTGGGCATCTTCGCGATGACCACCGCCGGGCAGTCCGGCGCGGCGCTGTACATGGTGAACCACGGCTTCGCGACCGGCGCGCTGTTCCTGGTCGTCGGGTTCATGATCGCGCGGCGCAGGTCGGCGCGGATCCCGGACTTCGGCGGCATGCAGAAGGTCACGCCGGTGCTGGCCGGGACGTTCCTGGTCTCCGGCCTGGCCGGGCTGTCGCTGCCGGGCCTGGCGCCGTTCGTGTCCGAGTTCATGGTGCTGACCGGGACGTTCACCCGCCACCCCGTCCCGGCGCTGATCGCCACCTCCGGCGTCGTGCTGGCCGCGATCTACATCCTGTGGACGTACCAGCGCACCATGGGCGGCCCGGCCGTGGAGAAGGTCCAGGGCCTGCCCGACCTGTCGGCCCGGGAGAAGTGGGCGGTCGGCCCCGTCATCGCGTTGATCGTCGTGCTGGGCTTCGCCCCGCAGCCGGTGCTCAACGTGATCAACCCGTCGGTGAAGGTGACGCTGGAACGCGTGGGCCAGCGCGACCCGCAGCCGAAGATCGGCAACGTCGCTGAGAACGGAGCCCGTCCGTGAGTCCGCTGAATCAAGGAGTGCTGGCGGCGGAGATCCCCGCCCCGCACATCGAGTACGGGCAGCTCGGCCCGATGCTGCTGGTGTTCGGCGTCGCCGTCGCCGGGGTGCTGGTCGAGGCGTTCGTCGGCCGCACCTGGCGCAACACGGTCCAGATCCCGCTGGCCGTGCTCGGTCTGCTCGGCGGGTTCGTCTGGACGATCGCCCTGGCCTGGCGGGGGACGCCGTTCCACGTCGCCGCCGAGGGCGCGCTCGGCGTGGACGGCCCCACCCTGTTCCTCCAGGGCACCATCCTGGTGCTGGCGCTGGTCAGCCTGCTGCTGATCGTGGAACGGCGGCAGAGCCACTTCACCGCGCAGGCGTCGGCGCTGCCCGGCAGCGACGCCGAGCAGGAGACCATGGCGGCGGGCATCACCCAGACCGAGGTGTACCCGCTGATGATGTTCGCGGTCGGCGGGATGCTGATGTTCCCGGCGTCCAACGACCTGCTCACCATGTTCGTCGCGCTGGAGGTGCTGTCGCTGCCGCTGTACCTGCTGTGCGGGCTGGCGCGGCGGCGCCGCCTGCTGTCGCAGGAGGCGGCGGTCAAGTACTTCCTGCTGGGCGCGTTCTCCTCGGCGTTCTTCCTGTACGGCGCGGCGCTGCTGTACGGCTACGCCGGCTCGGTGCGGCTGTCGGTGATCGCCGCGCAGATCACCCGGGACGCCGGCAGCGAGACGCTGCTGCTGGCGGGCGTGGCGCTGCTGACCGTCGGCCTGCTGTTCAAGATCGGCGCGGTGCCGTTCCACATGTGGAAGCCCGACGTGTACCAGGGCGCCCCGACCCCGGTCACCGCGCTGATGGCGTCCTGCACGCTGGTGTCGGCGTTCGGCGCGCTGCTGCGCGTCTACTACGTCGGCCTGGAGAAGATGGAGTGGGACTGGCGGCCCGCGATGTGGGGTGTGGCCATTCTCACAATGGTGATCGGCGCCGTGATCGCGATCACGCAGACCGACATCAAGCGGCTGCTGGCGTACTCGTCGATCGCGCACGCGGGCTTCCTGCTGACCGGTCTGGTCGCCACCTCCCGCGAGGGTCTGTCGAGCACGCTGTTCTACCTGGTGGCCTACGGGTTCACCACGATCGGCGCGTTCGCCGTGGTGACCATGGTCCGGGACTCGGGCGGCGAGGCCGCGCACCTGTCGCGGTGGGCGGGGCTGGGCAAGCGCAGCCCGGTGGTGGCGAGCGTCTTCGCGTTCTTCCTGCTGGCCTTCGCGGGCATCCCGCTGACGAGCGGCTTCACCGGCAAGTTCGCGGTGTTCAAGGCGGCGATCGAGGGTGGCGCGACCCCGCTGGTCGTGGTGGGCGTGCTGTCGTCGGCGATCGCGGCGTTCTTCTACGTCCGTGTGATCGTCGTCATGTTCTTCAGCGAGCCGGAGGCCGACGGGCCGACTGTGGTCGCCGCCCCGGCGACCGCGGCTGCGGTGGCGCTCGGGCTGACGGCTACTGTGGTACTCGGCGTGCTCCCCCAGCCTGTCCTGGACCTGGCGGGGACCGCCACGTCACAGATGTTCGTCCGGTAGGCCCGGTAGGGGGTTTGGGTGAGTAGCGCTTCCGCGGAGCAGGCGACGGGGCCGTTCGGATTGCCGATCGACGCGTCCCTGGCGGCGGACGTCCGCGTGGGACTGGACTCGGTGGAGCGGGTGCTCCTGGAGGCGGTCCAGAGCGAGGACCCGCTGCTCACCCAGGCCTCCAAGCACCTGGTCGAGGCGGGCGGCAAGCGGTTCCGGCCGATGCTGGTGCTGCTGGCCGCCCAGTTCGGCGACCCGGCCGCGCCGGGCGTGGTCCCGGCCGCCGTCGTCGTCGAGCTGACCCACCTCGCGACGCTGTACCACGACGACGTGATGGACGAGGCCCCGGTCCGCCGGGGCCAGCCCTCCGCCAACTCGCGGTGGACCAACACCGTCGCGATCCTCACCGGCGACTACCTGTTCGCCCGCGCCTCCGACCTGCTGGCCGACCTCGGCCCGGAGGCGGTGCGCATCCAGGCCCGCGCGTTCGCCCGCCTGGTGCGCGGCCAGATCCAGGAGACGGTCGGCCCCGCCGGGGGCGCCGACCCGCTCAAGCACTACCTCCAGGTGATGGCCGACAAGACCGGCTCGCTGATCGCGGTGTCGGGCCAGTTCGGCGCCCTGCTGTCGGGGGCGGACCAGCGGATCGTGGACACGGTCACCTCCGCCTGCGAGAAGATCGGCGTCGCGTTCCAGCTGTCGGACGACATCCTGGACATCGCCTCGGAGGCCGAGCAGTCCGGCAAGACCCCGGGCACCGACCTGCGCGAGGGCATCCGCACCCTGCCGATGCACCACGTGCTGGCGGGCGTCGGCTCCGGACCCGACGACGCGCGGCTGCGCGAGCTGCTGGTCGCGGACCTGACCGACGACGACCTGCACGCCGAGGCCCTGCGGCTGCTGCGCGCCCACCCGGCGATGGACCGCGCCCGCGCGGACCTGCGGGGCTGGGCGGAGGACGCCCGCGACGAGCTGCTGACCCTGCCGGACATCCCGGCCCGGGCGGCGCTGGTCGGCCTGTGCGACTACGTGGTGTCGCGCACCGGCTGACCCCCTGACCGTGACCGGCCCCCACCCGTACGGGCGGGGGCCGTCGTCGTGTCCGGGGCGGTCAGGCCTCCTGGGGCTCGGGCGTCAGGCCCCGCGCCTTCATGGCGTGCAGCACCATGGTGATGAGGACCTCCTTGCAGGACTCCAGGCTGCGGGCGTCGCAGAGCATCACCGGGACGTTCGGCCCCAGGTTCAGCGCCGCCTGGATCTCCGCCAGGTCGTACCGTCGCGCGCCCTCGAAGCAGTTGACCGCCACGACGAACGGCGTGCCGCGCCGCTCGAAGTAGTCGACCGACGGGAAGCAGTCGGCCAGGCGGCGGGTGTCGGCCAGCACGACCGCTCCGAGCGCGCCGAGCGCGACCTCGTCCCACATGAACCAGAACCGCTCCTGCCCGGGGGTGCCGAACAGGTACAGGATGTACTCGTCGCGGATGGTGATGCGGCCGAAGTCCATCGCGACCGTGGTGGTCGACTTGGCCTCGACCCCGGAGACGTCGTCCACGCCGACGCTCGCGTCGGTGAGGATCTCCTCGGTGCGCAGCGGCCGCGTCTCCGACACCGTGCCGACCATGGTGGTCTTGCCGACGCCGAAACCGCCCGCGATCACGATCTTGACCGCGGTGGGGATGCGCGGCCCGTCGGCCGGCCTAGAGCGCCCGAAGCCCATCGATCACCGCCTTGTAGAGCTGGAGGTCGTGCATGTCCGCCTCGGGTTCGGGTTCCTGGAGGGCGATGAGCCCGTGGTCGAGCAGGTCGCCCAGCAGCACCCGGACCGTGGCGACCGGCAGGTCGAGATGGCCGGTGATCTCGGCGACCGACATGACCTGCTGGCACAGCCGCCAGATCGCCAGGTGCTCGGGGCCGAGGCCGACGGAGTTCTCCGGCTCCGGGCCGGTCGCGAGCACCAGCGTGATCAGGTCGAACTCGCCGCGGGTCGGCTCGATGCGGCCGCCGGTCATCACGTACGGGCGGAGCATCGGGCCGGCCGGCTCGTCCGGCGGCCCCTCCGGCCCGGGGGGCTCGAACGCGTTCGGCTCGTACGCGCGCTGCTCGAACGCGGGGAGGTCGGGAGCCGGGCGCTCCCGCCACTCCGGCGGGGTCTCGGGCCACCGCTCCCGGTCCGGCGGGACGTCCCCCCTCGGGGGGTAGGGTGTCGGATCCTCCGGCGGCATCATGAGACGGGCCGCTCCGCGTCCGCGATCTCGGCGCGCGTCGGGGTGGACAGGTGCTCGCCCATGCTGTTGACCAGCACCGCCATCTCGTAGGCGATCAGGCCCACATCGGCCTCCGCGTCGGCCAGCACCGCCAGGCACGCGCCCTTGCCGGCCACGGTGACCAGCAGGAACGCCGACCGCATCTCGACGATGGTCTGCCGGACCGGGCCGCCGCCGAACCGCGTCCCGGCGCCCTTGGCCAGGCTCTGGATGCCCGCGGCGACCGCCGCCAGGTGTTCGCCGTCGTCGGCGCTCATGCCGGCCGACGCGGCCATCAGCAGGCCGTCGGCCGACAGGACGACGGCGTTGTCGGCGTGCGGGACCCGGGCGACCAGGTCGTCCAGCAGCCAGCTCAGGTCCGCCGACGCGCCCGTCTTCTGCATCACTGATCGTCCTCGCCTTCCGGAGTGGTGGTGCCCTGGAACGGGCCGGAGTCCGCCGCGCGGCGGGCGGCGGACCGGCCGAGACGGGTGCCGCGCTGGTAGGAGCCCATGATCCGCCGCACCTCGGCGGGGGAGCGGGGCGGTTCGGCCTCGGGCTCGGGCCGCGCGGCGGTGGGCGGCTCGTCGGTGCGCAGCGCCGGCGCCAGGCCGGCCTGCGGCACCCGGACGGGCAGCCCGGAGGGGGTGGAGTCCTGGGGCACGGGTGACCGCGTCTCCTCGGCGTCGGGGTGCTCGACCCGGTGTGGCCCGGTTCCGCACGGCCCGGTCCCGTGCCGCGCGACCCGGCGGGACGGCCCGCCGGAGGTGGCGGGCCGGACGGGGCCGGGGCGGTGTGCGCGCCGCGACGGGGCCGCTCCCCCGCGCGGGGTCACCCGGGCCGCGGACGTCCACGGGACGCTCGCCGACACCGGCGGCACCGTGTCCTTCGCCCGCGGTCGGAAGTCGCGGAAACACATCGCTTTTCGCCCCAACGAATTGTCATGGTGTCGGCGCGCGGCGGGTGGAACCGGTTGCGAGACACGTGGCGGCGGGGTGGGGGCGCGGCGGCGATTCACCGCATTCGCGCACCGATGAACCTTACCAACGGGATCATTCCGTCTCAAGGCGAATGGTTACGCCACGTGTTCCGGTAATGCGCGTTTGTGAAAACGTCGCTTCCCTTCCGCCTCGCGTTCAGATGATTCTTCCGCCCAGTCGCAGCGCCCCCAGAACGGCGGCCCGCACGATCGCGAGAGGCCGGTAGAGGTCCTTGTCGTGCCACAGCGGCGGCCGATCGGCATCGATGTCGCTGGTGAGCGGGACCGCGCGCAGGAACGCCGTGCCGGACGCGACCGCCTCCCGCACCGCCCGCCGAGCCCCGGCGGGGACGCCGCGCGCGAGCGACAGCGTCTGCACGGCGTAGGCGGTCTCCTCGGCCGACCCGCCCAGGACGCCCCAGGATCCGTCGGCGTTACGGGTGTCCAGAATCCAGCGGACGGCGCGTTCGACCGCCGGGACCGCCGCCGCGCCGCCGAACCCGTCGAGCGCGAGCGCGACGCAGAACGTCGCGTAGTACGGCGAGACGTGCCAGCGGTCCTGCCAGCGGCCGTCGTCCTCCTGCGCCGAGCACAGCCAGGAGGTGACCTTCGCGACCGTCGCCGCGTAGTGGGCGGCCGGTTCCCCGCCACCGGTGCTGCGCAGGTAGTGGCCGAACGCCTCCAGCACGTGCGCGTTGGTCGTGACCGACCGGCCGTTCTCGCCGCGCCAGGTGAAGAAGTGCGTGTCGGTCTCGTAGTTCCACAGCAGGTCGGGCGGGTGCGGGGAGCCGAGCAGCGACAGCGTGTACAGCAGCCCCGAGGAGGAGTCGGCGTCGTGGGGCAGCCCCGGCCCGCCGGGGGCGCCCGCCGGGCCCAGCGCCGTCCGCATCTCGGCGACCAGCGTGGCGGGCACCTCCACCGGGAACCCGGCGCGGACCAGCCAGCCCAGCACCCAGCCGCGTTCGAAATGGGTGATCGGGGCGGCGACGGGCACCGGGCCGCCGTACGGGCGGACGCACTCCTCCAGGTAGCGCAGCGCGGCGGGATGGGGCGCGGCGGGGTCGAGCCAGGCGGCGGTCGCCGCCGGGGACGCCCCGACGCTCGCGGCGGCCGCGCCGGGGCCC
>NZ_BCQR01000102.1 GCF_001552175.1 Actinomadura kijaniata NBRC 14229
GCTTTGGAACACGCCCTGGACGGGATGGGACCGGAACCGAGAACGATCACATCGTCGGATCCCGGTGCTCCCGCGGGTGGCCGCATCGGTCAGGAATCAAGAAGCACCGGCCCCGGTCCCGTACGTAGCGTGACGTTCGCAGAGCAGCCGAAGGGTGATCGACGCCGATGCGGCCGCCGGGCCCGACGCGGGTGTCCGGGCGGCACCTCG
Organism: Actinomadura kijaniata NBRC 14229; assembly: GCF_001552175.1. GTDB lineage: Bacteria > Actinomycetota > Actinomycetes > Streptosporangiales > Streptosporangiaceae > Spirillospora > Spirillospora kijaniata. The sequence continues at coordinate 211 of NZ_BCQR01000102.1, forward strand.
AACGCAGGGAGACAAGACATGAAAGCGCACGTGAGCTCGATCCTTCTCGGCGTCCAGGACCTGGAGAGGTCCAAGCGGTTCTACGTCGAGGGGCTCGGCTGGAAGATCAAGAACGACTGGGGCATCTCGGTGTTCTTCGAGTCGGACGGGGCCTCGCCGGTCGGCTTCTACGGCCGTGAGGGCCTGGCCGAGCAGGTGGGCACGAGCCCGGAGGGCAGCGGTTTCAGCGGGCTGGTGCTGACCTATGTCGTGCGCGAGCAGGCGCGGGTCGACGAGATCATGGCGGAGGCCGGGAAGGCCGGCGCCACGATCCTCAAGCCCGCCGGTGACCTGCCGTGGGGCGGGTACGGCGGCTCCTTCGCCGACCCCGACGGCTACGTCTGGAGCCTCGGCTACAGCGCCCAGGGAGAGGACCAGCCCTACGCGGAGTAGCCGAGAGACGAACGCGCGCCCGACGGCGGTGTCGTCCGTGCGCCGTCCCGGTTCCCGGTCCGCTCGGACGGCCCTTGCCGCCGGACCCGTCGATCCGAGCCGTGCCGCACGGAGCGCGCGTTCCGTCCGGCCGGACCCCGGACGCGTTCATGGCGGCGGCCACACCAGGGACGGTGCGGCCGCCGTGCGACTCCAGGTCCAAGGGCTTGGGCCACCGCCAGGGTCGGCGGTTCGGCATCGGTCAGCCGGGGCCGACGCCCCGGTCGGTCACCGAGCCTGAACCCCCTTCGCCATGCCCGCACCTCAACGGCTCGGGACTCGCTCAGCTAGGCCGGGAGGGAGAAGCCCTCGGGCGGTGCTCCCTCGGCGAACAGCATCCGCACCCGCATCGCGCCCTCCCGGATTTCCCGGGCCCGCCGGTACTCGGGGGAGTCGTACCACTCCCGGACCCGGTCCATGTCGGGGAACTCGATGACCACGAACCGGCCGGAGTCCCAGGTGCCCTCGACGGGCTCGGGTGTGGGCCCCGCGACCAGGTACCGGCCGCCGTGGTCGAGGACGGACCTCTGGGCCACGGCCGCATAGGCCAGGGCGGCCCGCTCGTCGAGCACATCGATGTTGACGACGACATAGGCGCTCACGGTATTCCCCGTTTCCTTTGGACACGGCGTGTACTTTTGACTCGGTGGAGAGTACGGCATCCCGCTAACCTGATCAAGGTGGGCACCGAGGAGGGCGAACGCGGCGTGAGCGTGATGAGCCGCCGGGAACGGCTGCGGGCGGAGACGGTCCGGGAGATCAAGACCATCGCGTTGCGGCAGATGGCCGACGAGGGCCCCGGAGCGATCTCGCTGCGCGGCATCGCCCGCGAGATGGGGATGACCCCGCGCGCGATCTACAGCTACTTCCCCACCCGGGACGACCTGGTCACGGAACTGATCGGCGGGATCGCCGCCTCGCTCGCGGCGGCGGTGGAGACCGCGTGCGACGCCGTCCCCGACACCGACCCCGGCGGCCGTCTGGTGGCGTGGGGCGAGGCCCTGAGGGAATGGGCGCTGGCCAACCCGGAGAGCTTCCGGCTCTTCTACGGCAACCCCATCCCCGGCTACCGGCCCCCCGAGGGCGGGCCGGTGGACCAGACGGCGCGCCGCGTGTGCCGCGAGCTCACCCGCCTGGTGGCCGCCGCGTGGCCCCACGCGCGACGCCACCAGCCCGAGGACGCCTCCTGGGCCGACCTCCACCCGGACTACGTCGCGAAGATCCGGGCGGACCTCCCGGACGTGCCGCCCGCCGCGGCGGCGCTCGCGCTGCGCGTCTGGGGCCGGATGCACGGCCTGGTGGCCCTGGAGGTCGACGGCCACATCCGCCCCGTCGCGGGCAACCCGGCCGCCCTCTACCGCGCCGAGATGCTCGACCTGGTCAGATCCCTGGGCCTGTCCTAGGCCGTGCCGGCACAGCGGTCAGGGCATCGACGGTCAGGCGGGTCGTACGACGGTGAAAGGGGAGGTCTCGTGACGGAGTATCTGGGGCCACTGGAACGGGTGGGCGACCGGTGGGTCATCGGGGATGCGAAGCAGGCGGGCGGCTCGTACCTGGTCCTCGCCGCCGAAGGCATGGAGCACCGGGAGTTCGGGGCGCCGCAGCCTCGCGCGGTCGTCCCGTGGTCCAGGTTCGTGAACCTGAGGGTGAAGGCCGCCGCGTGGGCGTGGCAGACCACCCGCGCCGCGGGCGTGCTGGACATGCTCGGCGGCAGCTCACCGCCGGTGGGCGGTCCCGATGCCTGTTCGGTGTGGGCGTGGCTGCGCCATCCGTACGAGGACTGGTCGGCGGACTACACCCACCACGGGCGCCGTTACACCGGTTCCCACATCTGGTTGGTGGAGAAGCTGTTCGAGAAGACGGTCGAGGCGAAGGCGGCGCACCGGCTGGGCGACCCGGAATGGCTGGGGGAGGCGGTCGCCCGGCTGGCGGCGCTGCGCGTCCGGGCGTCTCCTCGGATGGGCCGGAGGGTGGACGAGATCCTCCGGGACCTCGGCGTCTGACCTCGTTCCACCGCTCCCGCCATCAGGAGGGCTTGGCGTTCTCGGAGCGCAGGTGGGCGGCGTAGCCGATGGCCACGACGAGGGCGATGGGGGCCATGATGAGCCAGGGGACCAGGGTGTTGGAGAAGTCCTCCTCCTCACCGGCCGCGAAGACCGGGGAGAGCAGCCCGATGAAGCCCAGGGCGAACGCCAGGCCCATGGCGGCGACCATGCCCGGCGTCGGCTCCGGGCGGCGGAAGCGGGCCAGCCGCCAGGCGGCCGCGACCGTCGCCAGCAGGCCCGGAGGCACGATCACCAGCGCGCCGATGAGGAATCGCGCGCGCAGGTCGTCCGGGGCGGCGGCGGTCTTCCGGGTCTCACCGTCCGCCGAGATCTCGACGATCCGGCCGCGCCAGACCGTGCCGGTGACGCGCTCGCCCTTGTCGAGACCGGCCAGCAGGTCCTTGTCGGTGGCGACCTCCTGCTCGGAGCCGCCGGCGTCCCGCAGGCGCGCGGAGTCCGGATCGTACCTCGACGTGGTCAGGCGGACGCCGACCACGGTGAACTCCTGCGTCCAGCGACATTCGGCGGGCCCGGACGGGGCGGACGGGCAGCGCGCCGCCGCCCGGTAGAGGCGCAGGTCGCGGTCGCCGTCCGGAGCCAGGAGGACGGCCCCCGCGATGCCCCACGCCACCATGTTGAGGCCGCCCACCAGGCAGAGGACGGCCATGAGCGGGTGACGCAGGAGGCCGTACATGACCTCATGATGCCATTTGGCGATCTTTGTTATGGCCGTCGGGCCGACGGGCCCGCGCGAAGGCCCCGCGCCGTCAGAGGGCGCGGGGCCTTCCCGTGCGTCCTACGGGTCACTCCCGCGGTCGCCCGGCGGTCGGCGTGTCAGGCGGCGGCCTGGAGGTAGAGCGAGCCGTCACTCTGGACGATGAGGCTCTTCCGGCCTCCGCCGGTGCTGCTGCCCGGGACGGGGAGGCTGCTCTGGTAGCTGTTGGTCGTGCTGTACCTGACCTGGTTCTGGGTGTTCCAGTAGTCCTGGAAGACCCAGTAGCGGGTGGTGCCGCCCCAGCTGACGGTGATGCTCTTCCCCATCTCGGCGTTGTTGCCGACCCAGGGGATCCACATCGATCCGGCCCACCGGCCGTTGGCCGGGACCGTCACGGAGACCTGGTCCTCGCCCTTGTAGAGCTGGACCTGCGTGGACCTGCGGTTGAGGACCTCCCGGACGTCGGTGACCTCCGCCTTCCGGTGGGCGGTGTCGCCGGTCGTCGCGGCGACCGCGGTGGGGGCGGCGACGACCGCGGCGGTGAGAGCGGCCAGGGCGGCGGCGCTTGCGGGACGACGGTGCATGGTGGGAACTCCTTGGTGTGAGGGGACATCGAGCGCCACCCTCCGTCACACCCGCCCACCGCCACATCTGCCCGCGCGGTGCATCGTCACTTTCCCAGAGTATTGGCGAAGTCACTTTTGGTTGACATCGCCTGAAGGCCACTGCTCTGACCGGCGAAAACGCGAAACAGCGTGATCGATCGCATCATCCGGCCGACAGTCACTCTTTGTGGCCAAATGAAAACAGGCCGGCGCCGTCCGGGCGGGGTGATCGGAACGCCTCATGGGCCGATCTTCACCCGGACGGCGTCGCGGGGACCCGGGCGCGGCCCGCGTTGCCGACGAGGGGCGTCAGAGCTCGGGGATGCGGGCCTTGAGCAGGCAGAACACGTTGTCTTCGGGGTCGGCGAGCACGTGCCACTGCTCCTCGCCGGTCTGGCCGATGTCCGCCGGGCGCGCCCCGAGCGCCAGGAGGCGTTCGAGCTCGGCGTCCTGGTCGCGGTCGGTGGGGTTGACGTCGATGTGCAGCCGGGACTTCCCCTTCTCCGGCTCGTCGCGGCGGCTGAGGACGATCGTCGGCTGCGGGCCGCCGAACCCTTCGCGCGGCCCGATCTCGATGTAGTCCTCCGCGCGGTCGAGCACGACGAAGTCCAGGACCTCGCACCAGAACCGCGCCAGGACCTCGGGGTCACGGCAACCGAGCACGAGCTCACCGATCCGGCATGCCATGGTGGAACCTACTTTCAGCGTGGGGACCGCCGGGGGCCACGCGTATCTCACGGCTCCCGCGGCGCGAACTCCCGCGACCGTACCCGGCGAAGTGATCAGGCGCGAAATGATGCCGACGTCCCTGCGCGGGCCGGTCTTGGAACGGGCGGGAGTACGGCTGGCGCACCGTCGGCGAGGCGCGGGATGCCGAAGGTCATGGGTTTCCCTCCCGGGTCCCGGTGGCCGGTTCACCGTGCGGGGTGATGTGCGATCGGCCGCACGCGGGCGAGGCTCGCGCCATGAAGAAGATCTTCAGGAAGGCGATCGCCCTCGCGACCGCGTTCACCGCGATCAGCGCCGTGGCGGTGGCACCGGCGTTGCGGGCGGAGACGGCGCCGGACGACCCGGCCGACTGCCTGCCGGTCCCGCGCGCCGAGTGTGGCACGCTGCGGGTTCCGCTGGTGCGCGCGCACCCCGAGCAGGGCGGCGTCAGCGTCGCCTACGCGGTGGTCCGGCGCCGGAACGCCTCCCGGCCCGCGGCCGGGACGATCGCGGTCAATCCGGGCGGCCCGGGTGACTCCCCGTTCGCGCTCGCCGCCATGTACGCCCAGAAGTTCGGCGGCCTTCTCGACGACTTCGACCTGCTGCTGGTCGACCCGCGGGGGGTCAACCGGTCCGGCCCGGTCGACTGCGGGATCACCAGGATGCCCCCCACGCGCGACGGTTTCGTGCGCATGATCGGCGAGTGCGGCGGGACGCTGGGGCCGCGCAGCCGCGGGTACACCTCGGCCGAGATCGCCGACGACATCGACGCGGTCCGGGCCCGGCTGGGCATCGACCGGCTGGACCTGCTCGGGGAGTCGTACGGCACCTACCTCATGACGGTTTACGCGCAACGGCACCCGACCCGGGTGCGCTCGATGGTCCTGTCCAGCGCGTACCCGCTCACCCTGGACATGTGGGGCCGCCCCGGCGTCCGCGCCGCGCGCCGCGCGATCGAGCTGATGTGCGAGCGCAGCGCGGACGCCTGCCACGGCCGCCAGGTGCTGCGCGAGATCTCGCGGCTCGCGCAGCGGCTGCGCGAGCAGCCGGTCCCGTACACCCTGGGGGGCGAGAACCGGCTGCTGGACGACACCGCGCTGGCCGTCATCGTGCACGACTCGGCCACCAGCGCCCCCGAGGGCATCGGCGAGATCCCGGCCATGGTGCAGGCCGCGCTGCGCGGCGACACCGCCCCGCTGGTCGAGGCCGCCCGGCGGCTGAGCCCGATGAGCGGCTCGACGGCCCGGCGGGACCGGGAGGAGCAGCCGTTCAACCCCGACCAGGCCGCGGCCGTGACATGCAACGACTATCCGAAGCTCTGGAACCGCCGGGCACCGGTGAGCGCCCGGCTGCGGCAGTTCACCGCCAACCGCGCCGCGCTGCCGGAGAGGGCGTTCTGGCCGTTCGGCAAGCGGGCGTGGACCAGCACCTCCCCCGGCATCGGCGACGCCTGCGTCCGGTGGCCCGACCGGCACGGCCCGGTCCAGCCGACCGGCGGGCCGTTCCCCGACGTGCCGGTGCTGGTGGTGTCCGGCGACATGGACCCGAACACGCCTACCGAGGAGGGTCGGCTGGCCGCCCGCCAGTTCCGCCACGCCACCGTGGTGGAGGTGCCCAACGTGGGGCACGTGGCAGAGAAGGAGCCGAGCGGTTGTGTGGCGGGCATCGAGAGCGGCTTCATCCGGAACCTGCGGACCGGCGACACCTCCTGCCTGGCCGACATCCCGCCGGTGCCCGTACGGAGCTACACGGCCCGCCCCTGACGATCTGTGGAAGCGGGCGCCGGTCCGTTATGAAGATCATATTTGTCCTGGTCCGGGGTGAAGGATCACTGCGACCGTGTGAGGACCGATGCCCGCGGCTGAGAAGCGCCTTCCCGGTCAGAGCAACGCCGAGTACGAACGACGCCACAACCCCAACGCCGACTTCATCGGCACCCAGTCGCTCCAGGGTGGCGGGGACCCCTCCTTCATGATCAGAGGCTTCCGCGCCCTCCTGGACAGGCTCGGCCGCCGCAAGGCCCGCCAGAAGCTGTTTCAACCCTCGTGATCACCTTTGCTGCACCGCAGGTGTGGCGGCCTCCAGGGGACTGCTGAGAAGGCTCAGGAGTCGGCTCCGCCGCCACCCATGCCGCCGAATACGGGCTGCTTTGACTTCGTCGCCCCGGCCCACCGCATGCGGGCCGGGCTGACGATTGGGGCGGGGCGTCCCCGCCGGTCTGGCGGCCGTCTCGCAAGAGGCTGATCGGCGAGTGGTCCTGCAGGGGGAAGGGGCGCTCCAGCCGCCTGTATCCCCTGACGGTCGTGGGGGATGCTCTCACGACTTGGCCGGGCTTCGGCAGGCCGGCGACCGGAGCTGTGGGGTAGGGCCTGGTGTGCACTTTCAAACGCGCACTTGACTGGTCGCAGGCCGCCGGGGTGGAGCGGGCGGGGGTGGCCGAGGCGGCGGGAGTGGTGACGCACAGGGCGGACACTCTCCCAGTAACCTCGTGTAATTGCCTTGTAGCATCTCGTGAACAGGTGATGGGAGATCTCGCCGCCCCGGATCCGGCCACCCCCGGAGTGGCGGTGTCGCCGTCGGGGCGGGCCCGGCGGCCATACCAGACAGAATCCAAGCTCTGATTGGTTTGGCCATCCGGCCCGGAACGACGTCTGCGCAGGTCAGCGCCGCGCAGTCCCTCTCGGGAGTGCTCCGGCCTGCGATCACGTGGTTTCGGTCCCGGGTTCCTTCCCGTGATCCACAGCCGAAAGCCCGGGAAGCTGGGGCAACGCTGTCTCGAACGAGCGCGCGTACAGGTGCGTACGTTCATGAACGGCTTCTGGCCTGGCTGGGTGGCCAGGGCGTGATTGATGGTGCTTCCACCAGCCCCCACCGATTGCGGGCCGGTGCCTTCAGCAGCCGTCAATCCCTGCGGCTGAGAGGGCCTACATGGAGGGATACGCCATGCGCACGGTCACGAAACTGCTGGCCTCCGCTGCGGTGGTGGCCGGCCCCGCCCAGGCTGCTCCCGCCGTCGTCCAAGCTCCGGTCCCGGCGGCCCAGTACGAGTACGTCGAGTCCTAGTTCCCCGGCGACGACTACGAGCTGTGGGTGGTGTGGAAGTAGCAGCACTCTCACGAGCCCTCGCTGAACCTCCGGCGCGGCGGGGTGGGGACCGGCCCGGACAGAACCGCACTTCCAGCCCGCCGCGTCCGGCGCCATGTTCAGCGGTTGTCTACGTCTTCGTCTACGCGCCGCCCTCAAGGTGCAGGCGCGCGCGGGGGCGCAGACGAAGACGTAGACAACCGCCGTGTTCGGTCCGGCGCGGCCGCCGTCTCTAGCCGAGACAGCGCAGCTCACGACGCCGGTCCGCTTGGGGGCTGGCGGGCTCAGTCGTAGTACTGGAACCACCACTCGATGGTGTGCTTGCGGCCGACGGAGAAGTGGACGCGGTACTCCGAGTGCCCGGCGTTGTGGATGCGCACGGTGCGGTAACCGCCGTCGCAGTTCCACCGGCCCTTCTTGGCGACCGCCCAGCCCAGGGCCGCGCGGCGCTTGTACTGCAGCTCGACCGTCAGCCGGGTGTCGTTGCCCCAGCAGCGGGCGTGGACCTGGATCACGCGCACGTGCCTCTTGCGCTTCCAGTTCTTGCTCCCCGTGACCTTGGCCAGTTGCGACTTGTGCTGGATGGTCCTCCACTTGAGGGCCGCCGCACCCGCGTCCGGCTCGGCCGCGGCACTGGGCTGTGCCACGGTGGGGGCGACCGGAGTGAGGGCGGGCGGGGTGAGGGCCGCGTGGGCGGGGGCCGGGGCCAGCGTCAGGGTCGTGGCGGCCGCGACGCCCAGCAGGCCGGCCCGGGTGGCAAGGGTGGTGCGCATGACTGCTCCCAGGTTCGAGTGGATCGGCGGCGGTGGGTGCCGCCGGGTGCCACCGATCCTGATCAGCGGGAGCAGCGATCGGGTAGAGCCTGCCCGGCGGACGGGACCGCGCGGGACGTCCCGGCCCCCCGACCAGCCGCGACACCCCGTCCCACCGGGACGTCCCGGCCACCGCTTGATCCAGCCGTTTCCCTTGGCGAAGTCGGCCTGCAAGACGGCGCACTCATGAGTGCGGTTGGTCCGTCGTGGCCAAGGAGGATCTGGCCGACGTCGCCGTCCGAGTCACGGCCAGGACATCGCCGAGGTGCTGAGCAACGCGCTGGATCGTCCGGTCGATTACCAGCCGGGTCGGGCGGTGGGGGTGAGGTTCAGGGCAGGACGGCGCCCACCCGTTTGACCGTGCGGATCACGGGCGCGGTCTCCAGTTCGCGTACGCCGTCGAGCGGCGCCACCCGCTCGGTGAGGTAGCGGTAGAGGTCCTGGGTGTCGCGGCAGGTGATCCCGGCCATGAGGTTGGTGGGGCCGGTGGTGGCCGCCACCACGTCGGCCTCGGGATGCGCGGCCAGTGCGGTGCCGACCGAGGCCAGGGCCGACGGTTCCACCTTCATCCACAGCCATGCCTCGGCGCGGTAGCCCAGGGCGTGGGCGGGGATCTCGACGTCGAACCTGAGCGCGCCGCTGGAACGCAGCTGGTCGAGACGGCGGCGCACGGTGCTCTGCGACCACCCGCTGGCCGCCGCCAGCTCGCCGTGCCCGGCCCGTCCGTCCCGGGCCAGCACGCGCAGCAGGGCGTGATCCCGCTCGTTCAGGGAGATCTCCGTCTCGCGCGGCGCGGGCGGCCGGAGCCGTTCTGCCTGCTCGTCGGAGAGCGCGGTGACCCGGCTGCGCCATCCGGCGAACATGTGCAGGGTCGCGTGCGCGGACATGGCGACGATGCGGGGGGTTCGCGGCAGCTTCTCCAGCAGCAGGGCCTCGCCGTTCTGGTCGCTGTCGCCCTGGACGCCGCAGGCGATCTCGGTGCCGCCCGACAGCAGGCGCACCCAGACGGTGTCGTCGCGGCGGGCGAGCGCCTCGGCTATCGGACGGGCCGCGTCCGGTGCGCAGACCAGGCGCACCGACCACGAGGTGTGCCCGGACCGGGTGCCGTCGAGCAGGCCGACGACCCGCAGGGTGCCGTGGGAACGCAGCCTGCGGTAACGGCGGGCGACGGTGTGCTCGGAGGTGCCCAGTACCTGGGCGATCGTGCGGAAGGAGGCGCGGCCGTCGAGATGGAGCGCGTGCACGAGAGCGTGATCCGTCGCGTCCAGCAGGCTGGTTTTCGCCATATTCCATCTTCACATGATGCTTATCGCCACCTCATGGCCTGTGGCCTGCGTGCCGTGCCGGGGCGGCGTGATCGTTGGGGCATGAGCACTTACCTTGTCTTCGGCGCCACCGGGAACGTCGGCAGAAGGGTGGTCGAGCGGCTGGCGCGGGACGGCGCCGCCGTGCGGGCCACGAGCCGCACCCCGCAGACCGCGAAGCTGCCGCCCGGCGTTGAGGTGGTCACGCCGGACCTTGAGGCGCCCGGTGTCCTCGACGGTGTCGAGGCGGCGTTCCTGATGTGGCCGTTCCACTCGGCGGAACCGGCCCGTCCCCTGGTGGACGCGCTGAAGCGCGGCGTGCGCCGTGTCGTCTTCATGACCGGCGGCGGTGCCCGTCCCGGGCTGGCGCCCGAAGAGCAGCCCAACCCGGTCGCCCGCTGGCACGCCACGGTGGAACGGCTGATCGAGCGTTCGGGCATGGAGTGGACGGTGCTGAGCCCCGGCACGTTCATGGCCAACACGCTGTGGTGGAGCGAGCAGATCAGGGCGGGCGACACCGTGTGCGGGGCCTTCGGGTCGCTGGCGATGGCGCCGATCCACGAGGACGACATCGCGGCGGTGGCCGTCCACGCCCTCACCGGGTCCGGGCACGCCGGACGCCGGTACACGCTCACCGGGCCGGAGGTGCTGACCCAGGCCGAGCAGGTCCGCGTGATCGGCGAGGCGATCGGCCGCACGTTGCGCTGGCGGGAGCTGTCACCGGAACAGGAACGCGCCCGGCTGCTGGCCGATCCGGACTTCCCCGACGGCTTCGTCGATGAGCTGCTCGCCGGTTACGCCACGATGGCGGCGACCCCGCCCCCGGCCGTCAGCTCCACGGTCCGCGACATCACCGGGACGCCCGCCACGCCCCTGGAGGTGTGGGCCGCCGAACACGCCGCGCACTTCGGCGGCGAACCGCGTGCATGATCCGCCGACTGGTTTCCGATCACCCTCGAAGCCGTGGGAAACGATGGCCGATCGGGCGGCGACCCTTGCATAAGGTGCAGCAATAGGGTGACGGGAGGGAGGTGCGGGGTGGAACGACGCGAGCTGGAGGTCTTCCTCGTCCTGGCCGAGGAGCTGCACTTCGGCCGCACGGCCGAACGGCTCCATCTGTCCGCCGCGATGGTCAGCCGTATCGTCCAGAGGGTGGAACGCCGGATCGGCGCGCCGCTGTTCGCGCGCACCAGCCGCCGCGTCGACCTCACCCCGCTCGGCCGGCAGCTGCGTGATGACCTGGAACCCCACCACCGGGGCATCCAGAACGCGCTGGCCAAGGCCATCGCCGCCGGACGCGGCGTGCACGGACCGCTGCGGCTGGGTGTCATGGGCGCGCTGGGGAACGAGATGCAGCCGGTGATCGGGAAGTTCCGGGCCGAGTACCCCGGCTGCACCGTCGACATGGTCGAGATCCACTTCAGTGACCCGTTCGCCGCCCTCCGCGCGGGCCGGGTGGACGCGCAGGTGACATGGCTGCCGGTCCGCGAGGCGGACATCACCGCCGGACCCGTGGTGCTGACCGAGGGGCGCGTGCTGGCCGTCCCCTCGCACTCGGACTTGGCGGGCCGGGAGTCGGTCTCGCTGGAGGACCTGGCCGACCACACCGTGCCGGGCACCGGCCCCCAGGTTCCCGAGTACTGGATCGAGGCGATGGTCCCCTGGAGCACCCCCTCCGGGCGGCCGATCCCGCGCGGACCCGCCGCTCCACGGACCTTCCACGAGGTCCTGACCCTGGTCGCCGGCGGACACGTCGTCTGCCCGCTCAACGAGCACGTCACCTGGTACTACAGCTATCCGGGCGTCACGTTCGTGCCGATCCACGACGCCCCGCCCACCGAGTGGGCCCTCCTCTGGACCACCGACGGCGCCAGCGCCGCCACCCGAGCTCTGGCCCAGATCGCCCGCACACTCGACCCGAGGCCCATCACCCGCGGCGGAACACCCGGCTGACCGAGTGACGCCCCTCGCCCGACGACCTCACGGAACGAGTCTCCCGGGCCGGCCCCGGACGGCCCCGCTCCCGAACCGGACGGGAACGGGGCCGCCATGGGCTGCTCAGCCGATACGCGGTGTGAGGATGAAGAGCGGGTTAAGGCCGTAATGGGCCTTGTTCAGACCCGCGATGAGGTTCCTGTCACTGACCGAGCCGCCGTAGTAATTGATGCCGGTCGCCGTCAGCTTCCAGGTGTAACGCACCGAGATGCCGTTCATCTCGGGATACTCGCACTGCTTGGTCACGTATTCGACGCTTCCGCTCACCGATCCCCACAGGCCGGGATCCGCGCTCACCGACCAGGTGCCCCAACTGGTCATGGTCGTGGGCGGTTGCGTGGACCAGGTGGCGTTCCTGTCCCCTGGAGTGGCCGTGACCAGGCCGAGCGAGCAGGAGATCTCGTTGACGAACACGGCGTTCATGACACGCGTCTCGGCCGACGCCGTTCCCGTGGCGGCCCCCGTGGCGAGGACCCCCGCCGTGGTGAGTCCGACGGCGGCCGTCCTCATTTTCCACCCGATGGCCATGACCAGCCCCTCTCTTGCGAACGCCCCCCGACGCGAACGACGTTAAGAGAGGGGAAATTCAAACGGCAGTGATCAGCGTCCCGGCACTTTTCCGCCTTTGTCCCACCACGGTCGGGACCCACGTACCGACCAGATCGGGACGTCGGTGACGCTCACCGAGCGACGCACCCATGCGGTAGGGAACGACCTCACGGAACGAGGTTCACGCCGTCGTGCTGGCGCACCGGACAGGCCGGGCCATCGGCGCGCAACGCATCCAACACCCGGACCGCATACGCCTCGTCCATGAGCGAGGGGACGTCGGCGAACGCAGCCCAGCGGAACGCCCGCACCTCATCGTTCGTCGTGAGTTCGCCACCGATCGCCCGGCAACGGAAAACCAACGCCACAACGCCCCGCGTCATCGTTCACCACGACCCCGGCGACGCTGACCGAGTGACGCACCTCCTCAGGCGCCGAACTCGCCCGCCTTGATCTTCTGGAAGAACGCCCCCATCTGCGCGGCGGGGAAGAGCAGCTTGGGACCGTTCGGGTCCTTGGAGTCTCGAACGGCGATGGTGGGCGCAAAGCTCGCGAGCTCAACGCACTGCCCGCCGCTGTTGCTGCTGTGGTTGCTCTTACGCCAAGTGCCGCCAAGCTCGATGCACGCGCCGCCGGTGTCAGTGCTGCGGCTGCTCTTACGCCAGACGCTGCCAAGCTCGATGCACTGGCCACCCGTGTCGCCGCTGCGGCTGCTCTTGCGCCACTGCACGTTGGACAAGTCCAGCCCGGTCATAGGCTCTCCAAGATCGAATGGAGCAACTCCAGGGTGCCGCTCGTGGAGAGAGCCGCGCCCCTGATCAAATCGAACCGTAGCTCATGTTCTCTCACCGCATCGGGATGATCCAAGAGCTGCGCGCCCATATGACCTTCCAAATGGACGGCATCAGCCACATCAGTAAAGCTCAGGATCGTGAAAGCCCCCATAAGCCCTGGGTACGCGCCTGCTTCGGACGGCACGATCTGAAGTGTGATTTCGGGACGTTCCGACAACTCGATGAGTCGTCGGAGCTGGCCGCGCCTGGTCTCGGTGTCGCCGATCGGGCGGCGGATCGCGAACTCGTCGAAGATGGCCACGATGTGCGGCGGATCCTCGTCGTCCAGGATCTGCTGGCGTTCCATGCGGGTCGCCACCAGGCGTTCGACCACTTCGGGCTTCTTGCCTGACTTCAGTACCTCGTAGGCGTACTCGGGGGTCTGGAACAGGCCCGTCACGACCATGGTCTCGAAGATGTGCATCGAGGCCGCCTCCGCCTCGCGTTCCAGGAAGTCCGGGAAACCCGGCGGGAGGAGGTTGAGCTCGGCGACCTGCTGGATCCACTCCCAGCCCCGGAAGAACAGGCCGTTCGTCCCGAAGAACGTGTCGCAGTCCTGGGCGAACTCCTTGGACGGGGACTCCTTGCCGTTCTCGATCTGGCCGATCCACACCGACGAGTAGCCGATCCTGGCGGCGAGCTGGGCGCGGCTCTGGCCCGCCAGGTCCCGGTGGGCGCGCAGCTCCGCGCCGAAGTGCTGGACGGGGGTGCGGGGGACGCCCGGGTCTCGGGGGCGGCGGGGCATCGGGACCTCCGGATGGAAACCTGGTCGGGTTTCGAATGGCGCGCGCGGGCTTTTCGGGGCTGAGCTTCCGCTTCTTCCCGACCATAACCCGGTCACGGGAGGCTCTGGGTGGTGACCGAGAGAAATCGTTCCTCGTGAGGCGATCTTTCATGAACGAGCAGTGCCCCGCCGACGAACCAGAACTCGCCCGGCTTCGCGCCCTATATACCGGGCACCGCATTTGGCGGGCTATTCGCTATGACGGGCTACCGGGGGACTGGGTCGCGACGCTTCGGGATAGCAGCGAAGGGGTCGATCCGACCGTCATCCGTACGAGTGCCGACGAGCTTCGTAAGGCGCTGGACGTCGAGCGCGCCCGCGCCGCCCGCCGGAGCAGGCCGTGAGCGGGGCGGACGCGTTGGCCGTTCTCGGCCACGAGCTGGAACGCGCCGGGTGGTCGGTCCGGCTGCTACCTGGTCCCGTGCTGCGGGTGTTCTCCCCGGCCGTTCCGATCTTGGGGGAGACCGTCACGCTGGAGGAGGGGGCCGTTCCGGGGCGGTGGTGGTACCGGTCGAGTACGGGCAGGTTGCTGGGGGCCGACGCCGTGACCGCCGCCGCACGGGTGGGTGATCTGCTCGGGCCGCTGGTGGCGGGGGCGCTGGCCCGGCGCTCCCCGGAACGCGAGATGAGCGTCGCCGAGCTGCGCCGCCGGTTCCCCGGCGTTCCGTGCTGGTGGGGCGCTCACACGCGGCAGTGGTGGGCGCTGACGGCCGCGCCGCCCCGGCTCGTCTGCGCCGCCACGGTGGACGGGCTCGCCCGCGCCCTCGCCGACGTGCGGCCGACGGCCGCCAAGGACGCGTAAAAAGACCGTCAGATGTGCGCTTTTGTGGCGGAAGTGGCGGTTCCTGATGGTTAGCCTCGATGCGGTACGGCCCGGATTCCCGTCGGTGAAGGGGGTGAGCGTCATGTCGACGACCCTTGTCCGGCCTCGCGACGACGCGCCTCCCAGTCGCGTTCCACGTCCGACCCGCTGACGCCGCATCCGCCTTCCCCGCGCACCCCGCCCCGACGGGCGCGGTCCCGCGTGCCGCCGATGCGCGCGTCGGTCCCGCACTCGAAGGGAGACCCCTCATGGCCACGCTGACCACCCTCGACTTCGTGACCCGTCTCGCCGTGGGCGCGGCCTGCGGCACCGTGCTCGGGCTGGAGCGCCAGTGGCGGGCCCGGCTGCCCAGCCTGCGCACCAACGCCCTGGTCGCCACCGGCGCGACGCTGTTCGTGCTGTACTCGGTCGTCGTCGTGGACGTCGAGAGCCCGACCCGCGTCGCCTCCTACGTCGTCAGCGGCGTCGGCTTCCTCGGCGCGGGTGTGCTCATCAAGGACGGCGCGAGCGTGCGCGGCCTCAACACCGCCGCGACGATCTGGTGCTCGGCCGCCGTGGGATGCCTGGCGGCGGCCGGGCAGCTCGCGTTCGCCGCGATCGGCACGGCGGCGGTGATGCTGGTCCACCTCCTGCTGCGTCCGGTCGGGCACGTGGTGGAGCGCACGACGCCGGTGCTGCACGAGCGGCGGGGGCGGTCCCGCTCCTGCGACCAGGAACGGGACCGCGTCCGTTAGGCCCGGCCGAGTCGGCGGGTCAGGAACTCCTCGAACGTCAGCAGGCCAGGGAACCGCCCGCGCAGCGCGCCGAGGTCGGCCCGGTAGCCGTCCTCGGCGAACCACTCGAACATGCGCTCCTCGATCGGCAGCGGGACGAGCCGCGTCGGGACGCCGGTGACCCGCTGGTAGATCTCGGCGACGCGGGCGAACGACGGATCGTCCCCGGCGATCTCCAGCTCCGCACCGACGAACTCGGCGGGCGCGGCGAACGCGGCGGCGGCGATGCGGCCGATGTCGTCGGAGGCGATCATCTGCATCGGCCGGTCGGGCAGCACCGGGAGCTCCATGACCCGCTCGCCGGTCGCGTCGGCGTAGTGCAGCAGGTTGTCCATGAAGAACACCGGCCGCAAGATCGTGGCGGGCAGGCCGAGGGCGCGGACGTGCCGTTCGATCTCGGCCTTGGTCTCGAAGTGGTCGATGCCGGTGCCGCGTTCGGCGCCGCCGACCGAGCTGTAGACCAGGTGCCGGACCCCGGCGTCGCGGGCGGCGTCGGCGACCGCGACGCCCCGGCGGACCTCGGCGGCCAGTGTCTCCGGCTCGTACGCCAGGGGTTGCACGCTGAACACGCCGTGGGCCCCCTCCATCGCGCGGCGCAGCGACCCGGCGTCGTCCAGGTCGCCCGCGACGAGCGTGACGCCGAGACCTTCCAGTTCCCGCGCGGCGGGGGCGGCCGGGTCGCGGACCAGCGCCCGCACCGCCCAGCCGTCCCCGACCAGGGCCCGCGCGGTCGCGCCGCCCTGGTTGCCCGTCGCTCCGGTGACGAGCACGGTCTTGTCGTTCATCGGATCTCCTCGATCTCAGGTCAGGGACGCGTGCGTCCGGGAAGGAGCACCGAGGCCGCCAGCCCCAGTGCGGTGAGGGCGAACATCCAGGTCAGCGCGGTGGCGAAGGTCGTGAGCTGGAGGATGAGGGCCATCAGGGCGGTGCCGGTGGCCGCGCCGATCCGCTGGATGACGTTGCCCGCGCCGGTCGCGTCGGGGATCGAACGCTCGGGCACCGTCCGGTAGAGCGAGACGCTGATCGGGAGGCTGGCGACACCGAAGCCGACGCCCCGGACGAACAGGGCCGCCGCCAGGAGCGCCGGTCCGGACCCGGTCACGAACGGCAGCGTCCCGAGCGTCGCGACGGCCAGTCCCGCCAGGGCGAGCGGGCGCGGCGGCATGCGGTCGGTCAGGCGGCCCGCCACCAGCAGCGCCAGCGCCATCCCGGCGCTCTGCGGGGCCAGCGCCAGGCCCGCGTCGAACGCGTCCAGCCCGCGTTCCCGCTGGAAGTACAGCGGCAGCAGGAACATCGGGCCCCAGGTGGTGACGCCCAGCACGAACATCATCAGCGCGCCGCCCCGGAAGCCCCGGTCGAGGAACAGCCGCAGGTCGATCAGCCCGGTGCCGCCGTGCCGCACCGAACGCGTGACGTAGGCGGCCAGCAGGCCCGCGCCGCCGACCAGGCTCACCCACGAGGCGGTCCGAAAGCCGGTCTCGGCCGACGACAGCGCGTACAGCAGCAGGACCACGGCGGTCGGCAGCAGCGCCAGCCCGACCGCGTCCAGCGGAGCGCGCTCACGCCGGTCGTCGCGCGGGAACCACCGCCACATCATCAGCAGCGCGACCAGCACCAGCGGCACGTTGACGAAGAAGATCCAGCGCCATCCCCAGCCGTCCACCAGGAACCCGCCCAGCACCGGCCCCGAGACCGGCGCGAGCTGCCCGATCAGCCCCACCACGCCCATCACCCGGCCCAGCCGCTCCGGCCCGGCCGCCCGCGCCAGGACGAGCTGGGTCAGCGGCAGGATCATCCCGCCGCCCAGGCCCTGCACGACCCGGAACGCGACCACGCTGCCGGGCGACCACGCCAGCCCGGTCAGCACCGACCCGGCGAGGAACAGCAGCAGCGCCGCGCCCCACACCGCCCGCGCGCCGAAGCGCCCCACCGACCACCCCACCAGCGGGATGACCGCCGTCATCGCCAGCACGTACGCCGTGGTGACCCACTGGACCACCCCGACCGACGCGCCGAGCTCCCGTCCCAGGTCGTCCAGCGCCACCGCGACGATCGTCGTGTCCAGCAGCGCCGCGACCGCGCCGACCAGCAGGGTCGCCGCCAGCGGCACCAGCGCGCGGCCGGTGTCGCGTCCCGTCGTCGTCACCATCTCGCCCTCCCAATCGGAGTGAATCGCTCCGATTGACGGGAACGCTATAACGGAGCGATCTACTCCGCAACGGGCTAAGATGTGATCATGAGCACTCCGCGACGCGCCCCCCGCCAGGCCGAGGCCGAACGCAACGACCGCGAGCTGCTGCGCGCCGCCCGCGAGGTGCTGGCCGAGGACGGCGCGCACGCCTCGGTGGCCGCGATCGCCGCCCGTGCCGGGGTCGGCATCGGCAGCCTCTACCGCCGCTACCGCACCAAGGAGGAGCTCTTCCAGCGCCTCGTCGAGCTGTCCCTCGACCAGAGCGTCCAGGCCCTCGAACGCGCCCTGGAGCGCGACGACCCCTGGGAGGCGCTGGCCGGGTTCGTCACCGAGTCGCTGGAGGCGGGCGGCGGCTCACTCGCCCCGATCGCCGGGAGCGTCGAGATCACCCCGGACATGTGGGAGAGGAACCGGCGCGCCGACGCGATGCTGGCCGCCCTGGTGGAACGCGCCTCCGCCGCCGGGGTCCTGCGCCCCGACGTCACCGTGACCGACCTGTGGGCGCTGCTGGAGCAGCTCTCCGCCGCCCCGATGATCGAGCAGCTCCGCAAGCAGGGCCGCGCCGAGCGGCTCCCGGCCGCGCTCGCCGCCCGGCGGCGCGTCGTCGCGATCGTCCTGGACGGCCTGCGCGCCCCCGGCACGCCCCTGCCCGGCGATCCGCCCGGCGGCGAGCTGTTCGCCGACCGCTGGGCGCGCGACTGACCCTCAGCCCTCCCCGGGCGCGCGCGGGGCCTCGCGGCGGGCGGCGCGCTCGGCCTCCTGGCGCTCCCGGGTGGCCTGGAGCCGGGGGACGTACCAGACCCCGAACAGCCC
Source organism: Actinomadura kijaniata NBRC 14229 (assembly GCF_001552175.1). Lineage (GTDB taxonomy): Bacteria > Actinomycetota > Actinomycetes > Streptosporangiales > Streptosporangiaceae > Spirillospora > Spirillospora kijaniata. The sequence continues at coordinate 18,716 of NZ_BCQR01000102.1, forward strand.
GATCACGATGCCCGCGCCGCACACCCCCAGCCACCAGCGCTCCTCCGCGGGGAGGCCGACCAGCAGCAGCACGACCAGGGCGACCGCCCAGGCCGCGGTGCCGACGGCGGCGACCCGGACGTCGTTGGTGCGCAGCGGCGGCGGGTCGGGACGGCGCGCTCGGCTCATACGATCAAGAGTACGTGGCGCGGTCCAGAGACCGGGGTCACACCGGAGCGCGCGGACGCCCGGCGCGGGCGGGGCTCCGGGCCGTCCGCGCAGGTGGCGGCGTGGGACCATGAAGGCCGGGCAGGACCACGAGCGAGCGGAGGAGGAAGTCGGTCCCCGGCGGCGATGACGCGGAATAGCCTCCGCCCGCTTATCGTTAGCAAGGGTAATGACTTCTGCGAACGACAATGAGCATGTCACCGACCCCTCTGGCCGAAGAGCTGCGCATCGCCATCGCCCGGCTGTCACGTCGGCTGCGCACGCTGAGGCCGGTACCCGGAGCCGGCGCCGCCCCGCTGTCCCTCACCCAGTTCGCCGCGCTCGCCGCCATCGAGCGGCACGGCTCGATGACCCCGCGGGAGCTGGCCGACCACGAGAAGGTGCAGCCCCCCTCGATGACGCGGGTGATCGCGTTCCTGGAGGGGGAGGGCCTGGTGGAGCGGAGCCCGCACCCGACCGACGGCCGCCAGGTGGTGCTGCACGCGACGGAGGCGGGCAGGAACCTGCTGGCGGAGGAGCGCCGCCGCAAGGAGGCGTGGCTGTCGCAGCGCCTGGCCGAGCTGACCTCCGAGGAACGGGAGATCCTCCACCGGGCCGCGCCGATCCTGGACAAGCTGAGCAAGGCGTAGAGCGGGACGTAGAGGGGCAGGTGACCGGAGGGATGTTCCGGTCACTGCGGGTCCGCAACTACCGCTACTTCGCCGCCGGGCAGATCGTCTCCAACACCGGCACCTGGATGCAGCGCGTGGCCCAGGACTGGCTCGTGCTGGAACTGGCCGGACGCAACGGAGGAACGGCCCTCGGCATCACCACCGGCCTGCAGTTCCTGCCGCTGCTGCTGTTCGGCCTGTGGGGCGGGGTGATCGCCGACCGGTACCCCAAGCGCCGCGTCCTGATGATCACGCAGGTGGCGATGGGCGTGCTCGCGCTGGTCCTCGGCCTGCTCACGATCGCCGGGGCGGCGCGGGTCTGGCACGTGTACGTGCTGGCGTTCGCGCTCGGCCTGGCCACCGTCGTCGACAACCCGACCCGGCAGTCGTTCGTGGTCGAGATGGTCGGCAAGCGCGACCTGCCCAACGCCATCGCCCTCAACAGCGCCTCCTTCAACGGCGCCCGCATGCTCGGCCCGGCCGTCGCGGGCCTGCTGATCGCCTGGCTCGGCACCGGCCCGGTCTTCCTGGTCAACGCCGCCTCCTACGTCGCGGTCCTGTTCGGCCTGTACGCCATGCGCGAGAGCGAGCTGACCGTCCCCGAACCCGTCAAGCGGGCCAGGGGGCAGCTCCGCGAGGGCCTGCGGTACGTGCGCGGACGCCGCGACCTGATGCTGGTGCTCGCGCTGGTCGCGTTCGTGGCGACGTTCGGCATGAACTTCCAGCTCACGATTGCGCTGGTGTCGAAGGAGGTCTTCCGCACCGACGCCTCCTCGTTCGGCCTGGCCTCCTCGATGCTGGCGCTCGGCGCGCTCGCGGGCGCGCTGCTGGCCGCCCGCCGCGTCACCCGGCCGCGCCTGCGGCTGCTGATGGCGGCGGCGCTGCTGTTCGGGGTGCTGGAGGTCGCGACCGGGCTGATGCCGACGTACTGGGCGTTCCTGGTGCTGCTGGTGCCGACCGGCATCGCGCTGATGACGTTCAACACCGCCGCCAACGCCACCATGCAGCTCGGCGTCGCCCCCGAGATGCGCGGCCGGGTGATGGGCCTGTACATGTTCGTGTTCCTCGGCACCAACCCGCTGGGCGCGCCGCTGGTCGGCTGGATGGCCGAGGAGTTCGGGCCGCGCGCCAGCATCGTCGTCGGCGGGCTGGTCCCGGTGGTCGCGGTCCTGGTCCTCGGCGCCCTGGCCGCGCCCCGCGACCGCCTCCCCGCGCTCTGGCGACGCCTCCTCCGACTCGGGTAACCGCGTGACAAGGGACCGTCACTGCTGGAAAGCTGGTCGGGTGGTTCCCCGGACGTGCCCATGAGACTGTTCGCGGCGATCCTGCCGCCGCCGGACGTCCTCGACGAACTGTGCGCGTTCATCGCGCCCTACCAGGCCGAATGGCCCGACCTCCGGTGGACCGACCGGGATCTGCTGCACGTCACGCTGACGTTCTACGGCGAGGTGGACGACCGGACCCTGGAACGCCTGCTGCCCCGCCTGGAACGCGCCGTGGCCCGCCACGGCCCCCTCAACCTGTCGCTGGCGGGCGCGGGGGCGTTCCCCGGCAACGGCGCCCACGCCCGCGTGCTGTGGACCGGCCTGTACGGGGACCGGCGCGACCTGGCACACCTGTCGGCCGCCACCACCGCCGCCGGGCGCCGCGTCGGCGCCCCGGGCACCCCGCCGGACGCCCCGGCCCGCGCCTACCGCCCGCACCTGACACTGGCCCGCACCCGCCGCCCGGTGGACGTCCGCCCGATCATCGAGCCGATGTCGGCGTTCGCCGGAAGCCCGTGGACGGCCACCGAGGTGCACCTGATGCAGAGCCGGTTCGCCGCCCGCGACCGCCGCCAGCCCCTCTACGAGTCCCTCAAGTCCTGGCCCCTGACCTAGAGTCCTCGTTCCTGGGCGTCGTGCCGCGCGGGGGCGTGGCACGCGGCCGGGGCGCGGGTGGGCCGTGCCCCGGCCGACGCGGAGGTCCTACGGTCAGCGGAACGAGACCATCGGGAAGCCGTACTTCCCGTAGCCGACGTCCGGAACGCGGACGTTCTTCCTGTAGCTCACCGAAGCCGTGCCCCTGCAGTTGATTTTCGCGCGCATCGAGGAAATGGCCCGGTCCCGACCGGTGATCAGCGACTTGACGGGGAATCGGTAGCCCTTGGTGTAATGCCAGCAGGTGCCGGGCACATTTCGAACGGTGATTTTGGTGCCCCGGAAGTTCACCCCGTTCCACATGCATACGGCATTCGCGGGGCAGGAGGCGGCCAGCGCCCCGACCGAGCCCGCGGGCGCCACCGTGATCTGCGAGACGGCAGCGTTTCCCGGCGTGGCCAGCGCCAGCGTGAGGGCTGGGGCGGAGACGAGGGTGACGAACGCCGCACGGGTCATCATGCGCATTGGTGCTCCTTTACGCGGCCGAAAGGCGGCCGGACAGTGGATCATTCGCCCCGAACCTAGGCATGGGGTGATCACGAGGGCAACCCTCGGATTGCGCCATGACCACGACATGGCATTTCGGACCTGGGAAAACGGCGCGAGAATTGATTTCTCCGGTCCGCCGCGCGGTGGGCGTTTCCCGTCCACCGTGCGCCGCGCGACGTTCCGTCCCGTGCTCGATGCGCGCGGTCCCTGCGGGACACTGGAACGGTGACCACCGACGACGACCGTCCCGGCCCGCCCGTGACGAGCGCCTCCGTCGTGGTGCTGTCGCTGGCGCGCAGGGTCGAGACCGAGCTGAACGCCGCGCTCGCGCCGCTGGGGCTCACCGTCGCCCGGTTCGGGCTGCTGGGCCATATCGCCGGGGTGCCGGGCGCGTCCTTCAGCGAGCTGGCGCGCATGTCGGGGATCACCGTGCAGAGCGTGCACGGGGCGGTGAAGGCGCTGGTGGCCGCCGGGCTGGTGCGCGACCGCAACACCCGCGCCGGGTCGGCCTCGACGCTGGAGATCACCACGGAGGGCGCGCTGCTGCTGCGGCGGGCGCGGCGGGCGGCGGCCGAGGTCGACGAGCGGCTGTTCGGCCCCGACGCCGATCCGATCCAGCAGCGCCTGGGAGCGGCCGTCCGTGCCGCGTTCCCAGGCCCTCCCCCCTCCTGACCTGGTGCCGAACGGGACCGCCGCCCTTCGCCCGCCGCCACCTTCAGTCTGACTGAAGCATGGCCTAGGCTTCAGGAAACCTGAAGGGCAGGTCTCGATCGGGGGGAGTCCCGCATGTCCGACCGACCGGGGGCCCGCCTCTCGCGGCGCGCCCTGCTCACCGCCGCGGCGACCACGGGGGCGGCGGCCACCGGCACGGCGGTCGGCGGAGCGCTGCTGGCCGACGGCGACACCCCGCCCTCCACGACCCGCGCACCCTCGCCGACCGAGCCGTTCCACGGAAAGCACCAGCCCGGCATCGCCACCCCGCAGCAGCACCACGCCCTCTTCGCGGCCTTCGACCTGGAGACCGTCGACCCGGTGAGGCGCACCCGCCGGAGCGCGGAGCAGATCGCGGCCCTCCTCCGCGCGCTGACGGAGCAGTGGGCCCTGGTCGCCGGACGCCTCATGGAGGGACGGGAACCCGGCCTGCGTCCGGCCGGTTCGCCCCAGGCCCCCGCCGACTCCGGCGTCGCCGACGGCCTCACCCCGGCCTGGTTGACCGTCACCTTCGGCCTGGGACCCGAGCTGTTCGAACGCATCGGCCGACCGGAGGCCCGGCCCCGTGCGCTGCGCCCGCTGCCCGCCTTCGAGCACGACCGGCTCCAGGACGCCTGGAGCGGCGGCGACCTCCTCGTCCAGATCTGCGCCGACGACCCCCAGATCGTCAGCCGCGCGTTCCGGACCCTGCGCAGCCGCACCCCGGGAACCGCCCGGCTGCGCTGGACCCAGCAGGGCTTCCTGGGAACGTTCGGCGACGCCACCCCGCGCAACCTGTTCGGCCACAAGGACGGCACCGCCAACCCCCGCCCCGGCGACACGGGGTTCGACGCCGCGGTCTGGGCCGACCCCGCCCGCGAACCCGCCTGGTTCGCGGGCGGCACCTACCTGGTCTTCCGGAAGATCCGCATGGACCTGCCCACATGGGACACCTCTCCCGGCCACGCCCAGGACCAGACCATCGGCCGCCGCCGCGACGACGGGGCCCCGCTCAGCGGCGGGCACGAGTTCACCGCCCCCGACCTCACCAGGACCGGACCGGACGGCAAACCCCTCATCCCCGCCGACTCCCACGTGGCCCTGGTCCGGGACATCCCGATGCTGCGCCGCTCCTACAACTACGACTACGGCCTGCGGGCGGACACCGCACCGGCCACCGACCACCGGCACGACGACCACCGGCACGACCACGGCCCGGGGATGCCTGCCCGCTCCGGCAGCGGCCACGCCCGCTACGACAGCGGCACGCTGTTCTGCGCCTACCTGCGCGACCCCGCCGAGTTCGTCCGGGCCCAGCGCGCCCTGGCCGCCGACCGGCTCAACGCCTTCATCCAGCACACCGGCAGCGCCGTGTTCGCCGTTCCGCCCGGAGCGCCCCCCGGCGGCCACCTCGCCGCCGGACTGTTCCCCACCCGCTGACATCCAGGGAGACCTGACATGGACCGACGCGACCTCCTGCTCGCGGGCGCGGCCGCCACGACCGGGCTCGGCCTCGGCACGCTTCCGACGGCCCCGGCGGCCGCCGCGTCGGAGGTCCGCGAGCCGGGCGCGGAGCCACCTGCCGGTGGTGATGCCGTTCCGCAGCGTGTCACCGTCCCGGCCGGTGGTCGGCTCGTCCGCGGTCCTGGAACCCCTGCGCCGCCACGAACCGGAAATCCCCGGCGTTCTCCCCGCGCACCGGCGACCATCACACGCCGAACCCTTTTCCCGCCCGGTGCTCCACGGCTTGATCATTTGCGACCGCCGTGTCCACACCGTCACAGCCTGAGCGTAAGCGGATACCCGCATCGTCGTCGCAGTCCGGCTGCTGACGTGGCCATGTACTCCTAGAGCTCGGGGGGTGGCGGAGCGGGCCGGTCCGCGTCCGGCGGTCCCCAGGGGACGCCGTGGCGTTCGCAGGCGCGGCGCAGGGCCGTCAGGTCCGGCGGGAACGACACCTGCCGCAGCACCCGCCCCGCCGGGCTCCACACGACCAGCCGCGGCATCCGTTCGGCGGCGTCGTCGATCCCGACGCCGCCGACGCGGTCGCGGGTCAGCTCCCACTCCACGCGCCCGCGCCGCGTCACCACCGCCAGCCCGGCCGTGGACACCTTCAGCTGCGGGCGGTTCCGGTCGTACAGCCAGTAGCCGCCGAGTCCGACCAGAAGTCCGGCCGGCACCGTCCACGACGCCGTCGTGGTGAAGCCCCCCAGTTCGGGCCCCAGCCACACCGATCCCAGCATCGCCACGATCTCGCACAGCAGCACGCTCATCGCGTAGGTGGCGATCCGCGACCTACGCGTGGCGTCCAGCACCGCGCCCGGCGCGGCCACCGGCCCCGGCGGGGGCGTCAGCGACAGCTCGGCCGCCGCCGGGACGGCCTCCTTCATCGCCGTGACCTCCGACGGCCCCCCGGGGGCGTCCGACAGCGTGGAGACCGCCGAGTGGAACGCCGCGCTCAGGTAGGCGTCGTACTCGGCGTCCGTCACCGGCAGCCCCTCGCGCCGCGCGCCCTCCCGCAGGTCGGTGCGCGAGATCCGCAGCGCCGACAGCGGCGCGGCGAAGAACTCGGCGCCCTCGGAGTCGTACAGCCGCATCCACGCGTGCCCGGAGATCGTCAACAGCTCGATCCCGCCGATCCGGTCCTCGGGCATCGCCACCACCACGTCCCCGGCGGCGTCGGCCCAGCCCAGCGCGCCGTCGGCGACGACCAGCCGCCCGCCGGGCACCCGCGCGAACACGTCCGGCAGCCCCTCCAGGCCGTAGTCGGGCGTGCGCGGCGGGCGCGCCCCGGGAGTGATCACCCGGTAGCCGTGCTCGTCGAGGGCGTGCGCGAGCTGGAACGCGTCCAGCCCGTGCGCGGGCAGCCGCGCCACCAGCCGCAGCCGGTGGTCGAACGCCAGCACCGCAAGGTCCGTCGGGCGCGGGTCCCCGCCGGCCGGGTCGGTCCGCAGCCCCGGCCCCAGCACCAGCGCCGCGACCTCGGACGCGGCGACCTCCAGGCCCTGGCGGGGCGCGGGACGGCCGCGCACCCGCAGCCGGTCCCGGGTGATCGTCCACTCGACCGGGGTGGAGGCCAGCAGCCTGCGCCGGGTGCCCGCGACCGCCACGATCGCGGCCAGCGCCCAGCATCCGGCGGCCAGCCGCGTCCCGAACCCGCCGCCGCCCTCGGCCGCGATCCGCAGCACCATCACGATGCCGAGCAGCCCGGCGACGGTGCCCAGCAGCGCGATCCGGCCCCGGCCCGGCCGGGGCGCGGGCGTGGCCAGCCGCACCTCGTCGTCGCGCGCGGCGGCGTGGCCGGTGTCGTGGTCGGTGTCGTGGGCGGCGGCCAGCAGCGCGGCCTCCTGGTCCAGCAGCCGCTGCTCGGCGACGTGGTCGCGGGGCAGCGGGTCGAGCGCGTCGCGGACCGCGGACGGCGCGTCGCCGAGGGCCCGGTCCAGCGCCGGGTCGAGCAGGTCGGCGGCCTCCCCGTCCAGGATCCGCACCTGGACGCCGAGCCGCCGCGCCGTGACGAACAGGGCGAGCGGCTCCATCCCGAGCGTGACCAGCCCGCCGACCGTCGTGCGGCCGAACTTGTGCACCACGGTCAGCACGCCGTCGTCGGTCGTGATCACCAGCGCCTCGACGCGGTCCCGCTCGTAACGCACGATCGGCAGCCCGCCGGGCCCGATCCGCTCCAGCCCCGCCGCCGACAGCCGCCAGTACGGCCGGTGCCGCCCGGCCGGCGCCGACAGCACCTCCGGTGCCGCCCCCAGCAGCCACGGCATGGCCGCGACCCCGCAGATCAGCGCCGCCCACAGCCACACCGGGTGGATCGGCAGCAGCGCCAGCGCGACCGCCAGCAGGGTGAACGGCCCCGCGGCGACCGGACGCCACCGGCCTCCGGTGCCGTGCAGGCCCACCAGCTCATGCTCCACAGTCCGCATCCTCACACGGGTCCTGGTGGGCCCGTCGCCTCCTTCCGCGATCCCGGGGGCGTCCTCGCCGAGTCGAACGTCCCACCCGCCCCGAACGTCCCCACCGTCACGCCCGCCTGCGCAGCAGCCCGTAACCGACCACCGCGGTGATGCCCACGGCGAGGAACAACCCGACCCGTACCCCGCCGGGATCGTCGCGCCGCCCGTCGTCCAGTTTCCGGTCCTTCCCGGCCAGCCGGTTCGGCGTGGCCGAAGGCGCCGGCAGCGCCTCCCGGGGCAGCGGCACCTGGTGGACCGGCTGGCGGACGCCCTCGGACCCGGCCAGCAGCGACCGGCCGTCGGCCGCGTACGTGATCGACTCGCCCTGCTCCTGCGCGGGCAGCCCCACCGACCCCAGATCCTTGGCCGGCCGGCCGCCCGCGTCGACGCCGTACAGCCGCGCCCCGAAGTAGGTGCGGATCACGGCGGTGCGGCCGTCCGGCGAGAACGCCCCGTCCGTCGCGATCGGCGGCGCGTCCCCGACCTTGCGCATCCGGTTGTACCCGCCGGTCCGCAGCCGCGCCGGGGCCTCGTACAGCGCGGCCCCGAACAGCTTGCTGGCGACGTACAGCCGGTTCGTCCGCGGGTTGATCATGAGGGTCTCGGCGTTGCGCGGGCCGTCCTCGTACTTCATCCGGAACGCCGTCGCCCTGATCGTCTGGCTGCGCAGCTCGCTCGGCTCCGGGATCCGGTACACCGTCACGTACGGCCAGGCCCCGCCCAGGTTGTCGCCGATGTCGCCCACGTAGATGGCGGGGCGGCCCTGCTCGTCGCGGCCCATCGCCATGCCCTCCCAGTCGCGGGCGGCGGCCCCCGCCAGCGTGAACACGGCCCTGGTCGTCCCGTCCGGCCCCAGCGCGTAGATCTTGGGAACGCCGCCGGAGTCGTTGTGCGTGTAGATCACGCCCTGGTGCCGCCGGCTGACGCCGATCCCGCTGGCCTCGTTGATCCGCGGGTCGGAGACCGTGAACAGCACCTTGGAGTCGGCCGCGGATCCGGCCGCGGAACCGGCGGCGCGGCCGGATCCGGCCAGTCCCGGCCCGGTGAGGACGAACGCGCCCGCCAGGGCCGCCGCGGCGGCGCCCCGACCGGCCCGGCGGAGGAACGAAGACGTGATCATCCCTCGATCCTTCCCGACGCGTTTCCCGAGGTCGCGTGACCGGCGCTCGGTTTGTCGACCATCTCGTCCGGCAGCTCGGTCAGTTGAGCAGCGCACCGATGACCACGGCCAGCACGAGCGCGGTCAGCACGGTGGGAAGGAGCCATTGGGGCGCGCGGTTCACGGGTTCGAGCTTATTCGCCCGGGACCGCCGCTCGAACCGGCCCCTCATGATCTGCATCTCATGGGGCATGTGCGGATTGTTCGGGTTGTTGCGCTCGCCCCATGCCGACCACCCCGACTGGGCGTCGGACGCGTTCGTGACCCTGGGCACCCTCGCCGAGGAGCGCGGAACGGACTCGGCCGGGGCGGCCCTGCTCACGGGCCGGCCCGTCGTCGCCGGGCAGGAGGCGCACGCCAACGGGCGGGCCGACGACCGGCGCAGCGACGTCAGCCACGACGGCGTCCGGGTGGTCAAGGGCCGGGGCCGGTTCTCGGCGGTCTGGCGGCCGGACCTGGTGCCGCTGCTGGACCACGCGCCGGTCGCGCTCGGCCACACCCGCTGGGCGACGCAGGGCTCGCCGTTCACGCTGGACAACGCCAGCCCCCTGGTCGTCCCCGGCGGCGCCGCCGGACGGGTCGGCGGGGAGCCGACCGCGTCCGCCGGGGTGATCGCCTCCCACAACGGCGACATCGAGGCCGCCGCGCTGCGCGCCCGGTTCCCGATGCCGCCCGCCACCGGCACCACCGACAGCGAGCCGGTCTTCCAGGCGCTCGCCGGATGCCGCGACGGCGACGACGTGATCACCGTGCTGGCGTCGCTGGTCGGCCGGGCCGCGCTCGTCTGGGTGGACCGGGACCGGCCCGACCGCGTCCACCTGGCCCGCGCGGCGCTGAGCCCGCTGGTCGTCGCGGTGGACCACGAGCAGAACCTGTACTGGGCGTCCAACCCGCGCTGGTTCCGCGACGTCGAGCGCCACACCCGCGTCCGGTTCGCCTCCGCCGTCATGCTGCGCGAGGGCACCTACCTCCAGATCGGGCTGGCGGGCCCGGCGGCGGAGTGGTTCCAGCCCCGGCCGCGCGTGCTGGCCCGCGCGGGCTTCGTGCCGACCGCGCGGTCCTGGGACGTCGACGACCGCGTGTGGACCGGCTTCACCGACGCCGACGCCGCGGCCGACCGCGCCACGCTGTGCCACCGCGTGGCCGAGAGGGCCACCGGGGACACCGGCGAGTTCGCCGTCGCCTGACGGCGGCCCGCCCGAGGAGACGGCGAAGGCCGGGCCCCCGCGGGGGGAGCCCGGCCTTCGCGCCGTTCCTGCTAGAGGCGCTCGACGACGTGGTCGATGCAGGCCGTCAGGGCCTCCACGTCCGCCGGGTCGATCGCCGGGAACATGCCGACGCGCAGCTGGTTGCGGCCCAGCTTGCGGTACGGCTCGGTGTCGACGATCCCGTTGGCGCGCAGGACCTTCGCGACGGCGGCGGCGTCCACCTCGTCGGTGAAGTCGATCGTGCCGACGACCTGGGAACGCTGCGCCGGGTCGGTCACGAACGGCGCCGTGTAGGAGGTCTTCTCCGCCCACGTGTACAGCCGCTGCGCGGAGTCGGCGGTGCGGCGGGTGGTCCAGGCCAGGCCGCCCTGCGCGTTCATCCACTCGATCTGCTCGGCGAACAGCAGCAGCGTGGCGACGGCCGGGGTGTTGTAGGTCTGGTCCTTGGCGGAGTTGTCCACCACGGTCTTCAGGTTGAAGAACTCCGGCACGTAGCGGTCGGAGCCCGCGATCTCCTCGATCCGCGCCAGCGCGGCGGGCGAGGCCAGCGCCACCCACAGGCCGCCGTCGGCGGCGAAGCACTTCTGCGGCGCGAAGTAGTAGACGTCGGTCTCGCTCACGTCGACCGGCAGGCCGCCCGCGCCGGAGGTGGCGTCCACCAGGACCAGGGCCTCGTCGGCGGTGGTGCCCTCCGGACGCGCGATCGGCATGGCGACGCCGGTGGAGGTCTCGTTGTGGGTGAGGGCGTACACGTCGATGCCGTCCTCGGCCCGCGCCACCGGGTGGGAACCGGGGTCGGCGGAGACCAGCGACGGGTCCGCCAGCCACGGCGCGCCCTTGGTGACCTTGGCGAACTTGCTGGAGAACTCACCGAACACCAGGTGCTGGGACCGCTCGCGGACCAGGCCGAACGCCGCGGCGTCCCAGAAGGCGGTGGTGCCGCCGTTGCTCAGCAGGACCTGGTGGCCCTCGGGCAGGGAGAACAGCTCGGCGAGCCCGGCACGGACCCGGCCCACCAGGGACTTCACCGGCTTCTGGCGGTGCGAGGTGCCCAGGTAGGTGGAGCCGGACTCGGCCAGGGCGGCCAGCTGCTCGGGCCGGACCTTGGACGGACCGCAGCCGAAGCGGCCGTCGGCGGGCTTCAGATCGGCGGGAATGACAATGGCAGGATTCGCGCTCTCGGTCACCTCGCAAACCCTAACGCCCCAGCTAGGAAGATCGCCGGACGGCTCACATAGCGAGACGCGGCTCACGTCGTGGCGCGTTGGGACAGGTCGGGGCAGGTCGCGTCACGAGGCGCCGCGGCGGCGACGGCGACGCAGCCCCCACAGCAGCAGGCCCACCAGGAGCAGGACGAAGATCGCGGCATTGGTCGCGGGCGGGTACAGCCAGTCGTCGCCGCGGCCGTGCGCCCGCACCGCCGTCGCGACCGAGTCGTAGGCCAGGAACGCCAGCAGCGCCGCCGCGAGCCGGAAGGCGACACGCCCGGCGACCGCGTCGGCCCGCCGCCGGCGTTCGGCGCGTTCGGCCTCGTACCGGCGCAGCTCCTCGGCCGCCGCCTCCGCCTTCCCCGCCTCCCCGGCCGGGGAGGAACGGTCCGGAACGGCGGTCGCGGCGGGGCCGATGTCGCCGTCGAGTGGTTCGTCCGGGGCATGCGTCACACGGCCCATGATGGCAAAGGGCTTCCCCGGACCCGTAGTTGATCGCTTTCATGGCCGGAGCACCCCGCCAGGGCGGGCGGCACGAGGGGGACCGGTGACGAGGGGGTACGGGTGACGACGGGGCACACCGACGGCCAGGGGGCCGACCGGCTGGAAGGCCTGCTCGGGCTGTTCGAGCGACTGCGGGAGCGGCCCACCGCCCGCGCCGGGGACCGGCTGCGTCCGCTGCTGGTCACCATCGGGTCGGCGGTCGAGACCCGGCAGGCGGCGCACGCGTTCGTGGAACGCTGCATCGCCGACGGCGGCCCGTACGCGCACGTCGCCGACGACCCCGGCCACACCGAACGGCTCACCGACCTGGCGGTGCTGCTGCGGCACCTCAGCCGCCAGCTCTCGGCCCACCACCGCCGGTTCGAACCCGCGCTGCGCTTCCCGCTGCTGTCGATGGTGGTGTGGCTGCTGGAGCTGCGCCGCATGCGGATCCGCCAGGAGCGGGGCGAGGGCGCCCCCGACTTCGCCTCCGACGCCCAGCGCGAGCTGTGGCTGCTGGCCGGCCAGCTGCACGCCGCCGACGAGGACTCCCACCGCCGCACCCTGCTGGGCCGGGGCATCCTGCGCCGCCGCCAGATCGTGGTGCCCGCCGAACGCCCCGGCCAGCAGGGCCGCATCGCCTCGGTCCTGTCCCACCTGGAGCAGGTCGCGCCGATCGGCGTCGCGGCCGTCGCGCTGATCAGCGCCACCGCCGCCAGCACCCTGGACCTGGCGGCGGCGTTCCTGGCCGCCGGGGTCGGCTCGTCGGTGATCCTCGGGCAGGTCGCCGCCCGCACCCGCGACCGCGCGGGCCGCCGCCGCTACCGCTGGTTCACCTCGCCCACCCAGACCTACCTGCGCGGCAACCGCTCCCTGGACTTCCTCGGCTTCGCCCTCGACGTGATCTACCGCGAGGAGGCCGACCCCGCCCGGCCGCTGGACGAGGAGCTGGAACGCCTGCTGGTCGCGGCGTTCCTCCAGGACCTGCGGCAGGCGTACCGGCGCGGCGTGTGGCGCGCGACCTGGGCGCGGGTCCGCTACCCCGCCGTCGTTGTCGACCTGCTGCCCGAGCAGAGCCCCGCCCGCGCCCAGACCCGCCGCTTCGTCGAGCGCGTCGAGGAGATCCGCCGCGCCGAGGAACGCTTCGACCCCCTGGTGACCGCCCTGGCCGTCGCCGACGAACGCGAGGCCGCCGCGCTGGCCGACGCCGTCCGCGTCCCGCTGGCCGACGACGACCCCGTCCACCTGGGCACGCTGCGCGAGACTCCCGAGGGCATGCCGTTCTGGGCCACCTACCGGGCCGAACAGCAGCGCGCCGCCGTGCTCGGCACCCGCCGCGCGCTGCGCGTCCACACCGGCCGGGGCGACGGCTCGTCCCCCGAGCCGGTCCACCGGGGCCGCCGCCGCCCCCTGCTGGCACACCCGGCGCTGCCGTGGCTGGCCATGGGCGCGATCCTGGCCGCCTCCGTCAGCGTGATCTCGGTGCAGACCGTGCGGTACTGCGACCCGTTCACCGTCGCCCACGCCACCAACGGCGAATGCGTCGGCATCACCGACGGCTCCTACGTCTTCACCCCGCGCCTGGCGGCCGTGGAGAAACGCATCGAACGCCTCAACGACGACGTCCTGAACTCCGGCAAGCCCTACGTCACCCTCGTCTACCTGGGCGCGATGACCACCGACCCGCAGACCCGCAACCCCCAGGCCGACCTGCTGGCGGGCATCCACGGCGAACTCGTCGGCCTGTCCATCGCCCAGGAACGCCACAACGCCGCCAGCGGCCTGCCCCGCCTGCGCGTCCTGCTCGCCAACGCCGGATCCCGCTTCCGCTACGCCCGCCACATCGCCGACCTGGTCCGCCGCCGCGCCGCCGCCGACCCCACCCTGGTGGCCGCCGTCGGGTTCGGGCAGAGCCGCCGCCAGACCAGCGAGGCCATCGACGTGATCTCCAAGTCGGCGCTGCCGATGATCGGCACGACGAACACCTTCGACGGCACCGGCCGCCTCCCGGGCGGATTCTCCCCCTACTACTTCCGGCTGGCCCCCTCCAACGCGCGGCTGGCGGCGCACGCGGCGTTCTGGGCCAGGAACGGCCAGACGGGCGCGCGGGCCGCGACCGCCGACGTCTTCTACGACGCCACCACCGACGACCTCTACAGCCGCAACCTGGCCGAGGACTTCGTCCGCGCCTTCGCCCCCGGCCGGGTCCGCCGCCTGCCCTACTCCGACCCCAGCCAGGTGCCCAACCGCATCCTGGAGGCGTGCCAGAACCCGTCCGACCTGTTCTACTACGCGGGCCGGTCCGACGAGTTCCGGTCGTTCATCAACCGCCTGGCCAACACCGACTGCAAGGGCCGCCGCACCGTCCTGGCGGGCGACGAGGTGACCAAGTACGTCAGCGACAACGCCGCCGAGGTCGCCCGCACCGACTCGATCCGCCTGTTCTTCACACCCCTGGCCGCCCGCGAGGCGTGGGTCCCGCGCTGGGTGGGCCGCCAGCCCCTCCAGCTCTTCTACAGCGAGTTCGACCCGGTGGTGAACGCCCTGGTGGGCCGGGAGACCGCCGCCAACGGACGCCCCTCACGCACCCACGCCGCCCTCGGCTACGACGCCGCCCGCACCGTGATCAGCGTCGCCGAACGCATCTACGGCGACCAGGGCCGGGCCCTGCCCACCGCCGCCGCGATCCTGTCGGAACTGACCGAACCGGGCGCGGGCGCCGAGACCCAGGGGGCCACGGGGTTGCTGCGCTTCGGCCCTCGGGCCGGCGGCCATCAGATCGAGCACAAGCCGGTTCTGCTCACTGAGTTGAGGACTGACGGGGCCTTGATGGTGGTGGCGGTTTGCGGGCGGCTGGTCAGCACCGGGCAGGCGGGTGCTCCTTGTCCTCGGTGATGTGAGGTTGAGGTGGTCGTGGGTGGGCCGGGGCTCTGAGCGCCTCGTGGCTCAGATGGCGTACCTGTCGCGGAGGTTGGGACCTCCGCGACAGGATCTGCCTCACGGGCTCAGCGCAGGGCGTAGGCCCGGATCGTGGTCTGGGTGACCGAGTCTCCCGCCGTGTCGGTGGCGGTGACTCTCAGGGAGACGTGGCCGGGGCGTGGTGGGTGGTTCAGGGTGATGGTCCGGTTGTTGCGTACGGTCGCGGGCTGCCAGGTCTGGCCGTCGTCGTAGGAGACCTGCGCGGTCATCCGGGCGACCGCGCGGGGGGTGACGCCGGGTGGGGTCAGGACGGTGGTGTCGAGACGGAAGGGGTGGCCCGCGGTGGCCTGGCCCAGGGGGTTGAGCGCGGCCTTGTACCGCACGGTCATCAACGGCGGGGCGGTCGGCTCCGTCGACGGCTGGGAGGTGAACGTCCAGGTCGCGCTGCTCCGGGTGCCCAGGGGCGACCAGGGGGCGGTCCGGGTCGCGTTCGTCTCCAGCACGTACCGGCCCGGCTCCTTCGGGACGTCGAACGAGCCGTATCCCGCGAACGGGCTCGTCCCGATCGGCTCACCGTCCCGGCTGAGCGTCGTGTCGCCGGTGATGTGCCCGTCCTCCCAGGGCGCGCTGCGCGGGCCGACGTGGTCGCCGGCGCCGTCGGAGAACAGCGACAGGTTCACCTCGATCCGGTCGTCGCGGCGCACCACGCCCGGCCGCAGATCGCGCGCCTCCCACATCCAGGGCACCGGGACCGACGGCACGGTGAACCAGGAACGCCGGTAGTCGCCCGGCGCGGGGAACCGGTCGGTGCCGTGGCCGCTCTCGGTGATGGCGCAGTCGGTCCCGCCCAGGCCGTGGTCGGACCGCCAGGTCACCCCGGGGCTCAGGTACGAGGTGCGGACGGACGGGGTCGGGCCGGTGACCACGCCGTGGGCCAGGGCCGCGCTCATGTCGGGCAGGTCGGGGCTGAGGAACGCGCCGTGGCACTGCGCGGCCCCCTGCCCGGGGACGGTGGTGCGCACCCTGGCCAGGTCCCGCGCCCGGACGTCGAGCTCGGGCCGGTCCGGGATGCGCCCCGCGAACTCGTGGTAGGCGGTGTAGCGGTACGGGCTGGTGTACCCGCCGTCCCTGGTCCAGGTCGCCAGGAGGCGCAGGGGCACGCCCGCGGCCGGGGACACGCGGACGCCGTCCTCCAGCGGCAGCCCGTAGCCGTGCCGCTGGCCCTGCGTGGTCATCGGAACGATCACGTCGCCGAGCGCGAGCCTCGCGTCCGGGGTCTCCGGCGCGTCCAGCGCGACCTTGACCTCCCTGGTCGCGCGGGCGTCCAGGACGAGCGTCGCGTCGCCGGTCAGCTCCAGCCGGGGGTGGATCATGAGGGCCTTGGCCTCGGGCCGCCCCGGCTGCGGGACGTAGATCCAGCTCCCGACCCGGTAGACGCCGGGCGGCAGCTCCACCCGCCCGCTGCCGTCGACGAGCCCGCCGGTGGTCGGCGCCCCGGTGGCCAGGTCGAACACGGTGAACATCGAGGCGGCGTCACCGGCGGGCGCCGTCCCGTCCAGGCCCAGCACCCGGACGGTCAGCCGGTGGACCGGCCCGGCCCGGCGGGGGGCCGGACGGGAACGCTGCGCTTTCTGGACGACACGCCTCCCGGATGTCGCTTTCCCGCTCGTCGTCTCCCCGGCCAGGCTTCCGGCCCGGACCCGGGGCTCCCGCGCCTCGGCCGCCGGGCCGGTCGGGGCCAGGAGGGCGGCGCCCAGGGCGAGGGTCATGCCGTACACGTGGAATCTCATGGATTCCCTTCGTCTCTCGTGGACCACATCTGCTCTGTCTGTGTCCGGGAGAGACGCGGGGATTACCCATCCCTGGGAACCGAAAAGGCCCCCGGAGAACCGGGGGCCTCAAGGCGCTCGACGCGGGGGGCGAGACGATCCGGGGGATCAGCTCGCGTAACGCTTGAGGGCGTCGGCGGAACCGGGGACCTCGTCGATGGAACGGGTGCCCGGACCGGTGTAGCGGGCGCTCGGCCGGACCAGGCGGCCGGTGCGCTTCTGCTCCAGGATGTGCGCCGCCCAGCCGGCGGTGCGGCCGCAGGTGAACATGGCGGGCATCATCGCGGTCGGGACCTCGGCGAAGTCCAGGATGACCGCCGCCCAGAACTCGACGTTGGTCTCGATCGCGCGGTCGGGGCGGCGCTCGCGCAGCACGGCCAGGGCCGCGTCCTCCAGGGACTTGGCGGCCTCGAAGCGCGGGGCGTCCAGTTCCTTGGCGGTACGGCGCAGCACGCGGGCGCGCGGGTCCTCGGCCCGGTAGACGCGGTGCCCGAAGCCCATCAGGCGCTCGCCCGAGTCGAGGATGTCGGTGACGACCCGGCGGGCGTCGCCGACCTGCTCGACCTTCTCGATCATCGGCAGCACGCGGGCCGGGGCGCCGCCGTGCAGCGGACCCGACATCGCGCCGATCGCGCCGGACATCGACGCGGCCACGTCGGCGCCGGTGGAGGCGATGACGCGGGCGGTGAAGGTGGAGGCGTTCATGCCGTGCTCGGCGGCCGACACCCAGTACGCGTCGATGGCCTGGACGTGCTTGGGGTCCGGCTCACCGCGCCACTGGATCATGAACCGCTCGGTGATGGTGCGGCCCTCGTCCACCCGCGACTGCGGGACGACGGGGACGCCGATGCCGCGCGCGGACTGCGCCACGAACGACAGCGCCGTCGACGAGACGCGGGCCAGGTCGGCGCGGGCCTCCTCGTCGGTGATGTCCAGCAGCGGGCGCATCCCGTACTTGGGGGCCAGCGTGGGCAGCCCTGCCTGGGCGTCCACCCGCACGTCGCCGGAGGTGACCGGCAGCAGGTGCGGGTCGGCCGGGGTCAGGCCCGGGTCGAAGCTGTTGTCGACCAGCAGGCCCCACACGTCACCGAAGGAGACGCGGCCGACGAGATCCTCGATGTCGACGCCCCGATAGCGGAGGGCGCCGCCCTCCTTGTCCGGTTCGGCGATCTCGGTCTCGAAGGCCACGACCCCCTCGAGCCCGGGTTTGAAGTCGGACATTTGTTCGTCCTGCCTTTCGTCCCCATAGTGATAAGGCGGTAGCCGTGCCATTGAACCCTGTCCGCCTTACTGACCAGTACCCAGGTCCCCGTGATGTGCACAACGCCCTGGTGGGAGGCTGTGAGGCTGTGGATCGCACCGCTGCTCACAACACACCTGACCCCGCACGGCTCCGCAGATCCTACGAGGGAGCCGGGCTGACCGAGGATTCCGTCCCCGCGGACCCGTTCACGCTGTTCGCGGCCTGGTTCACCGAGGCCGCGGCGGCCGGGCTGCCCGAGCCGAACGCCATGGTGCTCGCCACCGCCTCCGCCGACGGGACCCCCGACGCCCGTACCGTGCTGCTGAAGGGCTTCGGGCCCGACGGCTTCCGTTTCTTCACCAACCTCACCTCCGTCAAGGGCGCCCAGCTCGCCGCCAACCCGCGCGCGGCGCTCGTGTTCCCCTGGCACGACCTGCACCGCCAGATCCGGGTGTCGGGGCCGGTGACGCGGCTGACCAGGGAGGAGGACGCGGCCTACTTCCGTTCCCGCCCCTACGGATCGCGCCTCGGGGCATGGGCCAGCGAGCACCAGTCCGGCGTCATACCGGACCGCCGGACGCTCGCCGAACGCTACGCCGCCCTCGCCGAACGGTGGCCGAAACCGGCCGACGGTGACGACTTCGATGCCGTTCCATTGCCGGAGTTCTGGGGTGGCTACCGCGTCGTCCCGACCGCCGTCGAGTTCTGGCAGGGCCGCCCGAACCGCCTGCATGACCGGCTGCGCTACCGGCGCGCGCTTTCCGCTGAGCGGGAGCCGGACGGATCGGGCGGATGGGTGTTGGAGAGACTCTCTCCGTGAAACCGGAACAGGACCAAACACCCCCCGACACTCCTGACACCCCCCGCAAGGAACCCGAGGAACCCGAGGAACCCGTCCGGCGCGGCGGCCGGCTGCGCCGGCTGGCGATCGACACCCGGCCGCTGGCCGACCGCTCCTTCCGGCGGCTGTGGCTCGGCCAGGGCGTGTCGTTCGTCGGCTTCCAGGTGACCGCCGTCGCCGTGCCGGTCCAGGTCTACGACATGACCCGGTCGTCGTTCTGGGTCGGCATGCTCGGCGTCGTCAACCTCGTCCCGCTGATCGTCTTCGGGCTGTGGGGCGGCGCGGTCGCCGACCACGTGGACCGGCGCCGGCTGCTGTTCTGGTCGTCCTGCGTCACCTGGGTCTCCACCCTGCTGCTGCTCGCCCAGGCCCTGCTGGACGTCCGCAACCTGTGGCTGATCATGGCGATCGTCGCCGTCCAGGCCACCGGCTTCGCCGTCTCCTCGCCGACCCGCAGCGCGATCACCCCGCGCCTGTTCGACAAGGACATGGTCCCCGCCGCCAACACCCTCAACTTCACCGCCAGCCAGGTCGGCATGCTCGCCGGGCCCCTGCTGGCGGGCGTCGTCCTCGCCCGCTGGAGCTACCCGGCCGCCTACGCCCTGGACGCCGTGCTGTTCACCGTCGGCCTGTACGCCGCGCTGCGCCTGCCCCCGATCCCGCCGCTGGGCGACGTCACCGGAACGCCCGGCCTGCGCTCGGTCGTCGAGGGCCTGCGCTACCTGGCCACCCAGCCGGTGCTGATGATGTCGTTCGTCGTCGACATCATCGCCATGGGCGTGGCGATGCCGCGCGCCCTGTTCCCCGAACTCGCCGAGGCCCGGTTCGGCGGCGAGGCCGCCGTCGGCTGGCTGTTCGGCGCGATCTCCATCGGAGCCGTCCTCGGCGGGCTGATGTCCGGCTGGATCGGTCGCGTCCACCGGCAGGGCGTCGCGCTCGTCGCCGCGATCGTCGTGTGGGGCCTGGCGGTCGCCGCCGCCGGACTCGCCCACTCCCTCTGGCTCGCCGTGGTCCTGCTGGCCGTCGGCGGCGCGGCCGATCTGGTGTCGGCGGTGTTCCGGCAGACCATGCTCCAGACCTACGCGCCCGACGAGATGCGCGGCCGGCTCCAGGGCGTGTTCACCGTCGTCGTCGCGGGCGGCCCCCGCCTCGGCGACCTGCGCGCCGGGGCGACGGCCACGTTCGTCGGGGCGTCCGCCTCCTGGGTCGGCGGCGGGATCGCCTGCGCCGTTCTGGTCGTGCTGGCCGGCCTGGCCGTCCCGGCGCTGCTGCGCTACGACACCCGCACCGCGACGCCCGTCCGGGCGTGACCGGCGGGCGAGGCCGACGGGACGGGGGAAGAAAACGCAGACTCCCAAACGTTGTGCCATACCCCGCCGACAGGGATATGTGCGCAACCCGGCCGGAGACGTCGAGAACAAGTAGACTCTAAGGCCGAAAGACTGGAGGGAGCTGTGACCTCACACGGCCTGATCGACACCACGGAGATGTACCTCCGGACGGTGTTCGAGCTCGAAGAAGAGGGGATCGTGCCCCTCCGCGCCCGGATCGCCGAACGGCTCTCGCAGAGCGGCCCGACGGTGAGCCAGACGGTGGCGCGAATGGAACGTGACGGGCTGCTGCGGGTCGAGGGGGATCGGCACCTTGAACTGACGGAGGTCGGCCGCAGCCTGGCGACCAGCGTGATGCGCAAGCACCGCCTCGCCGAGTGCCTGCTGGTCAACGTCATCGGACTGCCCTGGGAGGACGTCCACATCGAGGCGTGCCGCTGGGAGCACGTGATGTCGGAGGAGGTCGAACGGCGCCTGGTCGCGCTGCTCGGCAACCCCACCGTCTGCCCCCACGGCAACCCGATCCCCGGCCTCGACGAGCTCGGTGGACACAGCGACGACGCCGGCGACACCGACCTGTCGGTGATGACCGCGGTCGCCGGCGAGGAGGGCACCCCCGCGATCATCCGGCGTATCAGCGAGCAGGTGCAGAGCAACTCGGACCTGATGCTTAGACTCAAGAGGTCCGGGATACAACCCGGACGAGAGGTGACCCTCCGGGCAACCGACGACGGGGTACGGGTGATCAGTGACGACGAGGCGGACGACCCTGCCGACCTGCCCCGCGACATCGCCGAGCACGTCTTCGTCAGCCGGCGCTGACGGGCCGCCGGTGCGGACGCTCGCGGTCTATACCGAAGATCTCCGTACCGGCGCGCCGTTCCGGCGTATCCCCGCGGCGGTTTCGTCGTTCAATACCTACGACGGCGGCGTCCGCTCCCGAGGGGCGACCGCGCACCACAACGGCACGAGGCATACGAAAGCGGCGCCTACCCTCGGTGGACGGGCGAGGAGCGCGATGGTGGTCAGGGTGGGCACATGAACGACTGGGGGGAAGCGCCGATCACGGCGCACCTGCCGCCCGAGACCGTGCTGAACCAGATGGAGATGGCGGTCATCGTCTGCGACCGCTTCAGCAACGTCATCTACGGCAACGCGTTCGCACGCGAACTGTTCGGCTTCGGCGGCGACGACCTGATCGGCCACTCGGTGCTGTCCCTCGGCATCGCCGAGGAGGACCACGAACAGGCCACCGAGCTGGCCCGGCACGTCCTCAAGGGCGGCGTCTGGGAGGGCACGTTCTGCAACCTGCGCGCCGACGGGTCCACCGTCTACACGCGCGCGCACGCCGTCCCGCTGCGCCACCCGTCCGGCGCCGTCGACGGCGTCGTGATCTTCGCGCGCGAGGCCCTCCGCTCCAACCAGCGCGAACAGGACCGCTACGGCCTCCTGGAACGCATCGGCGAACGCCTGGCCGGCTCCCTGGAACTCGAATCCACCCTCCGCCGCGTCGCCGACACGCTGGTCCCGCAGTTCGCCGACCACTGCTTCATCGACCTGTTCTCCGGCGACCGCCTCTACCGGCGCGTGTCCCGGCACGCCGGCGGCTGGACCCCGCCCCCCGGCACCTGGGCCGAGGTCGGCGAACCCGTCTCCTACCCGCCCGGCCACTTCAGCGCCAAGGCCATGAGCCGCCGCGACGCCGTCCTGGTCGAGGACATGGTCCAGCGCAGCTTCGCCGCGCCCAGCGAGGAGTCCAAGCGCCTCGGCGACGCCATGGGCATCACCTCCGTGATCTCCGCGCCGCTGCTGGTCCGCGGCGAGCTCCTCGGCGTGATGAGCCTCGCCCTGTCGAACCTGTCCAAGCGCCCCGACCCGCACTACGACGGCTTCGACCGGGACCTGATGGGCGCGATCGCCAGCCGCGTCGCCCTCGCCGTCGACAACGCCCTGCTGTTCGAGGAGGAGCGCGAGACGGCCCTGGCGTTCCAGAAGCACCTGCTCCCCGGCGACCGACCGCCCCGGCTCGACGGCCTCCAGATCGCCTGGCGCTACGAACCCGCCCGCCCCCTGGAATCCCACGGCCACGGCATACAGACCCAGGTCGGCGGTGACTGGTACGACGTGATCCCGCTGTCGGCGGGCCGCGTCGGCGTCGTCATCGGCGACGTCGAGGGCCGCGGCGCCCGCGCCGCCGCCGTCATGGGCCAGCTCCGCGCCGCGCTGCGCGCGTTCGCCCAGGACGACAAGCCGCCCGCCGACATCCTCCGCAAGCTCGACGAGTGGGTCCGCACCATGACCCGCCCCGAGCGGATGAGCTCCGGCTGGAACAGCGACGACCTCGTCCGCCCGCCCCTGGTCTCCTGCACCTACTTCGTCTACGACGCCTGGTCACGGGTCCTGGAGTTCGCCAACGCGGGCCACGACCCGCCCCTGCTGATCGTCGACGGCCAGGTCAGCGAGCTGAGGTTCGAGAGCGAGGGCGCCATGCTCGGCGTCCGCGGCCCCGGCCTGGGCGGCGAGATCCTCTTCAACGAGGAGACCGCCGAACTCAAGCCCGGCTCCACCCTCGTCCTCTACACCGACGGCCTCATCGACCGCCGCCCCAAGGACGACGGCGACTACTACACCCGCGAGGAGGCCCGCGAGGCGGTCCGCTCCGCCGTCGCCGAGGTGGCCCGCCGCGACGTGGAGACCATCGCCGGAGCCGTCTACGACGCGCTGCCCGGCGACATCAACGACGACGTCGCGATCATGGTCATCCGCACGGCGGGCGAGGAGCTCGCGGTCGCCGACCGGACCTTCCCCGCCGAACCGATCATGGTGTCGGAGGCCCGCCGGATGGCGGCGGACACGTTCGCGGCCTGGGGCATGCTCGACGAGCAGTCCGAACTGGCCTGCCTGCTGGTCTCCGAGGTCGTCACCAACGTCGTCCTGCACGCCACCGCGACCCCCGCGCCCCGCCGCGAACTGGTCCTGGACGGCGGCCTGGGCGCGGTCCAGTTCAACACGGGCTTCGGCCAGAACGCGTTCGACGAGGACGACTGGAGCCTGGACAGCTTCGACGACCTGGACCTGGCCGAGCAGCTGGGCCGCCGCGAACCCCCGACCAAGGAGTTCCGCCTGCGCCTGCGCAAGGGCGCGAACTCCATCTGGGTCGAGGTGTTCGACACGGACATGCGCCTGCCGAGGATCCGCAGCGCGGGCGAGACCGACGAGGGCGGCCGGGGCCTGTACCTGGTGGACCAGCTGGCGTCCCGCTGGGGAGCCCGCCCCACCTCCAACGGGAAGGCCGTCTGGTTCGAACTGCCCCTGAAACCCTGACCGAACGCCACGCTGAAGGACGACGGTGACGACCCAGACCCTGGCGGGCGGGCCGTACCGGTGCGCGCTGGTGATCCGGTCGACGGACGGGGTGGACGATGACCTGCTCACCGAGATCGCCGACGCGACGGGCCTGAACTTCGCCCTGTACGGCCACGGCGGCTTCGGCGGCGAGAGCACCGCGACGGTCTACACCGCCGACGACGACCTCCTCATGGAGGTCCGGTGCGACGAGACCGACGCCAAAGCCCTGTTCGTACGGGTGCACTCGGCCGAACACGCGGCCGCGATCCGGAACGTCATCGCCGCGCGGCGACCGTTCTGGAACGAGCCGGCACTCCGCGCCCAACTGGAGGAGAACCTCCGCGAACAGCCCCGGGCACTGGTGGCGCTCCTGATGGCGACCGGCGGAGCGCCTCCCGAACCGGAGACGGCGGAACTCCTCCAACGCGCACTCGACCACGACGACGAAGAGGTCCGGAACGCCGCCGAGTACGCACGGCTGGTCGCCGCGGAACTCGTTCACCCCGTCCTCGTGCGGAAAGCCCAGCCGAAACCGGAACTGGAGCCGATCCTGCGGCCCGCCCGCCCCGTGGACGACGAAAGACACTGGATCACGGTGCGCGCGGGCGTCCCGGAACGGGCGGTCCCCCGTCCCGTGACCTGGCTGCGCGCCCCCTTCGACGACCCGGACGAAGCGGTGTTCTGGGCGGCGGCGCGGGCCTACTGGGTCCTCCTGGCGGTCGACGACCGTGACGGCACGGGATGGCACGAGGAAATCTTCAGCGAGCCGCGCGGCCACCGCACCGCACTCCACATCGTGCGGCATCCGGCCGTGGACGAGGTGCACCTCGCCCTCCACGGCGACGCCGCCGACACCACCGCCATGGAGCTGGTCAGGGACCTGGGCGCGGAAGTCCTCGACGGACCTCCCGCAGGCTGGGAACGCACAGCCCCCTGAGACGGACGGGCGCGTTTTGGGGAATGCCTGCGCGACCGACGGCGTTGTCCTACAGTGGAGACGCGCTGAGGCGGAGCGCACACCACGGGCTCCTGGCCTCCCGGTTTGACGTCTCCGCTTGAAGCGCATAGATTCTTTCCTTGTCCCCAACGGGATGCAGGACGCCCATGCGGCGGCCGGCCCGGGGGAAG
>NZ_BCQR01000103.1 GCF_001552175.1 Actinomadura kijaniata NBRC 14229
GGCGCGCGCGGCGGCCAGGTCCGCGTACGCGGCGGGCGGCGCGGTCTCCGGCGCGGTCTGCGGCGTCGCGGAGTCGGGGGCGGCGTCCCGCAGCAGGCAGCCGGTCGCCCAGGCGGGGGAGCGACCGTGCAGCCGCGCGACCCCCTCGTGGTCGCCGGTCAGCAGCAGCGCCCAGGCGGCGTGGTAGGCCCAGTCGGGGCGGCCGGGGAAGGCGTCGGCGAGCGGGACGAGGACGCGGGCGGCGCGGCGGGCGTCGCCGTCCAGCAGGTAGGTCCGGCCGATCGCGTAGTCCAGCCACTCCCCGGCGTGCAGGGCGACGGTGAAGCGGACGAGGCGTTCGACGGGGACGGGCCCGGTGGTGGAGTCGGTGGTGGAGTCGGCGGTGTCGAGCCAGTGCAGGGCGCGGCCGAGCTCGACCAGCTCCTCGATCGCGCGGGAGGTGGGGCGGCCGGGCCGCGCGGCCAGCGCGGCGACGGCGGCGTGCTCGCCCAGCCGCAGCCGGGCCGCCAGCAGTGCCGCGAACGCCGTCCCGTCGGCGGGGGCGTGTTCCAGCAGCGCGACGGCGCGGGCCGGGTCGTCCTCGACCAGCAGCGCGTGCAGGGCGAGGGTGCTCTCCAGCCCCGGGACGGCGAGACGCCGGGCCGCCTCCCCGGCCTCGCGCACCCGCAGGAGGCCCGAGCCGAAGTCCACGCGCAGCAGCTCCCGCGCCAGTCCCGTCCACTCCGGCGGCAGCGACGGCGGGCAGCGGCCGATCAGCTCGCGGGCCTCGCGTTCCTCGCCGCGCGCCGCCCGCGCCGCGATCAGCGGCCACCACGCGCCCGCGCCGGTCCGCGCCCCGACGTCCTCCAGCGCCGCGAAGTCGTCGCCGGTCAGCAGCGGCAGCAGCCGGGGGTCCAGCATCGCGGCCTGGAACTCGGGCCACAGCCCGCCGGCCCCGGCGGGGTCGGCGGCGATGCCGTCGCGGATCTCGCGGAGCCGTGCCAGGGCCTGCGCCGGGTCGGGCTCGGCCAGCGCCGCGGTCCAGCGCCGGCGCAGCCGCCGGTCGCGGTTGAAGATCCGTCCGAACGCGCCCTCCTGCGCCATCAGCGGTCCCCGCCCCCTTCCCGGCGGCTGAGTTCGGCGTAGCGGTCGGCCTGGAAGTCGTTGCCGATCCGGCGGTACGCCCTACTGAGACGATCGAGGAGCGCGACGCGTTCGGCCCGATCGTCCGGCGCGGCGGGGTCGTCGCGGACCGTCCGCCACGCGCGCTCGTAACGGCGGGCGGCCCCGGCGTGGTCGCCCCGGTCCGCCAGCAGGTCCGCCTCGCGGACCAGGTCGGCGGCCGCGCCGCGCGGCGCGGGGCGCGCGGGCGCCGCCGGGGCGGGCTCGTCGATCGCCTCGATGAGCTCCTCGGCCGTGCCGAACCGGTCGCGCGGGTCGTGGGCCAGGCAGCGCAGCACCAGCGCGTCGAGCGCGGGCGGGACGGTGTTGTTCAGCCGCGACGGCGGATCGACGATGATCTCGCGGCGGGCCTCGTACAGCCAGTCGCCGTGCGCGTCGGCGGGCAGTCCGTAGGGCGGGTGCAGGTGCCCGTAGGGGTGCCGCCCGGTCAGCCCCTCGTAGATCAGCAGGCCCAGCGAGTACAGGTCGGAGGCCCGCACGCTCCGCCCCCGCCACGTCTCGGGGGCCATGTAGGCGAGCGTCCCGGCGACGCCCTCGACGTGGCCGCCCGCCACCATCCGCGCGGCCAGCCCGAAGTCGACCAGCCGGACCGTGCGGTCCAGGCCGAGCAGGACGTTGTCGGGTTTGAGATCGCGGTGCAGCAGCGGCGGCGTGAGCGAGTGCAGCCCGCGCAGCGCCACCGCGACCTGCCGCGCCCACCGCGTCATCAGCCGCGCCGGGACGCCCCCGGGCAGCGACGCGAACTGCGCCGCCAGCGTGGTGCCCTGCACGTACTCCATCACCAGGTAGCCGCGCCCGTCCGCGACGCCCGCGTCGTACAGGTGCACCAGGTGCGCGCGGGCCTCGGTGTCGGTCATGCCGTCCATCGCCTCGGCCAGCAGCAGCGCGTCGCCGAACAGGTCCCGCACGTTCGCCTCGGTCAGGCCGGTGCGCCGCGACAGCTTGACCGCCACCCGCCGCACCGGCGCGCCCAGCAGCCGCTGCCGGCTGCGGAACACCCCGCCGAACCCGCCCTCGCCCAGCCACTCCTCCAGCGGGTACCGGCCGTCGAGCACGGTGCCCCGCAACGTCTTGAGGTCCCCGCTCACCGGGGTGCCGCCGGTCACCGCGGAACCGCCTCCACCGGGGGGTCGCCGCCGGGCCGGAACAGCAGCTCGACGCGCCCGGCCGCGCGGAACGCCCCGGGGTCCCGGTCCGCCGCCAGGGTGATCGGGTCCTCCACCAGCCGCGAGACCAGCCGGGACACCACCCGGCCGCCCTCCGCGCCGCCGGACTCCCGGTCGGCCGCGTACGCCAGGTCGGCGATGTGCCCGGCCAGCGCCTCGGGGACGACCAGGTCCTTGTCGCGGCGGGCGCGCCAGAACTCCCGCTGCTCGCGCAGCAGCCTGGCGCAGATCCCCGCCATCGCCGCCCGGTCCAGCGGCCGGAACACCACCACCTGCCGCAGCCGGGCCAGGAACTCCGGCGGGAACGTCGCCTGCCCCGACCGGGGATGGCGGACCTCCCGCAGCACCCGCCGCACCGCGGCGGCGATCTCCTCGTCGGGGCGGCCCGCCGCCGCCATCTCGGCGATCAGGTCGTGCCCGGCGTTGGTGGTGAGGATGAACACCGCCCGGTCGGCGAACGCCTTCACCCCGCGCTGGTCGGTGATCCAGCCCTCGTCGAACAGGTTGAGGAACGGCCGCCACACCTCCGGGTGCGCCTTCTCCGCCTCGTCCAGCAGGAACACGCAGTAGGGGTCGGCGTTGAGGTCGTTGACCAGCCGCCCGCCCGAGTCGTGGCCGACGTAGCCGGGCGGCGACCCGATGATCCCGGCGATGCTGTGCGGCTCGGCGAAGTTCTCCATCGGGTAGGTCCGCAGCCGCTTGGACGCCGAGTAGACGCGGGCGAGGGTCTTGGCGGTCTCGGTCTTGCCGACGCCGGTCAGCCCCGCGAACAGCATCACCGACGCCGGGCGGCCGGGACCGGCCAGGCCCGCCTTGACGCGGCGCAGCTCGGCGGCCACCGCCCGCACCGCCCCCGGCTGCCCGACCACCGACTCCGACAGCACCCGCTCGAAGTCGGTGCGCTCGCCGCTCCCGTGGATCTGCGCGGCCGGGACGCCCGACAGCTCCGCGACGACCTCCACCACGTCGCCCGGCCCGACGGTGTCGCGGGTCTCGCCCGCCTGGGAGCGGCGGTAGTGCAGGTCCTCGCAGGCGCGGTGCAGGACGCGGACGGCCTTGGCGGGCAGGCGCTCGCTGAGGATCAGGTCCGACGACAGCACCACCGCCAGGTCCACGGCGCGGTCGTCGGCCCGCACGCCGAACCGTTCGGCCAGCCTCCCGGCGGCCCGCGCGGCCATGTCGCGGGCCTCGGCCGGGCCGGGTTCGGCCACCTCGATCCGGGTGGTCAGCTCCAGCAGCGCCCGGTCGGCGCCGACCAGGTCCTCGAAGTCCTGCGGGGTCAGCACCCCGACCAGGTGGAGGCGGCCCTCCTTGAGCGCCGCGCGCAGGGCCAGCCGGTGGTCGGTGCCGTGCGGGCCGCGCAGCAGCGCGCCCAGCCCGTCGGCGCACACGATCACGTCGGTGCGGCCCGCGACGTGGCCGACGATCCCGGCGAGCGCGGCGGCGCTGTCGCCGGGCGCGACGTCCCCGCAGTCCACGTGCAGGAACCGCTTGCGCCGCAGGAACGGGATCTCCCCGGCCGCCGCGCGCCGCGCCAGCTCGCCCAGCAGCGTCGTGGTGCCGGTCCCCGGATCGCCGGTGATCAGGACGTGGTGGGCCTCGGCGCGGTGCAGCGCCCGGCACAGCGGGTCGAAGTAGCGGTCCAGGTGCGGCGCCGGGGCGAGGCCGCCGGTGCGGGCCAGCCAGGTCAGGTCCTGCGACGGCGGCAGTCCGGGCGGGAGACGGAACGCGGTCTCGCGCGGCGTCCCGGCGTCGCGCAGCCGCCGTTCCAGGTTGTCGCGCAGCAGGTCCAGGTCCAGGGCGAGCGGCGGGGCGGTGAGGACGGCGCGCAGCCGCTGGGGCGGGTCTGCCAGCACCGCGCCGAGCAGGTGGTCGGGGCCGACGCGGTCCGCGCCGCGCCCCCGCGCGTCGCGCCGCGCCCCGGCCAGCAGGTCGAGCGTCGGGCCGCCGAGCCCGGCGCGGTCCAGCGGCGGGG
>NZ_BCQR01000104.1 GCF_001552175.1 Actinomadura kijaniata NBRC 14229
GGGGCCGCCCCGGGGCGGGGACGGCCCCCGTCCAGCAGCCGGAACGCCTCCGCCACGATCTCGGCGACCCGCACCGGGCCCATCTGCGGCGGCACCTGCAACCGGACCAGGTGCTCGGCGGTCCCCTCGGTCTGGCCGAGCAGCGCCAGCAGCACGTGCGGCGGCAGGACCCGGTCGTAGCCGAGCTCGGCGGCCCGCGCGGCGGCCTGCTCCAGCACCGCCCAGCCGTCCTCGGTGAACTCCTCCGACCGCAGCCGCCCCGACCCCTCCTCCAGCAGCGGCGCGGGCGGCCGGCCGGCGACCCGGACCCGCTCGCGCAGCACCGCCGCGGTCGCGCCGGGGTCCAGCACCGCGCCCAGGTACTCGCGGTCGTCGGCGTCCAGGTTCTCCAGCACGGCCGCGACCAGCAGCTCCAGCGACCCGTGCCGGGCCCGGCCGGGGTCGGCGGCCGCCAGGGAGGCGAACTCGGCGTCGAACGCGCGCAGCGCCGCCAGCGCCGCGTCGTCGAACCGCTCGCGCCGCCCGTCGAACGCCGGGCCGTCGTCGTCGGGGGAGCGCCCCGGGTTGTAGATCTCGATCCCGGCCAGCAGGTGCCGCTCGGCGACGCCCTCCGGCAGCGTCCGCGCCAGGACCGGCAGCAGCGCCGGGTCCCCGGCGGCCACCGCCGCGTGCAGCAGGTCGCTGGTGCGCACCCGGCCCGCGGCGCGGTCGGTCGCCGCGTGCAGCACGTCGGCGGCGCGCGGATCGCCGAGGCGCTGCGGGGTGAACAGTCCGTCGGTGAACAGCAGGGAGAACGACAGCAAGGTCACTCCAGGCGGCCCGGGCGGGGGGTCGGGGGACGCTGCGGGGGACCCATGCTCTCAAACCGGCCGGTTCCCGCGCCATCCCCTTGCCGATCTTGGCGCGGTGGGCGTGGATCGGTGGTGTGGATCGACGATCAGTGGGAATGTGAGGGCGCCGGAAACCACAGGAGGTCCCGTGTCCCTTCGCGTGTCGTCTCCCCGTTCGCCCTCGTCCCGCGCGCTGCGCGGCACGGCGGTGGCCGCCGGGGTGGCCCTGACCGCCGCCGCGCTGGCCGTTCCGGGCCCGGCCCTGGCGGAACCG
This sequence comes from Actinomadura kijaniata NBRC 14229, assembly GCF_001552175.1. Classification (GTDB taxonomy): domain Bacteria; phylum Actinomycetota; class Actinomycetes; order Streptosporangiales; family Streptosporangiaceae; genus Spirillospora; species Spirillospora kijaniata. The sequence continues at coordinate 1,105 of NZ_BCQR01000104.1, forward strand.
TCGTCGCGGCCGCCGCTGACGCCGCCGCTGACGCAGCCGCCCGCCGGGCCGGCCAAGCGGCCCGTCGCGACCGGGTACGGCGGAGCCGTCTCCACCGTCGACCCCTACGCCAGCGCCGCCGCGATCGAGGTGCTGAAGAAGGGCGGCAACGCGATGGACGCCGCCGTCGCCGCCACCGCCGCCCTCGGCGTCAGCGAGCCGTACGTCGCCGCCCTCGGCGGGGGCGGCTACGTGCTGTACTACGACGCCAGGAAGCGCCGCGTGCACACCATCGACGGGCGCGAGGCCGCACCCAGGCGGATGCGGGCCGACTCGTTCGTGGACCCCGCGACCGGCAAGGCGATCCCGTTCGACCAGGCCGTCACCAGCGGGCTCGGCGTCGGCGTGCCCGGCACCGTCGCGCAGTGGGAGACCGCGCTGCGCCGCCACGGCACCCGCGGCCTGCCGACGCTCCTCAAGCCCGCGATCCGGCTGGCCGAGAAGGGGTTCGTCGTGGACCAGGAGTTCCACGACCAGACGGCGCTGAACCAGAAGCGCTTCAACGCCTTCCCCGCCACCCGCGAGGTCTTCCTGCGCAACGGCCAGGCGCCCGCCGTCGGCTCGACGTTCCGCAACCCCGACCTCGCCCGCACCTACCGCGAGCTGGCCAAGCGCGGACCCGGCTGGTTCTACCGGGGCGGTCTCGGCCGCGAGGTCGTGCGGACCGTGCAGAAGCCGAAGGTGGACCCGGCCTCCGGGCTCAACGTCCGTCCCGGCCTGATGGAGACCGGGGACCTGGCCGCCTACCGGGCGCTGACCCCGCGCCCCACCCGCGTCAGCTACCGGGGCCTGAACGTCTACGGCCAGCCGCCGTCGTCGTCCGGCGGCTCCACCGTCGGCGAGGCCCTCAACATCCTCGGCCACTTCAAGCTCGGCGCCGACGACACCGTCCGCACCCTGCACCACTACCTGGAGGCGTCCAAGCTCGCCTACGCCGACCGCGGCCGGTACGTCGGCGACCCCCGGCACGTGAAGGTGCCGCTGAACGAGCTGCTGTCGCGCGGCTTCGCCCGCGAGCGCGCCTGCCTCATCAACCCCGACAGGGCCGCCACCGCGCCGGTGCCGCCCGGCAGCCCCGACGGCCGCTACGAGAAGTGCAGGGTCCCCGCGGCACCCGCCGTCTCCACCACCTACGAGGGCCCGCAGACCACCCACCTGGTCACGGCCGACAAGTGGGGCAACGTCGTCGCCTACAACATCACGCTGGAGCAGTTCGGCGGCAGCGGCATCACCGTTCCCGGGCGCGGGTTCCTGCTCAACAACGAGCTGACCGACTTCACGCTCCAGCCGCCCGCGCCGGGCTCGCCGCCCGACCCGAACCTGCCCGGCCCCGGCAAGCGGCCGCGCAGCAGCCAGGCCCCGACCATCGTGCTGGACGGCCACGGACGGCCGAAGCTGGCGGTCGGCACCCCCGGTGGCTCCACGATCATCACGACGGTGCTGCAGATCCTGCTGAACCGGATCGACCTCGGCATGGACCTGCCGACCGCGCTGGCCGCGCCGCGCGCCACCCAGCGCAACACCCCGCAGGTCCTCGCCGAGCAGGGCTTCATCGACCGGTACGGGACCGCGCTGACCGCCAAGGGCCACGACGTGGCGCCGTTCCCCGGCCCGCCCGCCGGGACGATCGGCGCGGCGACCGGCCTGGAGTTCCTGTCGCCGCACCTGGTGCAGGCGGTCGCCGAGCCGACCCGGCGCGGCGGCGGCAGCGCGATGGTGGTGCGCCCTCGCCGGTGACACGGGACCGGACGTTCCCGGCGGCCCGGCCGCGGGCACCCAGAACGCGGCCGGGCCGCCGGGCTACGATCAGTCGGTAGGGGGAAGGAGCCTTCCATGGCGCAGGCGTATGTACAGGTCACCACGACCACCGACTCACGGGCCGAGGCCGCCGCGCTCGCCAGGTCCGCCGTCGAGGGGCGGCTGGCGGCCTGCGCCCAGCTGGTCGGGCCGATCGCCAGCACCTACTGGTGGGAGGGCGCGATCGAGTCGGCCGAGGAGTGGATGGTGGTGTTCAAGACCACCTCCGACCGGTTCGACGAACTGGCCAGCCTCATCGACCAGGAGCACTCCTACGACACCCCGGAGATCATCGCGACCTCCGTGGTGGCGGGCAGCATGGACTACCTGGCCTGGGTCACCGAGCAGACCGAGCCGCCCGAGGAGGACGAGGACGAGGACGAGGAGACGGTGGAGATCCCTGCGGACTGATCCCACCCCTCCCCTCCCGTGGCCGGTGTGGGACACGCCATATTCGGGCAATAAGTCATTAATTACCCCGGTATGGCGAAGGGACGCGGCGGTGGCTGAGGACTACGGGCTGTTCGGGCCGGGCTCGGTGACCTGGCGGGTCATGGGGGAGCCGGTGCTGGCGGTCGGCGGCGTGCGGGCCCTGGTGCTCCAGGCGCTGCACCCGCACTCGATGTGGGGCACCGCGCAGAACTCCGAGCTGATGGACCCCCGGGCCGCCTGGGCGCGGCTGGGACGCACCGTCGAGTTCGTGCGGGTCCGCACCTGGGGCACCACCGAGGAGGTCGACCGCGTCGGCCGCCGCATCCGCAAGCTGCACTCCAAGCTGCGGGGCGTCGACCTGCGCACCGGCGAGGTCTTCCCGGTGGACGACCCCGAGAACCTGCTGTGGGTGCACATGGGGGAGGTGGACTCCTACCTCGACATCGCCGTGCGCGCCGGGGTCCCGCTCGGCCGCGCCGACCGCGACCGGTTCGTGGACGAGCAGCGCCGCGCCGCCGCCGTGGTGGGGCTGGACCCCGACGACGTTCCGGCCTCGGTGGCGGACATGCGCGACTACTACGCCGACATGCGCCGCCAGATCTGGGCCTGCGAGGAGGCGAAGGAGGGAATGCGCCGGCTGTTCAACCCGGCGGTGCCGCGCCAGCTGCTGCCGCTGAAGCTGGCCGCCCCGGCGCTCGGGCTGCTGGTGGTGTCCACGCTGCCGCGCTGGGCGCGCCGCATGTACGGCCTGCCCGGCCTGCCGACGTCGGATCTGGCGGCGACGCTGACCCTCAAGGGCCTGTACCGGACCACGCACGTGATCCCCGAGCGGTTCCGCTACACGCCCGACGCCCAGCGCGCCCGCCGCCTGACCCGCGAGCACGCCGCCGACGCGGTGACCTGGGGCCTGGCCTCCTGAACCCGCCCGCGCCCGGCCCCGCGGACGGCCCCCGCGGACGGGGTCAGCCGCGGCGCATCAGGCGGCCGACGGCGGCCATCAGCTCGGTGGACATGGCGTCGCCCTTGCCCTCCTCGGCGCCCTCGGCCACGCAGTGCCGCACGTGCCCGTCCAGCAGGCCGAGGGCGACCTTGTCCAGGGCCGCCTGGACCGCGCTGATCTGGGTGAGGACGTCGATGCAGTACCGGTCGTCCTCCACCATCCGCTCGATGCCGCGCACCTGGCCCTCGATCCGGCGCAGCCGGGTCTGGAGCTGGTCCTTGGTCGCGGTGTAGCCGCGGGTGGGGGTCTCGCTGGTCGCCATCGTCGTCCTCGCAATCGGTGCCGGGGGCGTCGAGCTCGGGGGGACACCCCGGGGGTAAACCCCCCTGGGGGTATCCTATACGGTCGCGCCCGTTTCCTGCCGTCGAGCGATCATCGCGCATCCGGCGGCCACCAGCGCACCGGCCGCCCCGGCCAGCCAGACCGCGACGTAGCCGCCCTGACCGCCGATCCCGCTGAGCAGGCTGCCGAACACGCCGCCCGCGACGGCCCCGCCCAGGGTCTTGACGTTGTTGTACAGGGCGGCGGCGACGCCGGTGCGGGACGGGTCGGACGCCTCCACGATCACGGTGGGCATCGCGCTGAGCGACGCGCCCAGGCCCACGCCCGCCAGCAGCAGGCTGACCACCAGTGGCCACAGCGCCCCGTGGAACGCCGCGAACCCGCCGAACCCGGCCGCCACCAGGGCGAACGAGCCGACCAGCGCCCGGCGGTAGCCGGTGCGGGCCGCGACGCGCGGCAGCAGCGTCGAGGCCAGCATCGCCGCGAACGTGGCGGGCAGCGTCACCAACGCGATCGACAGCGCCGACATTCCGAACCCGTACCCCTCGGCCGGGTCGGTGGCCAGGAACGTGGCGTTGGGCGACTGGCTGCCGAAGTAGACGACGCCGAACGCGAACGAGGTGGCGTAGAACGGCGCGACGTGCCGTCCCGCCATGGCCCGCAGGTCCACCAGGGGCTCGGCGGACCGCAGCTCCACCACGACCCACGCGACCAGCAGCAGCGCGCCCAGGGTGAGCGGGCCCAGCGTCCCGGCCGACAGCCAGCCGCCGCGCTCGGCGCCCGACACCCCGGCCAGCAGGGCGATCATCGTCAGGCTCAGCAGGGACACGCCGGGCCAGTCCACGCGTCCGCCGCCGCGCCGCACCGACTCGGGCACCGCCACGAACGACACCGGCACGCAGACCAGGGCGAGCGCCGCCGGGACCCACAGGGCCGCCCGCACGTCGCCCAGCGCCTCGTCGGCGAGGCCCATGCCGAGGGCGCCGAGCAGGCTGCCCAGGGTCAGCGCGCCGACCAGGCGGGCGATGGCGCGGCGCGCCATCGCCACCGGGAGCCGGTCGCTGACCAGCGCGATCTCCAGCGGCAGCAGCGCCGCCAGGGGGCCCTGGAGGGCCCGGCCGAGCAGCAGCACCGCGAAGTTCGGCGCGGCGGCCACCAGCACCGACCCGACCGCGACGCTGACCAGGGCGACCCGCAGCATCCGGCGGTGCCCGTACAGGTCGCCCAGCCGCCCGAACGCGGGCACGCAGACCGCCGCGCCCAGGAGCTGGACCGAGACGACCCAGGTGAGGGCGGAGTCGGGGACGCCCAGCTCCCGGCCGATGCCCGGCAGCATCGGCGCGATCCCGGCCTGGAGGAACCCGCTGACCACCTCGAACAGCACCAGCAGGCCGACGACGGTGGTGACCGAGCCGACCGGCGGCCCGGCCGGTGGCTGGGCCGCCGGTCGCGCGGTGGCGGTCACGGGGTCGCCTCCGCCCGGTCCAGGCGGCGGACGGCCAGCTCGGCGAGGAGCGCGGCGGCGTCGGGCAGCACCGCGTCGTCGAACACCGCCCGCGGGGAGTGGTTCATCGGCGCGGTGGCCGGGTCGACGCCGGGCGGGCACGCGCCGAGGCCCAGGAACGCGCCGGGCACGTGCTGGAGGACGAACGAGAAGTCCTCCGACCCGCTCATCGGGCGCGGCGCCTCGATCGCGCGGGCGCCGCCGAACAGGTCCCGGGCGGTGTCGAGGGCGAACGCGGCCTCGGCCCCGTCGTTGACGGTGACCGGGTACTGCTCGACGTGGTCGAGGTCGACCGCCACGTCGTGCGCGGCGGCGATCCCCCTGACCACCCGTGCGATCCCGGCGCGCACGCGGCGGCGGGCGTCCTCGGAGAACGACCGGACGGTGGCCTCGAACACGGCGGTCTCGGGGATGACGTTCCCGGCGGACCCGGCGTGCAGCGAGCCGACGGTGACCACGGCCGGGTCGAGGGCGTCCAGGTCGCGGGTGACCATGGTCTGGAGCGCGGTGACCATGGCGGCGACGGCGGTGACCGGGTCCTTGGCGGCGTGCGGGGACGAGCCGTGCCCGCCCCGGCCGCGCACGGTGACCGTGACGGCGTCGGAGGCGGCCAGCACCGGGCCGGGCCGGGTCACGGCCACGCCCCGCGGCAGCACGGTGGAGAACACGTGCAGGCCGTAGGCGGCGACCACCCGGTCACCGGCCGCGTCCAGCACGCCCTCGTCGATCATGATCTTGGCGCCGCCCATGCCCTCCTCGCCGGGCTGGAACATGAACACCACGTCGCCGGGCAGCTCGGCGCGCCGGTCGGCCAGCAGCCGGGCCGCGCCGACCAGCCCGGCCACGTGCAGGTCGTGGCCGCAGGCGTGCATCGCGCCGGGCACCCGCGAGGCGTAGTCCAGGCCGGTGTCCTCCTGGACCGGCAGGGCGTCCATATCGCCCCGCAGCAGCACGGCGGGCGCCCGGCCCGTCCCCCGCGCGTCCCGGCGTCCGCCGCGCAGCACGGCGGTCACCGACGTCAGGGCCTTGCCCGTGGAGACCTCCAGTGGCAGGCCGTCCAGCGCGGCCAGCACCTTCTCCCGAGTGCGCGGCAGGTCCAGGCCGAGCTCGGGTTCCCGGTGCAGGTCGCGGCGCAGCTCCGACAGCTCTTCGCCCAGCTCACGGGCGTTCTCGTAGACGGACATGCGGGTAGGGTGCGGCAGCCGGCCCATCGGGGCCCGGCAGACGCCCGGAAGCACCGTGAAAGCGTGATCGAATGCAGGGAAACGCCACCCTCGACGACCTGGACCACATCCTGGTGACCGCGTTGCAGCACGCGCCGCGCGCGGACTGGCGGCGGATCGGCGCGGTGCTGGGCGTGGACGCCTCCACCGCGGCGCGCCGCTGGGCGCGGCTGACGGCGGCGGGGCTGGCGTGGCAGACGTGCGTGCCGCTGGCGGTCGAGGGGGTCTCGCCGGTGGTGGCGTTCGTCGAGGTGGACTGCGTGGCCGGGCGGCTGCACGAGGTGGCGGCCGAGCTGGTGGAGGACCCGCACGTGTTCAACGTGGAGCACGTGACCGGCGGCCGGGACCTGCTGCTGACGGTGGTCCTGCGCGACCAGGCCGAGCTGGCGCGGTACGTGGGGTTCCGGCTGGGCCGGATCGCGGGGATCGCCGCGACCCGCACGCAGATCGCGACCGCCCTGCACACCGAGGGCAGCCGGTGGCGGCTGGAGCGGCTGGACGACCGGCAGCGCGGGCTGCTGGACTGCGGGCGTTCCCGCGAACGCGGCCGGGCCGTCACCGAGGACGACCGGGAGCTGCTGCGGCTGCTGGGCGAGGACTGCCGGACGCCGGTGGCGGAGCTGGCCGCCCGCACCGGCCTCAGCCCGACGACCGTGCGCCGCCGCCTGGCCCGCATGGACGCGGCGGGCGCGCTGCTGTACCGCTGCGAGGTCGCCCGGTTCGCGTCGGGCTGGCCGGTCGCGGTGTACCTGTGGGGGACCGCCCCGCCCGGCGACGTGTCGCGGATCGCGGCGCTGCTGGCGGGGCTGCGCGAGACGCGCATGTGCGCCTCGCTGTCGGGCTCCGACAACGTGGTGTTCACGGTGTGGCTGCGGTCGGTGGACCGGGCGCAGGCGTTCGAGACGGCCCTGGTCCGCCGGTTCCCGCAGCTCACCGTGACCGACCGCGCGGTGACGCTGTGGCCGATGAAGCTGGCGGGGCACGTGCTGGACCCGCAGGGGCGGCACCTGCGGTCGGTGCCGTTCTGGGCCTGGGACGACGCGGCGGCCGAGGCCGAGCTCGGCGCGCTGCTCGGACGGCTGCGCACCGGCCCGGCCCGGGACGGAGGTCCGGCCCGCTAGCCGGGGTAGTTGGGGTTGTTGGTCACCGGGATCTCGATGCTGATCGGCAGGTCGCCCTCGGACAGCACGAGCAGGGCCCCCAGGCGGAGGATCTCGTCGAAGGCCCAGTACGCCTTCTGCAGGGCCCCCGGCGCCTTCTCCAGGGACAGCAGGCCCTCGCGGACGGCGATGAAGGGCTCCCAGGCCGTCTCGAACACCGGGTCCCACAGCGGGTCCCGGCGGATCTTCAGCCAGTCGGCGATCTCGTCGCCGAGCACGTAGCGGGTGAGCGAGCCGAGGATGGGCTTGCTGAGGATGCCGCCGTCGATGGTGGAGCCGAGGTTGAGCAGCATGTCGGCCAGCTTGATCCCCTCGGGCGTCGGCGCCAGGATCGGCGTCAGCACCTGCTCGGCCTGGGAGTCGGCCTCCTCCCACGACCTGGGGATGTACTCGTCCCTGATGCCGAGCATGTGCGCGGCCACCTGCCACGAGTGCAGGAACGCCTCGGACTCGGCGGCCGGGATCGGCACCTTCCACTTGACCAGGTTCCGCATGACGGTCGTGGGCAGGCTGTGCCAGGTGACCATCATGTCGGCCTGGCTGATCGGGACCCTCTCGTCGGCGACCTTGGACCAGTGGGCGGACCTCGGCAGCAGGTGGCGCACCCCCGCGTGCGCCAGGCGGGTCTTGACGCAGGTCACGACCATCTCGCCGTCGGGCTTGTAGGCGTTGGACGTCCCGATGTCGTACCCGAGCTTGGCGGTCTTGGTGATGCGGTCCCGCATGTCCGCGCCGCCCTTGGAGTAGTAGACCGCGCGCGCCTCCCGGGGGATGACCGTGCTCATCATCCCGCTGGCGAAGCCGTAGGTGACGCCGAGGTAGAGCCCCCGCTTCTCGTTGAAGTCGACCGCGGTGGCGAGCTTGCCCCTGTCGGCCCAGGACGGCAACCGCCTGGCCCGCTCCATGAAGTCGCGCAGGTCCGCGGGCAGCCCGCCGGGCAGCGGCTGGCCGTTCTTGGTCCAGGTCCGCAGCAGCCGGTTGACCTTCGGCACCTCGCCCCGGTCGAGCAGCGAGGCGACCAGCCGGTCGGCCTCGGGGTCCCACACCCCCCGCGGGTCGGCGCCCTCCCCGGCGCCCGCCACCGAGCCCTTGGGCGACCACGTCCACAGTGCGGCCGCCTGCGCGGGCGACGCGGCGCCGAGCGCGCCGACCGCGCCGAGCGTCCCGCCCGCCACCAACACGTTGCGTCTGCTGGGTCCGTCCATGCCTTCGCTCCTCCTCGGGGCTGAGAGCGGCTGTGCGATACGCTGAAACACAGATTGCATCCGTGTATCATTCGTGGCAGTGCCATGACAGCACACCGTGGGGAGCACCACAAGACCCGTTGTGGCGGCGGCCGCCGGTGACCGAGGCCGGTGACTGAGGCAGAATCGGTCGCCTCAGGAGGAGAACGTGGAACCTGCGCTGTCCGCCCTCATGGCGGCCTCGGGCCCGGAGGGCTCGGAGTCGCTGCTCGAACGCGCCTACACCGACGCCGTCGCACGGGTGGACGACGCGGACGAGACCCGCGCGCGCATCCTCGACGCGGCGTACGAGCAGTTCTGCCGGATGGGCATCCAGCGGTCCACCATGGAGGACGTGGCCCGCCGCGCCGGGGTCTCGCGCATCACGGTCTACCGGCGGTTCGCCACCAAGGACACGCTGGTCGAACAGGTGGTGCGGCGGGAGTTCCGCCGGTACTTCGACCGCTTCCTCGTCGAGATCCGGCAGGCCGAGACCGCCGCCGACCGGGTGGTGCTGGGCTTCGTGAGCTCGCTGCGCGCCATCCGGGGCAACCCGCTGATCGGCGGCCTGATCGCCACCGAGCCGGACCTGCTGGTGGCCTCCATGGTCAACGACGGGGGGCGGACCCTCGCCACCGTGCGGCAGTTCGTCGCGGGCCAGCTGCGCCGCGAGCAGCGCGCGGGCCACGTCTCCGGCGACCTGGACATCGACCACGTGGCCGAGATGATGGTCCGGGTCTCCGGCTCGTTCCTGGCGATCCCCAGCCACCTGGTCGACCTCGACGACGACGGGCAGCTGACCGCGCTGGCGCGGCGGTTCCTCGTGCCCATGCTGGAACCCCCGGCGCCACCGGAGGAGACGCCCTAGCCGGGTGGGACGTTCCAGGAGGTGATCACGGGCCGGCCGTGCTCGGTGCCGAGCGTGGACATCGTCCCGGTGTCCAGGGCGAACAGGCGGCCCAGCGCCGGATCCAGGCCCAGCCAGCGGGCGGTGAGGATCCGCAGCACGTGGCCGTGGGCGACCAGGGCGACGTCGCCGTCGTCCAGCAGGGGCCGCACGCGGGCGAGGACGGCGTCCACGCGCTCCCCGACCCGCCCGACGGCCTCGCCGGGGTGGTCGGCGTCACCGGGGACCACGCCGTCGTCCCACAGGTACCAGCCGGGCCGCCGCTCGCGGATCTCCGCGCTGGTGATGCCCTCGTAGCCGCCGTAGTCCCACTCCCACAGGTCGGGGTCGGTGGCGTCGATCCGCAGTCCGGCCAGCTCGGCGGTGCGGCGGGCGCGTTCGGCGGGGCTGGTGACCACCCGCGTGATGTCCCGCCCGGCCACCAGCGGCACCAGCGAACGGGCCTGCTCCTCGCCGCGCTCGGTCAACGGCAGGTCGGTGCGGCCGGTGTGCCGCCGGGCGCGGCTCCACTCGGTCTCGCCGTGGCGCAGAACGATCAGTTCCCCCATGGCCCCCACTGTACGGGGCCACGGGGGAACATGATCGGGGAACGGTCAGGCGAGCACGTCGGCCAGGTTCACGTGGTCCAGGCCGTGGGCCTCGGCCACCTGGGCGTAGGTGAGCGCGCCGTCGTGGGTGTTCAGGCCCAGCGCCAGCGCGGGGTCGTCGCGCAGCGCGTCCTTCCAGCCCTTGTTCGCGATCTGCACGGCGTACGGCAGGGTCACGTTGGTCAGGGCGTAGGTGGAGGTGTTGGGCACCGAACCCGGCATGTTGGCCACGCAGTAGAAGACCGACTCGTGCACCTTGTAGGTGGGGTCGGCGTGCGTGGTGGGACGCGAGTCGGCGAAGCAGCCGCCCTGGTCGATGGCGATGTCGACCAGCACCGAGCCGGGCTTCATGCGCGACACCAGCTCGTTGGAGACCAGCTTGGGGGCCTTCGCGCCGGGGATCAGCACCGCGCCGATCACCAGGTCGGCCTCGCGGCACTGCTGCTCGACCGTGTAGGCGTTGGACACCAGCGTCTTCAGGCGGCCCTGGTAGATGGCGTCGATCTGGCGCAGCCGGTCGACGTTGATGTCCAGGATGGTGACGTCGGCGCCCATGCCGACGGCGATCTGCGCGGCGTTCAGCCCGGACACGCCGCCGCCCAGCACCACGACCTTGGCGGGGGCCACGCCGGGCACGCCGCCGGGCAGCACGCCGCGTCCGCCGTTGAAGCGCATCAGGTTGTAGGCGCCGACCTGCGGGGCGAGGCGGCCCGCGACCTCCGACATCGGGGCCAGCAGCGGCAGCGAGCGGTTCGGCAGCTGGACGGTCTCGTAGGCGACGGCGGTGACGCCCGCCTTCAGCAGGGCGTCGGTGCACTCGCGCGAGGCGGCCAGGTGCAGGTAGGTGAACAGGGTCTGGCCCCGGCGCATCCGGTGGTACTCGTCGGCGATCGGCTCCTTGACCTTCAGGATCAGGTCGCCCTCGGCCCAGACCTCGTCCGCGCCGTCCAGGATCTTGGCGCCGGCGGAGGTGTAGTCGTCGTCGAGGATGGCCGAGCCCTCACCGGCGCCGCGCTCGACGAAGACCTCGTGGCCGTGCCGGGTCAGCTCGTGCACCCCCGCCGGGGTGATCGCCACCCGGTACTCGTGGTTCTTGATCTCGCGGGGTACGCCGACCTTCATTTTGCCCTCCGTTGCGCTGACCAGGACCTTCTCCTGGACGTACGCCTTCAGGGTGCGGCCTGTGGGGACCTCCCGGCCACGTTCAGTTTGTACACGTATTCCCGCTATGCCTGACAGTATGTAAAGCGGGGGAAGGTCATCGGGCCGCGGCGCGCGCGGGCGGCAGCCACTCGGCGGCGATGGCCACGGTGAGCTGCTCCAGCAGGGCCCCGGCCTGGCGTCGGCAGCGGTCCAGGTCGCGTTCGATGTCGGTCAGGGTGTAGGCGGCCTGGATGCGGGCGCGGCGCAGCCGCTCGCCGGTCAGGCTCCGGCGTTCGGTGACCGCCACCACGGGCGTCCCGGCCCGCGCGGCGGCCCGCGCCACGGTGGCCGAGGCGCCGCCGCGCAGCGCCCGCACGTCCAGCGACCCCTCGCCGGTGACGACCAGCCGGGCGTCGCGCGCCTTCTCCGCGAACCCGAACAGATCGAGCATGAACGTCACGCCCGGCTCGCTCTTGGCGCCCAGGAACGCCAGCGCCGCGAACCCCGCGCCGCCTCCCGCACCGGCCCCGGCGCGCTCGCGGGCGGGACGGCGCACCGCGGCCTCCGCCAGGTCGGCCCACCGCCGCAGCCCGGCGTCCAGCGCCCGGGCCTCCTCCCGCCCGGCCCCCAGCCGGAGCCCCTGCGTCACGGCGGTGCCGCCGCGCCCCACCAGCGGCCCGGCGCCGTCGGCCGCCAGGATCACCTCGACCCGCGACAGGTCGGGCAGCCCGCGCAGGTCCAGCGCGTGCAGCGAGCGCAGCGCCGTCCCGCCGGGCGGCAGGTCCCGGCCCAGGGCGTCCAGCAGCCGCCCGCCCAGGCCCTGCACCAGGCCCGCGCCGCCGTCGGCGCAGGCGGCGTCCCCGACGCCCAGCACGATCCGCCGGACCCCCAGCCGCACCGCGTGCGCCATGAGCTGCCCGGCCCCCAGGCTGGTGCCGCCGAACGGCTGGGGCTCGCCGCCGGGCACCCGCCGCACGCCCGCGGCCTCGGCGAGCTCGACGATGGCGGTGTCGCCGTTCAGCGCCAGCGCGGCGGTGACCGGACGCCCGGTGGGACCGCACACCTCCACCGGGACGCGCCGCCAGCCCGCGGCGACGGCGGCGTTCACGGTGCCCTCCCCGCCGTCGGCGACGGGCGCGGCCAGCACGGGCACCTCGGGCCGCTGGCGTCGCAGCCCGGCCGCCAGGTGCCGGACGACCTCGGCGGCCTCCAGCGCACCCCGGAACCGGTCCGGCGCGAGCAGGACGTGACCGCGCGGGGAGGGGGCGCAATGATCGTCCGCGAACACCGGCAGCCACGCCTTTCACGCCATCGGGGTAAGTCCCTGTCTTCTGTTTACGTCATCACGGCACTTTCTCACAGGGGCCTGACCTCGATGTGAGGGAGAAAGTCCGTGACCGGCCGCCGCGCCCGCGGCCCGGTTCCCCAGCGTAGGGTCCGCCTCCCGTCCCCGTAGGTGATTTTCCAACGAAAGATGCCCCCTCCCGGAAGGGGAGGGGGCATCGGCGGCCCGGCGGGGGCGCGGCGGCCTAGGGCCTGTTCAAAGGGAGCCTCAGCCACGCGCGCGAGCGCGTGACCTGACCGGCGGGGCCGACGCCGAAGGCGAGGGCCCGCCGGTCAGATCGCGAAGCGATGCCGCGCTCGCCAAGCCCTGGTAAGAAGCGAGCCCCCGGGCGAGCGCCGTGGGCCAGGGCTTTGAAACACGGCCTAGCGGACGCCGAGGACCTGCTCGACCACGTTCAGGCCGAAGTAGACGAGGAAGACGGCGGCCACCACCCACAGCAGCCAGTTCACGTCGCGGGCGCGGCCCTGGGCGGCCCTGATCAGGGCGTAGGAGACGACGCCCGCGCCGATGCCGTTGGTGATCGAGTAGGTGAACGGCATGAACACCACGGTCAGGAACGCCGGGATCGCGATGCCGAGGTCGGCCCAGTCCAACTTGGCGACCTGCGCCATCATCAGCGCGCCGACCAGCACCAGCGCGGGCGCGGCGGCCTGGGCGGGCACCACCGCCGCCAGCGGGGTCAGGAACAGCGTCACCCCGAACAGCGCGCCGGTCGCGAGGTTGGCCAGGCCGGTGCGCGCGCCCTCGCCGACGCCCGCCGCCGACTCCACGAACACGGTGTTGGCCGAGGAGGAGGTGACACCGCCGAACGCGGCCGAGATCCCGTCCACGGTCAGCACGCGGCCCAGGTTGGGGACGCGGCCCTTCTCGTCGAGCAGGCCCGCCTCGTCGCTGATGCCGAGGATGGTGCCCATCGCGTCGAAGAAGCCCGACAGGACCAGGGTGAACAGCACGACCAGGGCGGTGACGAACCCGGCGCGGCCGAACCCGCCGAACAGGTCCACCCGGCCGAACAGCCCGAAGTCGGGCATGGCGAACAGGCGGTCGGGCAGCTCGGGGGTGACCACGCCCCACGAGCCGGGGCCCTTGGCGGGGACGGAGGCGTTGGCGTGGATGACGACGGCGAGGACGGTGGCGGCGACGATGCTCAGCAGGATCGAGCCGGGCACCCGCCGCACGTACAGCACGATCATCAGCACCAGCGAGAACGCGAACACGGCCACGGGCCAGGTCGACAGCTTCCCGCCGACGCCCAGCGACAGCGGCGGCGCGGTGGCGCTGGAGGTGACGAAACCGGCGTCGACCAGGCCGACCAGGGCGATGAACGCGCCGATGCCGGCGGCGATGGCGTGCTTGAGGGCGAGCGGGATCGCGTTCATGATCAGCTCTCGCACGCCGGTCAGCGCCAGCAGCACGATGATCACGCCTTCGATCACCACCAGGCCCATGGCCTGCGGCCAGGTCATCACGGGAGCGGCCTGGAAGGCGACCACCGCGTTGATGCCGAGGCCCGCCGCCAGGGCCATCGGCGCGTTGCCGACCAGACCCATCACCACGGTCGCGATCGCCGCCGACAGCGCCGTCATGGTGGTGAGCTGCGGGATCGACAGGGTCGCCCCGGTGACGTCCTTCGCGCCGCCCAGGATGATCGGGTTCAGCAGGATGATGTAGGCCATCGCGAAGAACGTGGTGACACCCCCGCGCAGCTCGCGGGCGACGGTGGTGCCCCGGCCGGTCAGGTCGAAGAACCGGTCCAGCGGGCCGCGCGGACCCGGGGCGGGGGAGGGGGTGTCCCCGGGTTCGGCGGTCGTGGTGTGCGACATCGGGCGGACTCCGAATCCAGCTGCATGATCGTGAATTTGGCCAGCACAGGGTAACTGCCCGTGATCCGCCGCGGCCGAACCGGTGGCCCCGTGGGCGCCCGGCCGCCCTTTCCGGCCCCGCGCGCCTCAGCTGCCGCGGTAGGTGGAGTAGCCGAACGGGCTCAGCAGCAGCGGCACGTGGTGGTGCTCGCCGGGGTCGGGAGCGTTGAAGATGACGGCGATCTCGGGGTAGAAGGTCTCGCCGCCGAGCGCCGCGAAGTAGCGGCCGGTGCCGAACCGCAGCCGGTAGAGCCCGGCCCCGCCGGGCGCCTCGTCCGGAACGCTCCAGCGGCCGCCGTCGTCGGTCTCCCCCTCGGCGAGGGGCTGCCAGGTGTCCTCTTCGTAGCGGTCGAGCCGGATCGGCATGCGGACGGCGGGCCGGCCGATCCGGGTGTCGAGGACGTGCGTGGACACAGTCATGCCGTAAGTACAGCAGCAGTCGCGCGCCCTTTTCGGCAGCGGCGCGGGGAGGGCCCGCGCCACCGCCGAAAACGGTCCGCTATAGCCTGCCGTGGTGCGAACGCGAGAGTTGGCGGGGATGACCGGCGGCGCGGTGGACTCGTACGCGCTGCTGCTGGCCGCCGTGCCCGAACGGGTGCGCCGTTCGTTCCGCGACCGGCTGCTCGGCCCGCTGGAGGAGTACGACGGCGGACGCAACGCCGAACTCGTGCACACGCTGGAGGTCTTCCTGGCCTGTTCGGGCTCCTGGAACCGGACGGCGGCACGGCTGCATGTCCATGTGAACACACTTCGGTACCGAATCCGCCGAATAGAGGAGCTGACCGGGCGGGATCTCGGCACACTGGAAGATCGAGTCGATTTCTTCCTCGCCCTGCGCGCGACGCGCCCGGCGGGGACCTCGTAGGCGGGTGGTCGAAGGATGGATCGGGAGACTCTCGGGCAGCGGATCCGTGCGCTGCGGGTGCGGCAGGGGGTGAGCCAGGCGCAGCTCGCGTTCCCCGAGCTGTCCGACAGCTACATCTCGCTGATCGAGAGCGACAAGCGGGTGCCGGCGCCCAGCGTCATCGAACTGCTGGCGGTCAAGCTGAACTGCTCGGCGACCTATCTGGTCAGCGGCGTCAGCGAGGATGTGGTCGACGAGCTGCGGGTCACCCTCGACTACGCCGAGATCGCGCTGCTGGGCGGCGCGGCGGCCGAGGCGCGCGACCGGTTCGCCGAGGTGCTGTCCAACGCCGACGCGGTGGCGCTGCCGGAGATGCTGCACCAGGCGCGCTGGGGCCACGCGCTGGCGCTGGAGGCGACCGGCGACCTGGAGCACGCGATCGAGGAGCTGCGCGCCCTGACCGCCGAGGCGTCGGCCGAGGCCGACCTCGACCACTGGGCGCGGGTGCACGTCGCGCTCAGCCGCTGCCTGCGCGAACGCGGCGACATCAGCGCGGGCGTGGCGGTCGCCGACGACGCGCTGCGGCACCTGGTGGCGACCGGGGCCGACTCCACCGACGCGGCCGTCCACCTGGGCGCGGCGCTGCTGGCGGCGTTCATCGAGCGCGGCGACCTGGTGCGGGCCCGGCAGCTGGCCGCCCAGCTCGTCGAGCGCGCCGACCGCGTCGGCGGCCCGCGCGCCCGGATGGCCGCCTACCGCGAGGCCGCCTACGTCGCCGAGGTGCGCGGCGAGTACGAGGAGGGCGTGACCCTCGCCGAACGCGCCCTGGCCCTGGCCGGGGAGGACGACGACCCGCGCGCGCTGGCGCGGCTGCGCGTCACCTACGCCGGGCTGCTGCTGCGCGCCCGCCCCGACCGCGCCGGACAGGCCCACGAGCTGCTCACCCAGGTCCGCGCCGAGATCGGCGCGAGCGCGGCGGGCGAGACCGACGTCGCCCGGTGCCTGACCGAGCTGGCGCGCGCCGAGACCGCCCTCGGCCGTCCCGCCGAGGCGGTCGCGCTGGCCGACCAGGCCCTGGACCTGCTGGGCGAGGCCCCGCGCCGGGCGACCGCCGCCGCGCTGACGGTGCTCGGCGAGGCGCGGGTGCGGCAGGGCCGCCGGGAGGAGGCGGTGACGTCGCTGACCCGCGCCGCGACCTGCCTGGAGGAGATGGAGTCCTCCCGCGAGGCCGCGCAGGCGTGGTTCGACCTGGCCGAGCTGCTGGCCGAGACCGACGTCGCCGACGAGCCCCGGATGGCCGCCTACCGGCGCGCCCTCACCTGCGCCGGGGTGTAGGGGTCCGCCGAAAGCACGGATCCACCGAAAGCACGGATCCGCCGGAAGCACGAGGCCGGACGGAACCGCTCCGCCGATGATCGCGTCCGTGGATAATGTCGCGATCGTTCGAGTAGGGGAGTCCTCGGTAAATGTTCGGAATCGTCCGGCCCTGCCGCCATGTCCTGTGCGGGTCGCTGTTCGAGGACTGGATGGCGCACCTGTGCGGGCTGTGCCTGACACTGCGCGACCAGCACGGCCAGTCCGCGCGGCTGGTCACCAACTACGACGGCCTGCTGGTGTCGGTGCTGGTCGAGGCGCAGGCCCCGGACCTGTCGCCGCGCCGCAAGGCCGGGCCGTGCGCGCTGCGCGGCATGAAGCCCGCGCAGGTCGTCTCGGCCCGCGCGCAGGGTGCGCAGCTGGCGGCCGCCGCGTCGCTGCTGCTGGCGGCCGGCAAGACCCGGGACCACGTCGCCGACGGTGACGGACCCTACGACCGGCGCCTGGTCGCGGCGGCGGCCGAACGCGTGGCGGCCCGCTGGGACCGCGCCGGGGCGCGCACCGGCACGGCCGTCGGCTTCGACCCGGCCGTGCTGCGCGACGCCGTCGCCCGCCAGCCCCTGCTGGAACGTGCCAGCGGCCTGTCGCTGCTGGACCTGACCGAGCCGACCGAGACCGCCGTGGCCGCCGTGTTCGCCCACACCGCCGTCCTGGCTGGCCGGGAGGGCAACGCCGAGACCCTCGCCGAGGCGGGCCGCTTCTTCGGCCGCCTGGCGCACCTGGTCGACGCCGTCGAGGACGTCGCCGAGGACATGGAGGCCGGGGCCTACAACCCGCTGCTGGCCACCGGCACCACCCCCGCCGAGGCCCGCCGCCACTGCGAGGACGCCCTGCACGGCCTGCACCTGGCGCTCGCCGACGCCGAGTTCGAGGACCGGCGGCTGGTCCGCGCGCTGCTGGACCGCGAGGTGCGGCGTTCGGTGGACCGGGTCTTCGCCGCCTATCCCGGCGGGCCGCCGCCGCAGGGCCCCTACGGGCACCAGAACCCCTACGGCCACCAGGGGCACGGAGCGTACCCGCCGCCCCCGCCGCACGCTGCCGGAGGTGGCGGCTGGGGGCCTCCGCCCGGCGGCCACGGCGGCTACGGCGGCGGGGGACACGGCGGCGGGGGCCACGGGCACGGCCGCAAGGGTCCCCGGCCGTCCTTTCCGGTGCCCTGCCTGGTGTTCAGCTTCGCGACCTGCCCCACCTGCGGCCTGCACCAGCCGGAGTGGGCCAAGTACCACGGCAGGAAGTGGGACGACCGCTGCTGGGTGACCCGGCACTGCGACGACTGCTGCGACTGCCCCAACTGCGGTGACTGCGGCGACTGCTGCAAGTGCTGCGACTGCTGCAAGTGCGACGGGTGCTGCTGCGACTGCGGCGCCTGATCCTTGACCAAGCGTCTGCTTGGGTGAGAACCTCGCGGCGTGGCGCACGCGACCTTCGCGGAAGTACTGGCGGCCCGGGCCGGGGATCCCCGTCCGGGCCTGCTCTTCGAGGACGAGGTCCACACCTGGGACGAGGTGGTCCGGGCGGCCCGCGCCAGGGCCGCGCTGCTCCCCGCCCTGTGCCCCGCCCCCGAGGGCCGTCCCCGGCACGTGGGGGTGCTGCTGGAGAACGTCCCCGAGTACGTCTTCTGGATCGGCGCGGCGGCGTTCGCCGGGGCCACCCTGGTCGGGATCAACCCCACCCGGCGCGGCGCCGGGCTGGCCGCCGACATCCGGCACACCGACTGCGACCTGATCGTCACCGACACCGCCCACGCCGCCCTGCTCGACGGCCTGGACACCGGCGTCCCCGCCGACCGCGTCCTGCTGACCGGCACCGGTGCCCACCGCGCGGCCCCGCCCGGGGACGCCCCCGAACCCGACCTGGCCGCGATCTCCCCGTCCGACCGGCTGCTGCTGCTGTTCACCTCCGGCTCCACCGGCCGCCCCAAGGCCGTCGTGTGCGGCCAGGGGAGGCTGGCGGCCATCGCCGCCCGCGCCGACCTGATGGGGCTCACCCGCGACTCGGTCACCTACTGCGCGATGCCGCTGTTCCACGGCAACGCGATCATGGCGAACCTGGCGATGGCCACCGCGACCGGCGCGACCGTCGCGCTGCGCCGCCGCTTCTCCGCCTCCGGCTTCCTGCCCGACGTCCGCCGCTACGGCGTGACCTACTTCAACTACGTCGGCCGCGCCCTGGCCTACATCCTGGCCACCCCCGAACGGCCCGGCGACGCCGACAACCCCCTCCGGGCGGCGTTCGGGACCGAGGCGTCCGGGCAGGACATGGCCCGCTTCGCCGCGCGCTTCGGCTGCCGCGTCATCGAGGGCTACGGCTCCAGCGAGGGGGCCATCGCCCTGCACAAGGTCCCCGGGACGCCGCCCGACGCCCTCGGCCTGCCCCAGCACGGCGTCGAGGTCGCCGTCTGCGACCCCGCCACCGGCGCGGAGTGCCCGCGCGCCCGGTTCGGCCCCGACGGCGGGCTGCTGAACCCCGGCGAGGCGATCGGCGAGATCGTCGGGCTGAACGTCGCCGCCGCGTTCGAGGGCTACTACGACGACCCCGCGGCCGACGCCGAACGCGTCCGCGACGGCCGCTACTGGAGCGGCGACCTCGGCTACCGCGACGCCGACGGCTACTTCTACTTCGCCGGGCGCGGCACCGACCGGCTGCGCGTGGACAGCGAGAACTTCGCCGCCGCGCCCGTCGAACGCGTCCTGGCCCGGTGGGACCCGGTGGTGATGTGCGCGGTGTACCCCGTTCCCGACCCCCGGACGGGCGACCAGGTGATGGCGGCCCTGGAGCTGCGCGGGGAGTTCGATCCCGAGGAGTTCGCGCGGTTCCTGGAGGCCCAGCCGGACCTGGGCACCAAGTGGGCGCCGCGGTTCGTGCGGATCGTCGGGGAGATGCCGCTGACGGCCACCGGCAAGGTCGACAAACGGCCGCTGCGCCGCGCCCGCTGGGAGGCGACGGGACGGGTCTGGTGGCGTCCCGGCCGCGACCTCTCCTACGAGCCCCTGACGCCGGAGCGGGCGGCCGGGTGGGACGCCGCGTTCGCCGCCCACGGCCGCGCCCACGTCCTGGACACGCTGTGATCGCGCTGTTCCCGCCCCCCGCCCCCCGCATCGCGCCGCGTAAGTAGGGTTGGGAAGGCCCGTCCGACCCGATCTGGAGAATTCCGGCCTCCCATGATGACCAAGAGACTGCCGTCGCGGCGGCCCGCGTTGCTGGCGGGGCTGCTCGCCGTGTTCCTGGCCGCCCTCGGCGGCCTGTTCGCCGCGCCCGCGTCGGCGCACACGAGGCTGATCAGCAGCACGCCCGGCAAGGACGCCACCGCCGCGAACGTGACCGAGGTCGCGCCGGTGTTCAGCGACCGGATCCGCGCCGCGAAGGTCGTGGTCCGGAACGAGGAGGGCGAGGAGTTCCAGACCGGGGACGCCGCGCGGTCCGACCGGACCGTCACCCAGCCGCTCGAGCGCGCGCTGCCCCCCGGGAGGTACACCGTCGCCTGGCGGGTCGTCGGCGAGGACGGGCACCCGATCCAGAACGAGGACCTGGCGTTCACCGCCGAGGAGGGCCGGGCCACGGCCACCCCCACCGCGAGCGCCGCTCCCACCACCCCCGCCCCGCACGGCACGCCCGCCAGGGCCGTGAGCGCGCCGGAGAAGAAGTCCTCCGGCGCCGTGACCTGGGTGATGATCGGCATCGGCGGGCTGCTCGGCATCGGGATCGGGATGCTGATCGTGTTCCGCGCCAGGCGCCGGCACCCGATGGGCGGCAAGGGTGAGTAGCGCCACCGCGCCCCGCGTCGTCCGCTCCGTGGTCACCGCGGGCGCGGCCGCCCTGGCGGCGGCCGTCGTCGTGCTGGTGGCCGGGCTGGTGCTGGGCGGCGCGGTCGCCGAGAAGGTCATCCCCGGCCTGGCCGACGCGGGCGCGCTGACCCGCTGGGGCCTGCCGCTGTCGCGGATGCTGATGGACCTGACCGCCGCCGTGACCGTCGGCGCGCTGGTCGCCGCCGTGGCGCTGCTGCCGCTGGAGGGCGGCCGGGGCGCGACCCGGCTGTCGGAGGACGGCACCGCCTACGTCCGGGCCGCGTCGTGGCTGGCCGCCGCCTGGGCCGTCGCCGCCGCCGCGACGCTGGTGTTCACCGTCTCCGACGTGCTGGGCCAGCCGGTCACCGAGGTCGTCGCGGGCAGCGAGCTCAGCAGCTACGTCGGCCAGCTTCCGCAGGGCACCGCGCTGATGCTGGTGGTGCTGCTGTCGGTGGTGGTGGCGCTGCTGGCGCGGACCGCCGCCTCGCCCGGCGCGGGCGCGGGCCTGCTGGCGCTGGCCGTGATCGCGCTGCTGCCGCCCCCGCTGACCGGCCACTCGGCCTCGGCCGCCAACCACTCGGTCGCCGTCACCGGCGTCGCGCTGCACGTGATGGCGGTCGCGCCGTGGGTCGGCGGCCTGGTCGTCGTCGGCGTCCACGCGCTCAGCGGACGCGACCGCCTGGACGTCATGGCCGACCGGTTCAGCCGGATGGCGCTGTGGTGCTACATCGTCGTCGGCGCCAGCGGCCTCGTGAACGTCATCGCCCGCCTGCCCGACCCGACCGAGCTGCTGACCACGGACTACGGGCGGCTGGCCCTCGGCAAGATCGTGCTGTTCGCCGTGCTGGGCGTGTTCGGCTGGTGGCACCGGGGCCGCACGCTGCCCGCCCTCGCCGAGCGCAGGCCGTGGGCGTTCACCCGGCTCGCCGTGGTCGAGACCGCGATCATGTCGGCGACCATGGGCCTGGCGGTCGCGCTGGCCCGCACCGCGCCGCCCGCGCCCGCCGAGGAGGAGAGCCCGGTCAAGGCCCTCATCGGCTACGACATGCCGCCCGCGATCACGCCGGGGCGGCTGGCGACGCTGTGGACGTTCGACTTCTTCTTCGCGGCGCTGGTCCTCGCCCTCGGCGGCCTCTACCTGGCCGGGGTGGTCCGCCTGCGCAGGCGCGGCGACTCCTGGCCGGTCATGCGGACCGTCGCCTGGTTCGTCGGGCTGCTCACCATCGTGGTCGTCACCCAGACCGGCATCGCCCGGTACGCGCCGATCCTGTTCAGCGTCCACATGGTCCAGCACATGGTGCTGAACATGCTCACGCCGATCTTCCTGGTGGCGGGCGCGCCGGCCACCCTGGCGCTGCGCGCCCTCAAACCCGCCAGGGTCCGGGGCGACCGGGGGCCGCGCGAGTGGCTGACGGCGATCCTGCACAGCCGCTACGTCGCGGTCATCGCGCACCCGGCCGTCGCCACGATCATCTTCGTGGTGTCGACGTTCGCGCTGTACTTCACGCCGCTGTTCGAGGCCGCGATGCGCAACCACCTCGGGCACATCGCGATGATGGTGCACTTCTTCGCCTCCGGCGCGCTGTTCTTCTGGGTGCTGATCGGCGTGGACCCCGCCCCCCGCAAGCTGCCCTACCCGGGGCGGATCCTGCTGCTGTTCGTCACGATGCCGTTCCACGCGTTCTTCGGCATCGCCCTGATGAACCTCGGCGAGCCCCTCGCCCGCGCCTGGTACACCGCCGTCCACCCCGACTGGGGCACCTCGATCATCAAGGACCAGCACACCGGCGGCGCGATCGCCTGGGGCTTCGGGGAGATCCCGACGTTCATCGTGCTGCTCTTCCTGGCGTTCCAGTGGTTCTTCGACGACCAGCGCCAGGCCCGCCGCCAGGACCGCAAGGCCGACCGCGCCGCCGCCCGGGGCGAGGACTCCCCGGAGCAGGACGAGCTGGCCGCCTACAACGCGCGCCTGGCGAAGCTGGCCGAGCGCGACGAGGAACGCAAGAACAAACAATGAGAACCACATCGCACGGCTGCGCCGCGCTGTAGGGGCATGAGGCCATTGCGCGGCTGCGCCGCGCTGTAAGGGGCACGGGAGCCGTTGCGTGGCTGCGCCGCGCTGTGGGGGGCATGAGGCCGTTGCGTGGCTGCGCTGTGCTGTAAGGGGCACAGGAGCCGTTGCGCGGCTGCGTCGTGCTGTTGCGCGGCTGCGCCGCGCTGTGGGGGCGCGGGAGTCGTCGCACGGCTGCGCCTTGTGGTGGATCCCCCGGGTGGGGGAGTGGGCCCGTCGTCCCGGGTGAGGACGGCGGGTTCCGTGCTCTGCGAGGATCGGGGGGTGCTGCGCGTTCTCCGCCCGGTCTCGGACCGGGCCACCTGGCGTCGCTGGTCGTACCTGGTCGGCGGCGGCGCCCTGCTCATGCCGTACTGGTTCCTCGGGCTGCTGCTGACGTCCGCCCTGCCGCTGGTGGACCATCCGCTGGTGGTGGTGCTGCTGGTGTTCCTGTCACCCATCCCGGCGGCGTTCGTCACCGGGCTGGTGCCGCAGGTCCGGGCGCTGGAGGGGGCGGCGGTCCGGGAGCTGCTGGGCGGGGCCAGCGCGGAGCTGACCCCCCGGGCGTCGCGGTCGTGGGAGACGCGGGTGCGCACCGGGGCGTGGTTCAGCCTGCACCTGCACGTGGGCGTGGTCATCGCGGCGATGAGCCTGGCGGTCCCGCCGTTCGCGGTCCTGCTGTTGCTGCTGCCGGTCACCGACTGGGGGCTGGGCACCGCCGCCGAACCCAGCCCGGTCCAGGCGTGGAAGCAGAGCGACGCGCTGTGGCTGGCGCCGCCCGCCGGGGTGCTGACGCTGGCGGTGCTGCTCGCCCTGATCGTGCTGGCGGGGCAGGCGCTGAGCCGGGTCGCCCCGGTGTTCCTGGGGCCCTCGCCCGCCGAGCGCGTCGCCGAGCTGGAGGAACGCGCCCGGCGCCTCGCCGAGCGCACCCGGCTGGCCCGGGAGCTGCACGACTCGGTCGGGCACGCCCTCAGCGTGGTGACGTTGCAGGCGGCGGCCGCGGGACGGGTGCTCGACAGCGATCCGGGGTTCGCCCGCGAGGCGCTCGGGGCGATCGAGGAGTCGGCGCGCGCGGCGCTGGAGGACCTGGACCACGTGCTCGGGCTGCTGCGGGAGGAACGGCCGTCGCGGACCGCGCCGCAGGCCACCCTGCGGGACCTGGACCGCCTGCTGGAGCAGACCCGGATCGCCGGGGTGAAGGTCGACGCCGCCCTGGACGCCGACGTCGAGAGGGTGCCGGCGGCGGTGTCGCGGGAGGCGTACCGGATCGTCCAGGAAGGGCTGACCAACGCGTTGCGGCACGCCGGGAAGGTCCCGGTGCGGCTGCGCGTGGAGGTGCGCGGCGACCGGCTGGAGGTGGAGATGAGCAATCCCCTGGGCGCGCGGCGCGCGACCCGCAGGGGCGGCGGCAGCGGGATCGGCGGGATCCGCGACCGCGTCACCGTGCTGCGCGGCGAGATGACGGCCGGTCCCGAGGACGGCGCGTGGCGCATGACCGTCTCACTGCCGCTAGGGTCCGCGTCATGACGATCAAGGTGCTGCTGGTGGACGACGAACGGCTGATCCGCGCGGGGCTGGCCGCCATCGTGTCCGCCGAACCGGACATGACCGTGGTGGGCGAGTGCTCCGACGGGGCCGAGGTGCCCGGCGCGGTCGCGTCGCTGGCGCCGGACGTGATCCTGATGGACGTGCGGATGCCGCGGCTGGACGGCATCCAGGCCACCCGCCGCATCGTGGGCAGCGTCCCCGAGCCGCCCCGGGTCATCGTGGTGACCACGTTCGAGAACGACGAGTACGTCTACGACGCGCTCAAGGCCGGGGCCAGCGGCTTCCTGCTGAAGCGGGCCCGGCCCGAGGAGATCCTGCAGGCGATCCGGATGGTGGCGACCGGCGACAGCCTGCTGTTCCCGGCCGCGATCCGGGCGCTGGCCGCCGAGCACGGCACCGGCGGGCGCGGCGGGCCCGGGGCGCGCTGGCACGAGCGGCTCACCGAACGCGAGGCCGACGTCCTGCGCCTGATGGCCCGGGGCCACTCCAACGCCGAGATCGCCGCCGAGCTGTTCGTCAGCCCGCAGACCGTCAAGACCCATGTCGGCAACGTGCTGGCCAAGCTCCAGGCCCGCGACCGCACCCAGGCCGTGATCCTCGCCTACGAGACGGGGTTCATCACGCCCGGCTGATTTCGCCGGCGGCGATCACCCCTCGACGGGACGCCGGGCCGGGGAGAGGATCACGGGCATGCGGGATTTCCGGTTCGGATTCAACGTGTTCGAGGTCCGGTCGCGCGAGGAGTTCGCCGCGTACTGCCGCCGGGCCGAGGAGTTCGGGTACGACGTGGCGCTGATGCCCGACCATCTGGGCGCCCCGGCGCCGTTCCCCACGCTGGTCGCGGCGGCCGAGGCGACCGAGCGGCTGCGGGTCGGCACGTTCGTGCTGAACGCCGCGTTCTGGAACCCCCACCTGCTGGCCCGCGAGATCGCCACCACCGACCGGCTGACCGGCGGGCGGCTGGAGGTCGGCCTGGGGGCCGGGCACATGAAGTGGGAGTTCGACGCGGCGGGGCTGCCGTGGCGGCCGTTCGGGGAGCGGGTCGAGCACCTGGAGCGGACGATCGAGGAGATGGCCGGGGCGTTCGGCGGCCCCGGCTACCCGGAGCAGGAGCCGCTGCGGAGCCAGTACGGCATGGAGGTGCTGCGGCCGGTGCAGCGGCACGGGTTCGGCGGGCACGGGCCGCCGCTGCTGGTCGGCGGCACCGGCGACACCGTGCTGCGGCTGGCGGCCCGGCACGCCGACATCGTCGGGCTCGCGGGCACGCACCAGGTCAAGGGGCAGCCGCCGGGGACGTTCACGATCGGGACGGCCGAGCACGCCGCCGAACGCGTGGCGTTCATCCGCGAGCACGCCGGGGACCGCGACCCGGAGCTGAACCTGATGGTGCAGTTCGTCGTCGTCACCGACGACCGGCGCGGAACGGCCGCGCAGGTCGCCGAACGGCTGCCGAACCTGTCGGTCGAGGAGGTCCTGGAGACGCCGTACCTGCTGATCGGGACCGTGGAGCAGATGGCCGAGCGGCTCCGCGAGAACCGCGAGCGCTACGGCTTCACCTACATCACCGTGCAGGGCCCCTTCCTGGACGCGTTCGCGCCCGTCATCGGACATCTGAGGTAAGCGCGCTCTTGCGCTCGGAGAACCGAACGCGATTCCATTTGCTCTGCGGCATCCGTGCGGATCCGCGTACCCGCGTGCTGACGGAAGGACGACGATGGGCGCGACGTCTCCTGCGACCTCCCTGAACTACCCCGACGTGCCGGTGGGCGCGATCCTGACCGGCGCCGCGCGGCGCTGGGGCGACCGGACGGCCCTGCACTACATGGGCCGCGACATCCCCTTCACCGAGCTGGCGCGCGAGTCGGCCCGGTTCGCCCACGGCCTGCGGGCGCGCGGCATCGGGCGCGGCGACGTGGTGGCGCTGCACCTGCCGAACGTCCCCGAGTTCGCCGTCGCCTACTACGGGACGCTGATGGCGGGCGCGACGTTCTCGCCGTGCAACCCGCTGCTGCCGGTGGACGACCTGGCGTTCCAGCTCGACGACTGCGGCGCGGTCGCCGTGGTGACGCTGGACCTGGTCGCGGGCGCGGTCGCCGAGGCGGTCGGCCGGACCCAGGTGAAGACGGTCGTCCTCGCCGGGGCGCTGGGGCCGGTGGACGTCGCGGCGGTGTGCGACGGGGCGTTCGCGGCCGACGGCGTCGCGTTCGAGCGGGTCGGGGAGGGGCAGCCGGACGAGCCGCCCGCCGTGGACATCGACACCGCCCGCGACCTGGCGCACATCGCCTACACCGGCGGCACCACCGGCCGGTCCAAGGGCGTCATGCTGCCGCACCGCAACGTCGTGGTGAACGTCCTGCAGTACGCCTGCGCCGCGTCCGGCCTGGTGCCGGGCCTGGACGAGGACGGCGGCCTGCGCCTGGACGGCGAGTCCGACCCGGCCGAGTACCCGGTGCCGCTCGGCGAGGGCGTGCTCGTCAACGTCGCGCCCTGGTTCCACGCGATGGGCACCATCGGCTACCTCAGCACCCAGATGCTGGCGGGCGTCACGGTCGTCAGCCATCCGCGCCTGGACGTGCCCGCGTTCCTGGCCGACATGGAGAAGTTCGGCGCCACCGCCCTGGGCGGCGCGCCCGCGCTGTTCTCCGCGCTGCTGGCCGACCCGTCGTTCGCCGAACGCGACCTGTCGAGGGTCCAGGCGATCCGCTCCGGGGCCGCGCCGCTGTCGCACGACATGATCGCCAGGCTGCGGGCGACGTTCCCGGAGGCGATCGTCGTGGAGGCGTACGGGCTGACCGAGGCGTCGATGGGCCTGACCACCAACCCGGCGCAGGTGTCGGGCGTCCGCAAGGTCGGCACGGTGGGCCGCCCGGTCGCCGACACCCAGATCAAGATCGTCCCGGTGGACGCCGCGACCGTCACCGACGCCACCCCCGGCCTGCCGCCCGGCGAGGAGGGCGAGGTCTGCGCCAAGGGCCCGCAGGTCATGGCCGGGTACCTGAACCGCCCCGACGCCACCGCCGAGGTGCTGGGCGAGGACGGCTGGCT
The DNA here is from genome assembly GCF_001552175.1 of Actinomadura kijaniata NBRC 14229. Taxonomy (GTDB): domain Bacteria; phylum Actinomycetota; class Actinomycetes; order Streptosporangiales; family Streptosporangiaceae; genus Spirillospora; species Spirillospora kijaniata. The sequence goes on from NZ_BCQR01000104.1 coordinate 28,255, forward strand.
GCGCACCGGCGACATCGGCGTGCTCGACGAGGACGGCTACCTGTCCATCGTCGACCGCAAGAAGGACATGCTCCTCTACAACGGCTACAACGTGTACCCGCGCGAGCTGGAGGAGAAGCTCTACTCCCATCCCGCCGTCGCGACCGCCGCCGTGGTCGGCCGCCCGGACCCGGTGGCCGGGGAGCTGCCGACCGCGTTCGTCGTCCGCTCCGGCGAGATCACCGAGGACGACCTGCTCGCCTACGTCAACGCGCAGGTCGTCCCGTACAAGAAGCTGCGCGAGATCCGCTTCGTCGACGAGATCCCGGTCTCGGCCGCGGGCAAGATCCTCAAGCGCGAGCTGCGCGACCGCCTGTAGGCCTCACCGGCCGCGCAGGGCCCCGAGCACCTCCAGCAGCCGGCCCTGCGCGGCCGGGTCCCCGAGCCCGCTCACCAGCAGGTCGGTGGCCCCGGCGTCGGCGAACGCGCGCACCCGCCGTTCGATCTCCCGCTCGTCGCCCGCCACGACCGTCTCGTGCACGCCCGACAATCCCTGCCGGTCCAGCGCGGCCCGGTAGGCGGGCAGGTCCCCGGCGGGCCCCAGCCGCGCCGCCAGATCGTCCCGGGCGCCCTCGGGGTCGCCGGTCAGCGCCATCAGCACCCCCACCAGCACGCGCGGCGCCGGACGCCCGGCCTCCCGGGCGGCCCGGCCGACGCGCGGCACGACGTGGCCGGCGACCGCCGCCACGCCCGTCCAGGTGGTGACCACGCCGTCGGCCAGCTCACCGGCGACCCGCAGCATGGCCGGGCCGAGCGCGCCGACCAGCACCGGCGGTGGCGTGACGCCCGGCGGCGCGTCGCGCAGCAGCGTCCGCAACGCCGTCAGGTACGCGCGGGTGTGCCGGGCGGGCGGTTCGGCCGCGACCCCGAAGACCTCCTCCATCACCGGACCGTGCCCCGGCCCGACCCCGAGCGCGAACCGCCCGCCGGTGACCTCCTGGGCGGTGAGCGCCTGCCCGGCCAGCACGCGCGGGTGCCGGGGCGGGGTCGGCACCACGGCCGTGCCCACCTCGATCCCCGGCACCTCCCGGCCCACGACCGCCGCCGCCAGCACCGCGTCCCCGCCCAGGTGCTGGCCGAGGAACGCGCCGTCCAGCCCCGCCGCGGCGGCGGCCCGCGCCCAGCCGACCAGCTCCGCCACCGGCCCGTCCGCGAGGCGTGCCACCCCGATGCGCATGTCCATGCCCGCTCCTAACATGAATCGGATCCTCCGGTTCCGGATGCTAACCTGAATCCGGTATTCCGGTCGAGAGGGGTGGACGATGCGAGCCGACGCGCGGCGCAACCGGCGGCGCATCACCGACGCCGCGCTGGCCCTGCTCGGCGAGCGCGGCCCCGACGTCCCGATGGAGGACATCGCGCGGGCCGCCGGGGTCGGTGTGGGCACCCTCTACCGGCACTTCCCCGACCGGCGGGCGCTGCTGGAGGAGGTCGCGGCGGGCACGCTGCGCGACATCCTGGCGTTCGGCCGCCGCGAGGACGCGCCCGACCGGGACGGATGGGACGCGCTGCTGCGCGTCGTCCGGCACTGCGCGGGACTGCCGCTCGCGCTGGTGAAGACCCTGGCCGCCGAGGCCGCGCCGCCGGAGCGCCTCGCCCTCCAGCAGGAGGTCACCGCCCTGCTCGCCGGGCTCGCCGAGCGCGCCCAGAAGGAGGGCGCGCTCCGCGCCGACCTGACGCCCGACCAGGTGGTCGAGGTGGTCAGCGCGCTGGTCTGCCGGCCGGGCGCGCGCGCCGACGACGCGCTGGCCGTCGTGGTCCTCGACGGACTGCGCCGCTGATCCCGCCGCCGATCCCGCGGCCGATCCCGCCGCCGGTCCCGGGCGGGGTCAGGAGGCGGGCAACTCGCCGAGGGTGACGTCCACCGTCCGCCTCCCGGCGCCCGGCGTCTGCACCTCCACCTTCGCGGTGGCGCCGGGCTTGAGCTGCACCAGGACCTCCGCCAGCGCCGTCTGTGTCGGGGTCGGGGTGCCGTTGACCGCGACGATGACGTCGTCGGGACGGATCCCCGCCTTGTCGGCCGGGCCGCCGCGGGTGACCTCCACCACACCCAGCCCGGCCGGCTGGTACGTCGACGGGTCCACGACCGTGCGGATCGTGACGCCGAGGGCGGCGCGGCCGGAGTTGGTGACGCGGCCGTTCTGGATGAGCTGCGGCGCGATCGCCTTGACGGTGTTGCTGGGGGTGGCGAACCCGATGCCCGGCGCCGCGCCGCCCATCTGCGGGTCGGAGGCGGCGGCGGTCGGGATGCCGACGACCTCGCCGTTCAACGTGACCAGCGCGCCGCCGCTGTTGCCGGGGTTGATGGCCGCGCTGGTCTGGATGGAGTTGCCGATCGTCGCGCCGGGGAACGCTCCCTCGCGCTTGGTGGACACCGTCCGGTTCAGCGCCGAGACGATGCCGTTGGTGACGCTGCTGGACAGCCCCAGCGGGTTGCCCATGGCCAGCACGATCTGGCCGACCTTCAGGTCGCCCGAGTCGCCGAACCGGGCCGGTCGCAGCGACGCGCCCGACACCCGCACCACCGCCAGGTCGTCGGCGGCGAACGCGCCGACCAGCTCCGCCCGGAGCGGCCGGCCGCCGTTGGCCGCCCGCACCTCGATCTCGCGGGCGCCCATCACGACGTGCGCGTTGGTGACGATGTGGCCCCGGTCGTCGTAGACCACGCCGGAGCCCTCGCCGCCGTCGGTCTGGATCTCCACCACCGACGGCAGGACGTCGGCCACGACCTTCTCGTACTGCTGCTCAAGCTGGCCGGCCGCGCCGCCGACCGTGGGCGCGGTGGAGCGGGACGGGGCCGCCCCCGGCCTCGTGTCGCCTCCCGCGCAACCCGCCAGCAGCAGCGTTCCGGCGAGGGCCAGCGCGCCCGCGCGGGCGCGCGCGTCGATCCTGGTGTGCACGACGATCCACCTCCACGAGGGTCATGCCCCGCCGGCGGGCGATCCAGCCCCGCCGCCGCCCGGCCACTGGGTGATCTTGGTGGTGGGGCGGCCCCGCCTTGAAGCGGCCGCGATCCTAGAGCCCCGCTTACACGTCGTTTACCTGCGATTAGTTACAAAAGAGGCAACAGAGGAGAAGGACTTCCGATCGGGGGATCATGGACGCCGTTACTCTGTCCGAACTGCGCAAGCCGCGCGCCTTCCCGGCCGTCTCGGTGCTGATGCCGACCAGTCGGCGCGCCCCGGAGAACCGGCAGGACCCCATCCGCCTCCGCAACTTCCTGGCCGAGGTGCGCCGCCGCCTCCAGGAGGACACGCGGGTCCCGGCCGCCGCCGCGGACCAGGTCGTCCGCGGGCTGGAGGAGGCGGCCGGCGAGGTGGACCTGCGTCACGCCGAGGACGGCCTGGTGCTGTTCGCCGCGCCGGACGGGGAGCGGCACGCGTTCACCGTCGACCAGAAGGTCGACGAGCGCGTCGTCGTGGACACCACCTTCGCCACCCGCGACCTGGTGGCCGCGTTCGTGCGCAGCCCCCGCTACTGGCTGCTGTCGCTGTCGGAGGACTGCTTCCGGCTGTGGGACGGCCAGGCCGGAACGCTGGCGGAGCACCCGGACGACGGGTTCCCGCTGCGGCCCGCGCCGATCGACGAGGAGGCCGGCGGGCGGCTCTCGCGGCGCGGCGTCCCGCACGGCGACGGCCGGCAGCGCAACCACATGAAGCAGGTGGTGGCCGCGCTGGAGAACGTGCTCAAGCACGACCGCCGCCCGGTCGTGGTCGCGGGGGCGACCCGCCACCAGGCGTTCTTCGAGGAGGCCGCCGGGCCCGACATCACCATCGCGGGCCGCATCGACGGCAGCTACGAGGGCGCGTCCGCCACCCGGCTCCTGGAGCTGGTCCGGCCGGTGCTCCAGTCCTACGAGGACCTGCGGGAGGTGGCGGTCCTCACCGAGCTGGAGGCCGCCCGCGGCCTGCGGCGGTACGCCAGCGGCGTCAACGAGGTCAAGCGGCTGGTGGACGAGGGCCGCGGCGAGCACCTGGTCGTCGAGCGCGGCTACTACGCCCCGGCCGTCGCGACCGGCGGAGAGCTGATCCCGGTCGAGGGGAGGCTCGGCGCCCTGCGGGGGGCCGACGTGGTCGACGACGTGGTGGACCACGTCATCGAGACGACGCTGGAGTACGGCGGCGAGGTGACGTTCGTGTCCGACGGGTTCCTGGTGGACCACAACCGGATCGCGCTGGTCGTCCGCTTCTGAGGGGAGCGGAAGGGGCCCGGCCGCGTCGGCCGGGCCCCTCTCAGCGCGCGGGGCAGGAGGGGGCCCGCCAGGCCACCCACGCGTGCCCGGCCGTCTCACCGGTGTGGGCCCGCCATCCGGCGGGGTGGCCGGGCCACGTCGACTCGACGGCGGCCCCGGCGGCGCGCGGCACCACGACCGTGCAGACGTCCGCGGGAACTCCGGCGCGCACGTCGACGCGGCCGATGCGCGTCCACCACACCTGGTCCACCAGGCTGACGTGGGTGCGCCAGTGCGCGTTGACGTCGACGGCGACCCCGCCCGCCGCCGGTCCGGGCAGCGGGAGCACGGGGACGACGCGCCTGGACGACGTCCCCATGGTGAAGGTGAGCGCGGCCAGGTTCACCGCCGCCAGCGCGACCGCCACCGCCGTCCACCCGAACCTCCGCGCCACCAGGAACGCCGCCACCAGCCCGAGCGCCGCCAGCGACGCCTCCGGCAGATGGAACCCCTTCTGGTCCAACGTGAGGAAGTTGGTCTCGGGGAAGTCGAAGGCGATGTACAGGTGGGTGCGCAGCCGTTTCCCGGCGTACGCCATCACCCACGCCCCCGTCACCGCGAGCACCGCGCCCGCGCCGAGCGCGCAGCGCACGGCGGTCCGCGTTCCGGCGCGCGCCAGCACCGCGAGCCCGACCAGCGTGTGGACCAGCGCCAGGCACGACAGGTAGCGCCCGTAGGCGAAGTTCCCGACACGGTGCTCGTCGGGCAGCGCCGCCGACGACGCGTAGGCGATCCCGAGCGTCACCACCAGCAGCGTCCCGGCCATCACCCGCGTCCCGAACGCCGCGCGCCGCCGCGCCAGCGCCGCCGCGACCGCCACCAGCCCGACGCCGCCCAGCCCCCACGTGGACACGACCAGGTACCACAGCTGCCCGGCCGCGCCCGACAGCGCCCACGCCTGGCCCTCGACGGTGGTCAGCCGCGTCACGACGTTGTCGCCCAGGTCCCGCACGCCGCCCGGGTACAGCTCCGCCCGGAGCCGGTCGTTCAGCGCCCCGGCCGCCGCGTACCCGGACACCGCCACCGCGATCCCGAACAGCGCCGGGCGGAGCCTGCGGAACGCCAGGACCGCCAGCGCCGCGCAGTGCACCGCCAGCAGGATCGTGCCGCGCGTGTGCACGGCGCAGGCGTACGCGGCGACCGCGCTCGCCCCCGCCGCGTCCGCGACCCGCCCGTCGCGCGCGAACCGGTCGAGCAGCAGCAGCCACCCCAGCGACGCCGCCGGCAGCACCGCGTCGGCCAGCGCGAACGCTCCGAAGAACGTCACCGCGGGCAGCAGCGCCGCCGCCCACGAGACCGTCAGCGCCGCCCCCGGCGCCATGCCCAGCCGCCGCGCCGCCGCGTACCCCAGCGGGAACACCGCCGCCCCGACCAGCGCGTTGAGCACGATCACCAGCAGGTACACGGTCGCCGGGTCGTGCGTCACCCAGTACGCGGGGGTGAACAGCAGCGAATACCCGCCCTGGTAGAAGGTGTGGCCCGACAGGTCCGCGCCGGGGCCGCCCGCCAGCAGGCGCGCCGCGGCCAGGTAGCCGCTCTCGTCGGGCACGGCGGCCGGCCCCGTGCGGGTCCGCGCCATCCACAGCCGCACGCACACCTGGCCGGCCCAGCCGAGCACCAGCAGCAGGGCCAGCCGCCGGGGCGGCACCGGACGGCGATCGCGCGCGGCGGCGACGGCCGGGGGAGGGAGCGTCAACATCATGCCCACCACCGTCGGCGCGGGCTGTCCTGATCATGTCGGGGAGATGTCCGGATCTCGTGACATTCCGTGCGAAGATCGTTCCTTGCCGGATAATGCCTGGATGGCGAGCATTCTCTTCGTCGAGGACGATCCGGCCGCCCGCGCCGCCCTGGAGCTGGCGCTGAGCCGGCAGGGACACCAGGTGACCTCCCGCACCACCGGCGAGGACGGGCTGGACGCGCTGCGCGCGCGCCGCCCCGAGATCGCGGTGCTGGACGTGATGCTGCCGGGCATCGACGGCATCGAGGTGTGCCGCCGCATCCGCCGCGACGACACCCTCCCGGTGATCCTGCTCACCGCGCGCGGCGACGACCTGGACGTGGTGCTCGGCCTGGAGGCCGGGGCCGACGACTACGTGGTCAAGCCGGTCGAGCCGCGCGTGCTGGACGCCCGCATCCGCGCGGTGCTGCGCCGCGCCGAGCAGACGCACAACGACCGCTCCGCCTACGGCGACCTGGTGATCGACCGCAGCTCGCTGAAGGTCACCAAGAACGGCCGCGACGTCCACCTCACCCCCACCGAACTGCGGCTGCTGCTGGAGCTGACCCGCCGCCCCGGCCACGCCATGACCCGCCAGCAGCTGCTGGCGGCGGTGTGGGACCTGGACCGGCCCGGCGACTCGCGACTGGTGGACGCCTGCGTGCAGCGGGTCCGCGCCAAGGTCGAGGACGAGCCCGCCACGCCCCGGCTGATCGAGACCGTGCGCGGTTTCGGCTACCGCTTCACCGCGCCGTGAGACCGCGCCTGCCCCGGAGGCCGTCCCGCTACTGGTTCACGGGCCTGCGGCCCCGGCTGGCGGCGGCGTTCGTGGCGGTGGCGCTGCTGGCGTCGGTGGTCGCCTCCGGCATCGCCTACGTGCTGGTCCGCCGCTCGATGCTGCAACGCGCCCAGGACACCGCGCTCACCGAGGTCCGCGGGGTCGTCGCCCGCACGGTCCCGTCGCGGCTGCCGCCCGACGCCGTGGGGACGGTCTCCGGCGACCTGACCTTCCGGCTCACCTACGGCCGTGACGACCGGCGCGCCTACGCCGGACCGCTGGCGCTCGACGGCCCGATCGCGGTGCCCGTCCCCGCGGCGGACCCCGGCTCCCCCAGGGAGGACGCCCTGCACGTCCCGGTCTCCCAGGAGTTCGCCCGGCGCGCCACGCGGGGCATGGTCTTCCAGCGGATCGTCCGCCGGGGCAAGCCCTACCTGCTGATCGGCGCGCACGCGGGCAACTACGTCACGACGGCCAAGGAGCCGCAGCGCACCACCCCGCCCATCGTGTTCGTGTCGGTCAGCCTGGAGAGCGAGGCGCGCGAGCTGCGGTCGTTCACCCGTTCGGTCGTCATCGCCGACGCCGCCGCCCTCGCCGCGGCCCTGCTGCTGGCGCTGGCGGCCACGCGCGGCGTGCTGCGTCCGGTGCGGCGGCTCGGCCGCGCCGCCCGCGCTCTCGGCGACGGCGACCTGACGGTCCGGATCCCCGAACGCGGCCGCGACGAGCTGGCGGACCTCGCGCGCACGTTCAACGCCACCGCCGACGCCCTGGAACGCACGGTGACCGAGCTGCGCGCGATGGACGCGGCCTCCCGCCGGTTCGTCGCCGACGTCTCCCACGAGCTGCGCACGCCCCTCACCTCCATGCTCGCCGTCACCGACGTGCTGACCGAGAACGCCGCGGCCACCGAGCCGGGCGGCACCGCCGCCCGGCTGGTCGCCGCGGAGACCCGGCGGCTCGGGATCCTGGTGGAGCACCTCATCGAGATCAGCCGGTTCGACGCGGGCGCGGCGGCCCTGCAACTGGACGACGTGCTGGTCGGGGAGGCCGTCGCGGGGACCCTGGCCGCGCGCGGCTGGACCGGCCGCGTCACGGTGGACGGCCCGGCCGGCCTGATCGCCCGGATCGACCCGCGCCGCTTCGACGTCGTCGTCGCCAACCTGGCCGGGAACGCCCTCAAGCACGGCGCGCCCCCGGTCCGCCTGGAGTACGGCCCGGCCGAGCGCGACGGCCGCCCCGGCTTCCGGGTCGCCGTGACCGACCACGGCCCCGGCCTTTCCGAGGACCTGCTGCCGGTGGTGTTCGACCGGTTCGTCAAGGCCGAGGCCGCCCGGACCCGCAGCGAGGGCAGCGGCCTCGGGCTGTCGATCGCCCGGGAGAACGCGGTGCTGCACGGCGGGACGCTGGAGGCCGCCAACGCCCCCGGCGCGGGCGCGGTCTTCACCGCGTGGCTGCCCCTCGGACCGGAGGAGGCGGACGGCCTGGACGGCCTGGACGGCCTGGACGGCTCGGACGGGAGGGACGGATGAGAAGCGTGCTGGCCGCGGCCCTCGTCCCGGTGCTGCTGGCGACGGCCGCCTGCGGCGTCCGGCCCACCGGGATCATCGACGCGGGCAGCAAGCCCGTCTCCGGTTACCGCCCCGAGCCGGTCACGATCTACCTGGTGAAACGGAACCGCCTGGTCCCGGTGCGGCGGCCGGGCCTGCCCGGCCACCCCTTTCTCGGGGTCACCCAGCTCGGCGTCCCGCTCACCACGGAGGAGAGGAACGCCGGCCTGACCACCGCGATCCCGCGCGGTCTCGAACTGCGCCTGACCGAGTACGGCGGGGTGCCCCCCGACGACGTCGGCGAGACCACGGTGGCGGACGAGATCGGCTCGACGGGCGAACTGGTGGTCGAAACGAGCAGCAAGCGCCGCTGGTCGCGGCTCGCGCTCGGCCAGGTCGCTTGCACGGCCGAGGCGGTCCGCGGCGTGCGCCGCACCCTTCTCATGACCGACCCGGAAGCGGACGTGCTGGCCCGGAAACGCCCGGGCGACCTGCGGTTGCGCTGCGCGGACCACGCCGACCTGCGCTGACCCGCGTTGGCCGGCCGCGCGGGGCGGTGCGGGTCAGCCGCGGTCGATCCAGCCGTGCGCGTGCATCCAGTCGGCGGCGACGTCGCCCAGCACCGAGCGCAGCGTCAGGATCACCACGCCGAGCAGCAGCAGCGGCATCACCACGAACCGCTCCACGGTGCCGTCGGTGCGCGGCACCAGGGGGATCTCCAGCCGCCACGGCGCGGGCCACAGCACCGGGCAGCCGCGCGGCGTCAGGCAGTCGCCCAGCACGTGCGCCAGGCAGCCGAGGGTGACCGCGAACCCGACGAAGCTCATGTCCAGGTCGTGCATCAGCCACACCGCCAGGCCCGCCAGCGCGCAGTCGGCCAGCGCCGACTGCGGCTCCCTGCCCTCGAAGTCGAAGCCGACACCGCGCAGCCCGAACCCCACGATGACGAACAGCGCCGCCCACCAGCCGTAGACGTAGTTGGTGGCCAGCCAGTCCATCGCGAAGCCCATCGCGACCGCGAACAGGATCGAGTGGGTCGCCATCCGGTGCCCGCCGGAGATCTTCCCGACGTACTTGCAGAACGTCTGGGTGATCGGACCGAAGGTGTTGGCGATGCGGCCGTTGTGGTGGTCGACGTCGGGCAGCAGCGCCGCGCCCGCGCACACCACCGCCCCGGCGAGCATCTGCTCGGGCGACAGCTTCACCGCGTAGTCGCCGAGCAGGTCGTGCTGGGTGAGCAGCGGCACCGCGCCCAGCCACGCCAGCGCCCCGCTCAGGGCGTGCGTCTTGCCCATCATCGCCGCTGATCCCCCGCCTTCCTCCGCAGCCGCGTCGCCGGTCCGGGCCCCGTCGCCGGTCCGCCAGCCCGCGACTCTAGCCCGCATTCGATCGTTTCCTGGCGCGGCACGCCGGTGTGCGCGTTACGTCCGGTTGGACGGCGGAAGGCGGGGCGGGGTTCCGGGGGTCAGCCGGTCGCGGCCGCGGGGGAGACGCGCTCGTCGTGGCGGGCGCGGGCCGCCACGACCGCGCCCACGTTCGCCTCGGCCCAGGCGGTGACGGCCTCGATCGGGGCGCGCAGGGAACGGCCGAGCGGCGTCAGCGCGTACTCCACGCGCGGCGGCACCTCGGCGAACACCTCGCGGGTCAGCAGCCCGTCGCGTTCCATCACCCGCAGGGTCTGGGTGAGGACCTTGGGCGTGACGCCGCCGATCGTGTCCCGCAGCTCGGTGAAGCGGCGCGGCCCGTCCAGCAGGCTCAGCACCACCAGCACCGACCACTTGTCGCCGATGCGGTCCAGGACCAGGCGGGTCGGGCAGTTCGGGTCGAAGGCGTCTCCGGGACGCAGGGAGTCCTCCATAGTTTCCCCAAGGTACCAATGGAACGTTGTAGTAACCAGTATCCAATGGATACTGTCACCGTGTCAGGACGACACCGAGCGACTGGAGAACCATGAAGATCCTGCTCATCGGGGCCACCGGCATGATCGGAAGCCGGGTCGCCGCCGAGGCGCGCGCCCGCGGCCACGAGGTCACCGGCACCACCCGCCGCGGAGCCGAGGGCACCGCCCGGCTCGACGCCGCCGACGCCGGCGCCGT
>NZ_BCQR01000105.1 GCF_001552175.1 Actinomadura kijaniata NBRC 14229
CCGAACCGACCTCCAGCCCGCTCTCAGCCCACCCGTGGTGAGTCCGGCGCCCCGCCGCCTTCGCGGGGCGCCGGACTCATCGGCCGGAGGTCACTTGTAGGGCAGCTCGGGCCGCGGCGTTGGCTTGGTGTCGCTCCACCCTTCCGAGCGGACGGCCTGGAACTCGATGATGAAGCCGGGCTTCATCTGCGCGTACGGCCCGCCGGGCCGGGTCAGCACGTTCTGCCGGGACAGCAGCGCGCCGGTGCGCTCGTCGAAGACGACGACCTCGCGGGACCGGTAGGTCCCCCGGTCGGCCTTCGGGCCGCCCCACTCCCCGGTGACCGTCGTGGCGCGTTCGTCGTCGGCCAGCGCGATCCCCCGGCGGCCCAGCGGGTCGGCGGTGCGGCCGATCGCGTGGATCCCCGGCTGGGCGGCCAGCGCCCGCATCAGGCCCGCCCGGACCTTCGGCGGCATCGGGGAGTTCAGCAGGAGGCTGGACACCCTGTTGATCTGGTCGCCCCCGGCCCTCTTCTCGCCGGAGGGGTCCTTCCCGGGCGGCTTCCTCCCGGAGGGGTCCCTCGGGGAGGTGCCGTCCGGGTTCAGCCCGCCGCCACCGCCCTTCAGGAACAGCTCGGTGAGCTTGGCCGGGTCGGTCGGCAGGTTCCGCAGCTCCTCGGCTGACTTGCCCAGGAAGTCCCCGCCGCCGCCGGGGTTCGTGCCGCGTTCCGGTCCGCTCGAACTCCACTTCGTCGTCTTGGCGGTGAGGGTGAGGTACTTGTCGCCCGACCAGACGCGGATGCCGGACGGCGCCCCGGATCCGCGCCACACGGCCTCGTCCCGCGCGGTCCAGGGACGGACCGGGAGGTCGCGGCCGTAGTACCTCTCGCCCATGCCGCGCCTGGCGCCGTGCCAGGAGAACGACTCGTTGTGCGCGCCGATGACCGCGTAGGTCCCGGTCCCGGACCGCACGACGTAGGACTGGCCCGAGACCACGTCGCTGTGCCAGTAGCTGCCGACCGGCTGCCGCTCCGCCTTCTCGGCCGCCGCGAGGACCGCCGCCCGGTCGTCCAGGGTGATCGGGCCGGTCGGCGCGGGCGCGTTGCCCCCGGCGAACGTGACCGCCACGGCCGCCGCGGTGCCGGTCGCCAGCACGCCGCAGGCCAGCCGCCAGCGAAGCCGGGGCAGCGAGCGGCGCGGCGGGTCGTCCAGCAGCGCCCTCGCCCGGGCGATCTCCCGGGCGGTGGGCGGGGCGGGCTCGGGGTAGGCGTCCCGGACCATCCGCACCTCATCCATGCTGTTCCTCCAACGTGAGTATCGGATTGGTCCCGCCCAGCGCCTTGCGCAGTCTGGTTCGGGCACGGCTCAGCCGGGAGCCGACCGTGCCATAGGAGATCCCCAGCGCCGCCGCGACCTCCTCGTGGCTGAGGTCGGCCAGGGCCACCAGCAGCAGCACGTCGCGTTGCCCGCGCGGCAGCGCCGCGATGGCCCCGGCGAGGTCGGGCCGCAGCCCCTGGGCGCTGACCCGCGACTCGACGCGTTCGGCGTGGTCCTCGGCGCTGCGGCTCGGGCCGAGGCGGGCGCGCAGCCGCAGCGCCCGCGTCTCGGTCCGCTGGTGCTTGCCGATCACCTTGGTCGCGATGCCGTACAGCCAGGTGCGCACGTTGGCGCGCTCCGGGTCGTAACGCCGGCGCTGCCGGAACGCCTCCAGGAACGTCTGCGCCGCGACGTCGGCGGCGGCGTCCGGACCGAGCCGCTTGGCCGCGTACCGGTGGATCTCGGCGAAGTGGCGGTCGAAGACCTCGTCGAAACGCTCGGCCGGGCGGGGCGGGGGATCCCCTGTCATGTGATGCCTTTCCATGGCGCGGATGGCGGTCACACAGGTATCACCCGCACCCGCCTCCCGCTTTCCCTACGCCCTTCCTACTCCGGGAGACGGCCGGCGGGGGTCAGGGGGCGTTCCCGCACATCGCCTGCCGGTAGAACGACGCCAGCGCGCCGTCGATGGGGTGGGGTTGCGGCTTCCCCGACGCGTCGAACCTGTTCCACCGGACGAGGTTCATCGCCAGCGACATCTGCCGCCTGCCGTCGGCGCTGGTCAGGGACATGGTCTGGGCTCCCCAGACCGTGCCGTCGTGGCCCCACAGGGTGCCGCAGCCGGGAATCTGGAACGGGCGCAGGCCGAGGCCGTAGTCGAACCGGCTCTGTCCGTCCTGGCCGATGACCGGGACGGTGCGCCGCATCTGCGCCAGCGAGGACCGGCTGACGATCCCGCCGGTGAACAGGCGGCGGTAGAAGCGGTCGAGGTCCGCGGTGGTCGAGATCAGGTCGGCGCCCATCCACACCCAGGACATGTCGTAGACGCTGTAGTCGCGCGGCGGGTCGATCATGCCGTAGAACGCCTCGTACATCCGCGGGTGCGGGCCCCTGACGCGCGTCCCGGTCGGGAACGCGGTGTGCCTGAGCCCGGCGCGCCGGATGACGTTCCGGGTGATGTAGGTCTCGGCCCTGGTGCCGGTCACCCGCTCCAGGAGGCGGCCGAGGAGCAGGTAGTTGGTGTTGGAGTACACGCCCGGGACGCTTCCGGGGCGGCTCGCGGCCGGCGCGTCGAGCCCCATGCCGATCAGCTCGGCCGGGCTGAACCGCCGGAACCGGTTGTCGTCCAGGCTCCTGCCCGACGCGCTCGGCGCGGGGAAGTCGCGCAGGGACGGGAAGGCGTAGGGCAGGTACTCGGGCAGGCCGCTGGTGTGGTTGAGCAGCATCCGGACCGTGATCTTCCGGCCGCGTTCGCCCGGCACCAGCGTCGGCAGGTAGTCGCCGATCGGCGCGTCGAGCCGGATGCGTCCCCGCTCGACCTGCTGCATGATCGCGGCGGCGGTGAAGGTCTTGGTGATGCTGCCGACGCGCTGCCGCATGCCGGGGGTGACGGGGCGGCCGGTCCTGAGGTCGGCGACCCCCGAGGCGTCGCGCCACACCCGGGCGCCGTCGCGCACCTCGGCGAACACGCCCGGCGTCCCGGCGCGGTGGACGGCGTCCAGGCCGGATTTCAGCTTCGCGGGGTCGAGGCCGGCCGACGGGCTCGTGCCGCCGGCCAGCGCGGTCCCGCTCCGGTGCGGCCCGGGGGCCACCGCGGCCGTGACCGCGCCGATGCCCAGCGCGGCCGCACCGGCCAATGCCACTAGTCGGGTCTTCACGACACCTGTCCTTTCATGGTCGTCATGTGCGACGGGGAGGGTCCCCGCGCAGGTGGGAGAGGTCGGTCAGTTCCGGGCGGCGTCGCTCCGCGGCGGCGCGCCGGTCCGGGGCAGGACGACGAGGGCGATCACGACGGCGGCGGCCAGCAGGACGGCGCCGAGGGTCAGGCCGAGCGCGTAGCCGTCGGTGAGGGCCGCGGGGGTGGCGGCCCGCCCGGTGCGCTCGTGCGCCGCGGTGCCGAGGGCGGCCAGGCCGAGGGAGGCGCCGATCTGGCGCGAGCTGTTGAGCAGGCCGGAGGCGGTGCCGCTCTCGTGCGGCGCGACCCCGGCGGTGGCGGTGGACACGACCGGCCCGAGGCAGAGCCCGAAGCCGACGCTGGCGACGATCGAGGGCCCCAGCACGTCGGTGAGGAACGCGCCGTCCGGGCTGATCAGGCCGAACCAGGCGAACCCCGCCGCGGTGAGCGCCCCGCCGCCCGCCAGGAGCGTGCGCGGCGCCAGCCGGTAGCCGAGCCTGATGGCCAGCACCGAACCGGCGACCACGCCGAGCGCGAACGGCAGGAACTCGACCCCGGTCAGCGCCGGGCCGTTCCCGAGCACGCGTTGCAGGTAGAGGGAGACGAAGTAGAAGGTCGAGGCCATGGCCGCGCCGACCAGGAGGTTGTAGGCGTTGGCGCCGGCGACCGAGCGGTTGGCGAACAGGCCGAGCCGGACGAGCGGCTCGCGGGCGGTGGTCCGCTCGACGCCGACGAAGGCGGCCAGCAGCGCGGCGGCGACCGCCAGGGTCGCCAGCGTGACCGGCGAGGTCCACGGGTGCCGGTCGGTGCGGACGACGCCGAACACCAGCAGGGTCATGCCCGCCGTGGCCAGGACGGCCCCGGCGACGTCCGGGCGGCCGCCGCGGGCCGGGGGCGGGCCGGGGGCCACGCCCCACCAGGCCAGGGCCAGCGCACCGGCGGCCATCGGCACGTTGACGAACATCACCCAGCGCCAGCCGGCGTACTGGGTGAGCAGGCCGCCGATCAGGACGCCGAGGGCGCCCCCGGCGGCGTTCGTCGCGCTCCACACGCCGAAGGCCCGCACGCGCGCCCGGCCCGCGGGGAAGGTCGCGGTCAGCAGCGCCAGCGCGGCCGGGGCCAGCGCGGCGGCCCCGACGCCCTGCGCGGCGCGGGCGGCGACCAGCTCGGCGGGCTCCCGCGCGAAGCCGCCCAGCAGGGAGGAGACGGCGAACAGGCCGAGCCCGAGCAGCAGGACCGGCCGGCGGCCGTACCGGTCGGCGGCCTTGCCCCCCAGCAGGAGCAGCCCGCCGAAGGTGAGGGCGTAGGCGTGGATCACCCAGGTCAGGCCCACCTCGCCGAAGCCGAGCCCGGCGGCGATCCGGGGAAGCCCCACGTTCACCACCGACAGGTCCAGCGACACCATGAACTGCACGACGGCCACCACGGCCAGGACCGGGCCGGTGCGGACGTCCGCCGCCTCCCGCACCGTCATCGGCGTCCCCGCGATGACTTTAGGAACATGTTCCCGAACATGTTCCTAAAGTACTGCGGAGATCGGCCGCTGTCGACACGGGCGCCGGTTTCGCAGGCGGGACGGGGGAACGGCATGATGGGGCGGTGCCCCGACCCCACCGACCCCGCGGCCGCACCGGCCGCCCACCGGCGACCTCACGCGCGGAGATCCTGGTGGCCGCCCGCCGGATCATCGAGCGGGACGGCTGGGAGAAGCTGACCGTCCGGCGGCTGGCCGCCGAGCTCGGCATCGGGACCACGACGCTGTACCACCACGTCCGGGACCGGGAGGACCTGCTCGTCCAGCTGCTCAACGAGCACACCGAGCAGACCCTCCGGCTCGACCCGCCCGGCGAGCCGCGCGACCGCATCGTCGCCGCCGCCGTCGCCATGCACGACTCGCTGGCCACCTGGCCCTGGGCCGCCGAGATCCTCACCACCGACGGCTTCCTCGCCCGCCTCGGCGAACCGGCCCTGCGGGTGGTCGAGACCATCGTGGCCGCGGCGATCGAGCACGGCTGCTCCCCCGCGCAGGCCGTCCACCTGTTCCGGAGCCTCTGGTACTACACCGTCGGCGAGATCCTCGTCCGCGCCCACACCGTCCACCGGCACGGCGACCGGTCCCCGGCCGCCGGGCGCGACACCTTCTTCGAGACCGGCATCGACGCCTCCCGGCTCCCCTACCTGGCCGCCCTGGGCGACCAGTGGCCGGAGCTCGCCGCCCAGGACACCTACGCCCAGGCCCTCGGGGCCTTCGTCGACGGGCTGCTCGCCCAGGCCACCCCGACTCAGCGGTAGAGGGACCGCCAGAACCCGTAGGCGTGGTCGCCCGTGAAGTCCATGGGCCGCACGCCGCCCTTCCCGGGGGCCAGACTCTGGGCGGTGTCGCCGTCGGTCGGGCGCCAGCGGGGCGAGCCGGGGCCGTTCGGGTCACCCGTGCGGGCGAACCGCGTCCAGTAGCGGGTCATCTGGTCGGCGAGCCGCCGCTGCGCGGGGGCGAGCCGCCGTCCCGCGAAGTAGTCGGTGTCGAACTGGTACTGCAACTCGGCCGCGTGGAACGCGCCGACCGGGAAACCCGGCTGCGGGGCGGTGGACACCCAGGGTGCCCTGTCGTCGGCGAACTCGTAGGCGTACGTGGGCACCTGCCCGGAGAGCGCGCGGCTGACGTCGCCCACCGAACGCGCGAAGTTGGCGTCGGTGACCACGGCGGACCAGGCCTCGCTGAACGAGCCGTAGCGCGCGGCCGGATACCGGGCCAGCACCTTCGGCGCCCGGTCCTTGCCGACGTAGGCGACGATCCGCTTGGCGTACTCGGCCTCGTCCCTGATCGGGGGCACCCCGTAGCCCTGCTGCACGCCCTCGAACGTCCGGTACTCGTGGCGCGTCATGCCGTGCATCACCGGGACCTTGTTGAACCGCCCGGTGGCCATGGCCTCCGCGGGCGACAGCGGCAGGACGCCGCCACCCCCGTACACCGGCGCGAACCCGAACTCCGACTTCGGCAGGAGCCTCTCGGGCGGCAGGCCGCGCAGGCACTTCGCCGCCGTGGCCGGGTCGGCGCAGCCGAGGTCGGCGGCGACCGACAGCCCCTGCCTCTCCGCCGTCGCGCGCGGGCGCGGCAGCCAGCTCCCGGTCGGGATGAGCGTGCCGTCCCAGTCGGGCCAGTTCATGACGGTGCACGGCCCGCTCTGCACGATCGCCCGCTGGAAGAGCCCGGCGGCGGCCGGCGAGGTGAGCTGCGAGCAGGAGCTGACGCCGCCCGCCGACTCGCCGAAGACGGTGACGTTCCCCGGGTCCCCGCCGAACGCGGCGGCGTTGCGCCGGACCCACCGGAGCGCGGCCTGCTGGTCCTCCAGCCCGAAGTTGCCCGCCCGGTGGCGCGCCGTCCCCCCGTCGAGCGCCGGATGGTCGAGGAACCCGAAGATCCCGAGCCGGTAGTTGATCGTCACCACGACCACGTCGCCACGCCTGGCCAGCTCATAAGGCCGGTAGAGCGCGCCCGACCCGTTGCGGAACCCGCTGCCGTGGATCCACACCATGACCGGCAGCCGCCCGGCCCGCCGAGGGCTGGTGACGTTGAGGAACAGGCAGTCCTCGCTGACGCTGCGCTTCTCGCCGAGGAGCCCCTCGTTCTGCGCACACGAGGCACCGGGCCTGGTCGCGTCGCGCACACCGCCCCACGCGCGTGCCGGACGCGGCGACCCCCACCGGTACTCACCCACCGGCGGCGCCGCGTACGGGATCCCCTGGAACTCCCGAACGCCCTCGACCACCCTGCCCCGTACGGCCCCCTTGTCGGTCGCGACGACCAGGCCGTCCGCCGCCGACGCCGTCCCGCCCAGCCCGGCCACGACCAGCCCGCCCCCGGCAAGCATCGCCCCCAGCACCCGCCGCCCGTTCCTGCTGTTGCCCATAACGCCCTCTTTTCGTCGGAGTCGCTCGCCACCAACGATTCCGGCGCGCCATCCCGGGCTCACTGGACCTTCCACCAGGTCGGGGGTGGACTTCCCTCTACTCACGATCGAGGCGGAGACACCACCGACAGCACCTCGACCAACGTCCGCGCGGCCCGCTCCACATCGGTCGCGGACACCAGGCCGAACAAGCAGACGAACCAGTCACCGAACACGCACACCGTCGCGGCGTTGTGGACACGAGCACTCACGTACGCCACGTCCAGATACGGAGCGACGCACATCGGAGTGAACAGGGAGGCGTACACCGGCGCCCCAACCCGCTTGAGCGCCCCCGCGAGAGCCACCAAGCGAAGGGTCTCGGCCTCCTCGTCTTCCCACGCGCAGAACGCATCGGCACTCATGCCGCACCCCGCATGCCCTTCGCGAGCCTGCGAGCGGCCTCTCCGAACGCGTCGGGATCCGCGCCCGCCAGATGCTCGACCAGCCCGTCAACGGACGAGGCACTGACGAGCACGAACCCGTCCGCACGCCACACGCCCCGCTCATGCCAGATGTCCCATCGCGGAAACAGCTCCCGCAGGATCGACAGGAGAACGTCGACAGGCGTCATGCCGTCGCCTCCCTCAACACCGCGTACACGGCCTTGCCCCCGGACGCCAGACGCCGGAACCCCCATGCCTTCGCCAGCTCCGAAACGATCGCCAGCCCACGCCCCGAGAACGAGTCGAGCGTGAGCGGTAGCGCGCGAGGCTCGGCGTCACTACCGTCCCGCACCTCAGCGACCGGCCCAACGTCCGACAGATACAGCCGAACCGAGATCACCTCCCCGGGCCCACTGCCGTGCTTATGGGCGTTAGTGACGAGCTCATTGATCACGAGAAGCCCGACCTGCACCGCAGCATGATCAACCCCCTTGCATTCGAGCCAACGTCGAGCGAAATCTCGCGCGGTCTTGATCGCTTCGGGCGTGGAAGTAAGCACCAGAATGGACAGATCGGTCCTCGCGGCTGGCGGAGGTGCAGTGATCATGGCTGCCGCCTTCGGATCGTCGCTTTCCATGCATGTTGTGTGACGCACCCCACAATCCCGCACGAGCCGAGTACGGTACTAGGGCAACAAGAAGTCAGCAGCAATGCTGTACCAATAGCTACCGGCATCGGTACCGACCAGGAGCGCACGATGGCCGCGAAGAAGATCAGCCCGGAACTGCTCGGATTCGGCGGAGAGATCAAGACGCTGCGGACGGCAGCCGGACTCAACCAGGAGCAACTAGCCGCACTGGTCAACGTCACACGTAGCTACATCGGGCAGGTGGAACGCGGAGTCACCCGATGCCGCAGGGATTTCGCAGAACGCCTCGATGAGAAGCTGGGAACCGGCACCCAGCTACAAGCGACATGGGATGAACTGATCCGGGGAACCAAATATCCGAAGCACTTCGTCAAGTTCCCGAAGGTGGAAGCCACCGCAGCGGTTCTCCGCGCTTACGAGAGCCACATCGTCTACGGTCTGTTCCAGACCGAAGCCTACGCGACCGCTCTCATCAAGAGACCAGAAGGCGTCGCCGTGAGAATGGGCAGACAGCAGAAAGTAATGTCCGTTCCATGCCCTCAAATATTTGTCGTTCTAGAAGAAGGCGTATTCTATCGTCCGGTCGGCGGCCAGGAAGTCATGCATGAGCAACTAGAGCACTTGCTTGAACTCTCACACAAGGATGAGATCTGCCTCCAGGTCATCCCGATGGACGTCTATGTCGAAGAAGCCCGTGCGCCTTTCGGCATAGCCACGCAAGAAGACCGCAGCGAAGCCGCTTACATCGTGAACGCGATGGGGGGCGAGACGACGACCGACGAGAACCAGCTAGCGGGGCTCTCTAAGTCGTTCGCTAGACTCCAGGGCGAAGCGCTGAACGTGAGAGACACACGCTCCCTGATGAGGAAGGTGCTCGAAGAACGATGGACTTGAGTGAAGCCTCTTGGCGGAAATCCTCCCGCAGCTCCGCGCAGGGTGACCAGTGCGTAGAAGTCGCCGCCGTTCCCGGGGTGGTCGCAATTCGTGACAGCAAGGACCCGGATGGCCCCCGACTGGTCGTAGAACGTAACAACTTCCACCACATCACTGCCGCAATCAAGAACACCCCGTAACACAGGAAACGCCCCCGCTTCGCGATGGCAGAGCGAGGGGTGTCCCCGTCCAGAGCACGTTGCCAGCCGCAGACAAGCCCTCGTGGAGCGCCGAAAGACCAGCCAGAGGACCATTCCCGCGAGCGCAGCCCCCTCAGAGCACACCTAACCGGCGTCTGCGATGGGGTCGGGAACCGTTTGCAACCGTGCTCCAGACCGGCCGCTCGAAGTTTGTTCTTTGCCGCCCTGCAAAACGAGGATGCAAGCGCGAAGGCTTCGCGTGAGCTAATACGAGAGGTACCCAAAGAGCGATGGATCTCAGCAAGACGACATGGCTCAAGGCGGCGCACAGCAACACGCAAGGCGGCGACTGCGTGGAGGTCAGTGGTCTCGGCGACGCCGTGGGCGTGCGCGACAGCAAGAACCCCGACGGTGGCCTGCTGCTCATCAGCCGCGAGGAAGCCCGCGCATTGTCACAGCACATCAAGAACGCCTGAACGCAGAAAACGCCCCTCGTCCCGCGCGTAGCAGAGCGAGGGGCGCCCTTCTCTAGAGCACGTCGCCAGGCACGGGAATTCACCGCGAAGCGCCGCGAGATCAGCCAGGGGAAGCATCCCCGCATGCGCGGAGAGCGCCACGTCCCGATCAGGTTCACCCGCTCGACCACTGGTCCCGCATGACCGCATTCACCGCCTCAGTTGCCACGCCGGTACCAAGCCGGACAGCTCGCAACGGTCGGCGAACCCCGTCGACGCGCCGTACGAACCGCAACGCGACCTTTCGTACGCATGTCATCTCCGGAGCATGTGCACTGCCACCCACCTAAGGCAGCCGCCCTCCGGCATGCCCGGCGCTCCTGCGGCTCCTCACCGCGTTCGCGCTGACCGCCACGCGGCACGCGTCCGTCATCGGGGCCCACCGCTTCCGCTGCGGGCTGTCCCCGCACCTGCGAGAGGGCCCCTGGCAGCGTCCCCGGCCCCAGCGCGCCTCCGCGGTCCTCACCCGACCGATTTCGATACGACCGTTGCGAAATTCTCCTCGGCGGTCTATCGTCGATTTACGCAACACGAGTATCGAAATGGAGGTGGCATGTCCCCTGCAGGGGCGAGGCGGGGTCGACCGCGCGACGCCGCCGCCGACGAGCGGATCCTGCTGGCGGCCAAGGAGCATCTGCTGGCCGACGGGTACGCCGCGTTCACGGTGGACAAGGTCGCCGAGGCCGCGGGCGTGGCCAAGACCACGCTGTACCGGCGGTGGCCCACCAAGGACCACCTGGCCATCACCGTGGTCACCCGCTGGCAGCAGCAGGTCCCCGTGCCCGACACCGGAGACCTGCGCGCCGACCTCGTCGACTACCTGGAAGAGATCACCAATGGCCTGAACCGCACCCGGCAGGCCGGACCGCGCGACCGTCCGGACGACCCCTCCGCGGGCCTGGTGGGCGAGTTGGTCGGCGCGGCCGCCCGCCACCCCGACATCGGGGAGCTGGTCCGCGCCGTCTTCGAGCAACGCAACGCACTGGTCCTCGACCTGATCGACCGGGCCCGCCGGCGCGGCGACCTGCGTCCGGACGCCGACCCGGGCCTGCTGTTCGACCAGCTCGCCGGGGCCCTGTACTACCGACTCCTGATCACCGGCCGCCCCATCGACCGCGCCTACGCCGAACGCCTGGTCGACGCCGCCCTCACCGGCGTCCTGCCCCCCAAGGAGAATCCGACGTGACCGCAACGTCCACGCCGACCGCCGCCGCCCCGCCGTCGTCGCGCGTTCGCCGCCGCCGCTCGCTGATCGTGCTCGGCACCGTCGCCGCGCTGCTGGCGGGCTATGCGACCTGGACCAACCTACGCCCCCTGAACCTGAGCGCCTCGATCGAGATGGAGGCCACCCCCGACCAGGTATGGAAGGTCCTGACCGACCTGCCCGCCTACGCGCAGTGGAATCCGTTCATCATCTCCTCCAGCGGCCGGGTCCAGGAGGGGGCCACCCTCCGCAACGTCATGCGCGACGCCGACGGGGAGACCACCTTCACGCCCACCGTGCTGGAGGCCACCCCCGGCCGCGAGTTCCGCTGGGTCGGCAAGGTCGCCCCCGGCGGAGTCTTCACCGGTGAGCACCGCTTCGTCATCGAACCGATCGGCTCCGGTCGCGTCCGGCTCACCCAGAGCGAGAAGTTCACCGGCGTCCTGGTGCCGTTCTTCGCGGACAAGCTGAACGACAAGACCCTCCCGCAGTTCCACGCGATGAACCGCGCCCTCGCCCAACGAGTGGCCACCACCAACCCCTGACGCCCCCAACGGCGGCCCATCCCCGCGTGCGCGGGGAGCACGATGGCCTGGCGAAGATGGGCGTCTCGGTTCCGGGGACCATCCCCGCGTGCGCGGGGAGCACATCTCCTGGTTCGTTTGTTGGTTCCACCACTGGGGACCATCCCCGCGTGCGCGGGGAGCACCGATGGAACTTGTCGCTGTAGTCGTGGAAGCCGGGACCATCCCCGCGTGCGCGGGGAGCACAGCGGTCGGCCGAACGCGCGGCGGCGCTGGCCGGGACCATCCCCGCGTGCGCGGGGAGCACATGAACGTCCACACGGACTCCGCAACGGCGACGGGACCATCCCCGCGTGCGCGGGGAGCACTCACCGCTGTCCCTCGCACGAGTCGGCCTGCCGGGACCATCCCCGCGTGCGCGGGGAGCACGCTGAATGACCTGCGGGTTTGTGCGGGCGAGCGGTGGTTTTCGAGCACTTTATTGGATTCGGTCATATCGGACGTGGCGCCAGGTTGTGCGGTCCTTGTGGGAGCGCGGCAGTCACGCAGCGAGTCCAGCCACAGTTTAGCTGCGAAAACAGCCGTCCATCAGAGGTCGTGACGGATGTGGTTGCTTCGGTGGTCACAGTGGCGCGGCGAGAGTCCCTTATCCGATCGGGACGAGAAGCGTGGCAGTGGTTGTCGGTGATTCTTTGGCCGGTTGCTTATGAGGCGTTGCAGCTTGCTTCTGGTCGCCGCTTTCCCGAGTGGGGTCCGTTAGGGCAGGGAGTTGAAGAACGTCTTGATGTCCTTCACCAGCAGGTCGGGGGTCTCCAGGGACGGGAAGTGGCCTCCTCTTTCGAACTCGCTCCAGTGGACGATGTCGTAGGCGCGTTCCGCCACCTCGCGGATGGGGCGGATCAGGTCGTTGGCGAACACCGCCACGCCCAGCGGGGCCGGGCAGGGGATCGGGGCTCCTCGGCGGCCGCTGCCCGACTCGTAGTGCAGGCGGGAGGAGGAGCCCGCCGTGCCGCTCAGCCAGTACAGGGTCGCGGTGGTCAGGATGTGGTCGTCGGGGACGCCGATGTCCGGGTCGGCCCACGCCTCGATGCGGTCGGTGATCCAGGCGAGCTGGCCCACCGGGGAGTCGGCCAGGGCGTAGGCCAGGGTCTGGGGGCGGTGTTCCTGCATCCGCCAGTAACCGGCGGGCTCGGCCAGGTAACGGTTGATCTGGTCGGCGCGCTCCCGGTCGTCGGGGGTCAGGGCGTCCAGGTCGGCGGGGGCGGGGACGCCCAGGTAGTTGGTGTGGACGCCCACCACGCGGTCCGGGGCCTCGGCCGCGAGGAGGCGGGAGATCGGGGAGCCCCAGTCGCCGCCCTGCGCGCCGTAGCGGTCGTAGCCGAGGTGTTCCATCAACGTCGCCCAGGCCCGCGCCACGCGGTGGACGTCCCAGCCGCCGTCGCGGGTGGGGTCGGACGGGCCGAAGCCGGGGATCGCCGGGATCACCAGGTGGAAGTCCTCCCGGAGGGGCTCGATGACGTCGAGGAAGTCCGCCGGTGAGGACGGCCAGCCGTGCGTGATGATCAGCGGGAGGGCGTCCGGGCGCGGGGAGCGGACGTGCAGGAAGTACATCGTCGCCCCGTCGATCTCGGTGGTGAACTGCGGGAACGCGTTGAACCTCGCCTCGGCCGCCCGCCAGTCGAACCCGTCCCGCCAGTACTCGACCAGCTTCCGCATCCGGTCGCCGGGAACGCCCCGCGCGCCGTCCTCGCCCGCCACCTCGTCGGGCCAGCGCACGCGGTCCAGGCGGCGGGCCAGGTCGTCCAGGTCGGCCCGCGGGTAGCGCATCGTGAAGGGGGTCATGATCATTCCAGTCGTTGGTTATGCCAATGTTGGTGGAGCCATCAGTTTGAACGTTGGTCGCCCCAACGTCAACCCCTAGAATGGAGCCCATGGACCCGGTCCCCGAACGCCTGCGCACGTCCCCGAGCTGGCTGGTCAACCAGCTCTCGCTGCACTCCCGGCGGCTGATCGCCGAGGAGTTCGGCAAGGCGAACACGCCCGGCTACCACTACCGGCTGCTGGCGGCGCTCGCGGAGTTCGGCCCGGCCAGCCAGGCGGAGCTCGGCCGCCGCACCGCCATCGACCGCAGCGACGTCGTCGCCGCCCTCAACGCCCTGGCCGACCAGGGCCTGGTGGACCGCTCCCCCGACCCTGGCGACCGCCGCCGCAACATCGTCACCATCACCCCGGCCGGGCGACGCCGCCTGACCGAGCTCGACGCGGTCCTGGCCAACGTCCAGGACTCCCTCATGCGGGGACTCGACCCCGACGAACGCCGCCTGTTCGTCCGGCTGCTGACCAAGCTCCTGGAGCACCACTGATCCGCCGTGAGCAGCGCGCCCTGGGCTCCGGCCGGGCGACGGCCTACGGTCACCCCATGGACGCGATCACGCTCGCCCCGCGGCTGCGCCATCTCCGCTTCCCCGTCGGCCACGCCTACCTGTGGGAGTCCCCCGACGGCCTCACCCTGGTCGACACCGGCCTCCCCGGCTCCGCTCCGCTGGTCGGCGACGCGATCCGCGCGCTGGGCCGCGACCCGGTCGAGCTGCGGCGGATGTGCTGACCCACTTCCACGAGGACCACGTCGGCTCCGCCTACGCAAGTTCGAACCCTGCACCTGCCACACCAGCAGGAAGAGGCCCGTCACCAGCGGAAACGCGGTGACGGGCCTCTCTCGTCGCGTCCGGCCGTCTACGGCCGCCACCGGCTTACTACGGTTGATCGTTCCTAGCGATCAAGATGCCGTAGCCGAGCGCGGCGAGGGGGCGGAGAGACCGGTCGTGATCCACCGGCGACTTCCAGGAGCTCAGATCGACCGCGCGTCGTGCGTCATCGATCGGCAGGAAGTCGGTGTCGAGGCGTTGGCCGCGGAGTTCGGCACCGCCGACCACGACGCGGTCACGCTGCGGGACACGCTGGGGCCCATCGGGGTGGCGGGGTCCTTCGCGGCCGGCGAGGTGGGGCCGGTGGCCGGGCGCAACCAGGCGTACGGATTCACTGCGTCCGTCCAGGTCTTCTCCGGGCGGCCTTAAACGACCGTAACAGGATCATGACTTACCGTGACGACGGAGGGCCCGGCGGCCCCCCGCTGCTCGGGAGGGGGCCGCCGGGCGGGCCGCTTTCTTCCGGCGGGAAGTCGCCGGACCAGCGGTCTACCGGTGAGGAGCCGTTCGGATGGGGCGGTCAGTCGTTCTTGTCGGTGACGCCCTTTCCCTCCTCCGTGCCGTTGTCGACGGTGGGACCGTTGTCCTGCTTGTCCGTGGTTCCGCCGGTCCCGTTGTCAGCGGGCGGGATCGCGGGCGCGGAAGTGGGCTGGCAGGGGGTGACCGTCCCCTTGACGATCTGCAGGGAGGTCGTGGACGGCGCCGCGGATTCGCCGTCCTCGCTCTTCGTGATGGCCAGCACCAGTGTGGACCCCGCGGGGACGTGCCCCTTCTTGATCTTGAAGGCGATCCCGCCACCCGCCTTGCTGACACCCGCGGCGAACTTCCCGTCCGCGGCCCCGTTCTCGCCGCGGGGCTGCTTGCAGGTCTGGCCCGCGGGGAGGTAGTCCACCACCGACTTGATCCCGGCCTCGGCCAGCTCGGACTCCAAGCCGTCGGGGTCGACGAACGAGTTGATCTGCACGTCGACAGTGCCGTCCGAGCCCTTGGAGACCGCGTACGCCGTGCTGCCGGTCACGCCGGTCAGCGCCACCACGGCGGTGGCGGCCGCCGCGACCCCCGCCACCGCGGCGGACAGTCCCACGATGCGCCGGGTGCGTCGCACGGGTGTCACAGTTGTCATTTGATCTTCTGCCTTCCTCGTCGTGATCTCGTCCTTGAGTGCACTGAGAAGGCGATCTTCGAAGTTGGTCATATCCGTCCTTCCTGGTACACGGCCGATGGCGAGGCGACGTTCTCGAGGGCGCGCCGGGCGCGGTGCAGTCTGACGCGTGCGGTCACGTGCCTGATGCCCAGAGCCTTGGCGGCCTCGGTGACGGTGAGCTGATCGATCGCGACGAGCTCCAGCACGGCGCGTTCGCCTTCGGGAAGGCCCTGCATGGCCTCCAAGGCGTTGCGCATCCGGCGCTCGGCGTCGATCCGCTCCTCCATCCTGGTGAGATCGTCGTCGTCCATCAGTCGGCGGCCGGCGACGCGGCTGGTCGCCCGCGCCTCGATGGCCGCCTTGCGGTGCTGGGCGGATACGACGTTGCGTGCGATGCCGTAGAGCCAAGCGAGCTCGCTACCCCGGCCGGGCACGTAGGTGTGCGCCGAGTCAAGGGCCGCCAGGAAGATGTCCGCCGTCAGGTCGGCGGCGAGGTGAGGGTCGCTCACCCGCCGGACCACGAATCTCATGACGGCATCGACGTGGCGGCGATAGAAGGCCTCAAAGGCCGCGGGGTCGTCGTTGAGGCGCACTGGCCTCGCTCCCTTCGTCGTTCGCCCTTACACCTCTACTTGGATCGGGCGGCGAGAAGCGTTTCGGCCCCTATTCGACGACACCTCAGATCGAGACCTTCAGCGGCGACAGGGCCAGGCGCAGCCAGGCACCGGAACACGAGCCGGCACGCACGGCCGCGCTGCTCAGCGGCGCGCAGCAGCCCGTGCTCGACCCGTACCCGCCGTAGCGGCAGAGCTCGTCAGCCGAACTAGCCGTTCGCGCCTGCGCCCGGATCCGATCGGCCCTCGTCCGCCCGGCCCACGCCGAGCGGGCCTACATGAGGAGAACCATGGACTCTCAGCCCGCCAAAAGCCTGCGCAGCCTCCTGAACAGTGAGCTGCTCATACGTCTTCACGCCGCCGTGGGCCGCCTACTCGGCCACCAAAAGCAGACCGAGGCCAACCGCGCCTACCTGCGTCGCCGCGCGTCAAAGCGGTGATCCCCGAAAAGGCCCACCAGGCCGCCAACCGCAAACGCAAGGGGGCCGCGCCCTACAAGCAGCGCGACACCGTCAAGCGATACATCAACAAGTCCGAGCAATGGCGCGGGCCGGCCACCCGCTATGACGAGGACCCCGAAAGCCACCAGGCCGGGCCCCACCTGTGCGGGGCCCTCATCTGGCTCCGCAGCCTGCCAGCCCCCACATGACCCAAACCCAGAACACCACCTAGCCGCCCCGCCACATCGCGCCGGTCGCGCTGGTCGCCTTGAGCACCCGCTCGCCCGTGGAGGACGCGGGCCAGAGCCGGATCAGGTACTCCTCGACGGGCATCGCGCCGCTGCGCGCCTCGCCCTCGTCGCGGTGGCGGCCCGCGACCAGCAGCCGGTACCGCCCGGCGGGCAGGCCGCCCAGCGGCAGTTCCGACGGCGGGACGGTGTCCTCGCCGAGCAGCCGGACCTGGCCGCCGGGCCAGTCGACGGTGATGACGGCCGCGTCCTGCCAGCCGGTGGTGTCCAGCGCGGGCGGTTCGCCGGTCCACACCTCGGCGGTCACCGCCACCTCGTCGTAGGCGACGCCGGTCGCGATCACCGCGACGGTGCCCGCCTCGAACGGGCGGGCCTCCAGCGGCGCCCCGACCAGGCCGTTGCGGGGCAGGTCGAGGCATCCGGGGGACGCGCCGGGCGCGGCCACGGTGAACCGGTTGTACTCCACCGTCACGGTTCCGGTGACGCGGACGGCGGGCGCTGCGCTCGATGCCATGGATCCATGCTCCGCCGGACGGGCCCGCGCCGTCACCCCGGCGGGGTGACGGCGCGGGCCGTTTCATCCGGTCACTGCGGCCAGACGAGGAACGGGTCGTTGTCCAGCACCCGGTTGGACTTGTAGAAGCCGCCCAGCAGCGCTCCCGCGCCGGAGTTGTCGCGGGCGGGCAGCATGCACGACGACCAGCCGGTCGGGCCGGTCACGCCGGTGGGGACGTTCCACGCGGCGTCCATCTCGCACCATTCGCCGACCCCCGGCACGTTCTGCGTCGGAGGCGCGAACGACCTGGCGGTGCCCGGGGTGGGCGCGGTGCTGGCGCCCTCGTAGGTGGAGCGCATCGGGTACTCGTCGCACGACTTGCCCGCGGGCCGCACCCACGTCGGCGCCGGTGGGCAGGCGGTGTCGCCGTTCTGGCGCTTCTTGGCCGGGTCCTGCAACCGGTGCAGCACCGGACCGTTGGGGTAGGCGCCCGGCAGCCCGGACTTCTGCGCGGCCTCCACGTGGTAGGCGACCGTCGGGTACAGGCCGTTCTTCAGCACGATCCACGTGGGGACGTAGGACGGCACCACGCAGCCGTTGCCGATCACGCCGGCGGACCGGGACGACGCCGGGTCGCCGAGGTCGTTGCCGTCGGTGGAGAAGGCGTTGTCGCAGCGGATGCGCGGGGGGTCTGGCTGGTTCCGGGTGGTGGAAGGTAGGAAGAAGACCAGGTGCACGAACCAGTGCCAGTTCGGGGTGGCGTATCCGATCCCGCCGGTCTCGGTGCGGGTGTTGTCGTAGAACGCCTGGCCGTCGTTGTTGACGTCGCGGGCGAACCGGCCGGGCCTCAGGCCGCTGTCGGAGTTCTGCTTGCAGTCACCGGAGCAGGTCGACCAGCCGTAGATGTTCGAGAAGAAGTCGGTGCTCCCGGCGCGCTCGCCCCAGTACTTCACCACGCGGATCTGCGAGGCGAAGGTGTCGATGTCGGAGCTCGTGTAGTTGTAGGAGAACTCCAGCGCCTTGGCGGTGCCGACGTGGACGCGGCGGCCGTTGGTCTCCGCGAAGTACAGGACGGTGATGTCGGCGATCTGGCATTCGGCGGTGCGGAGCACCCACCAGCCGTCGAAGGCGTGGTCGTGGCACCAGTCCGGGAGCGGGAGGTTGTCGGCGAGCTTCGCCCTGGCGTCCTTGTCACCCTTGCGGGCGGCCTGGGCGGCCTTCAGCCGGGTGCGCAGCGTCTCCTCGTCGGGCGCGCCCGCCTGCCCGCGCTGCGCGGCCAGGGCGGCGGCGCGCGCGTCGGTGCTCTCCTTGGAGGCGTTGGGGACGTTCGTCTGCACGCAGGAGATGACCTTCTTGCCCCGGAGCTCCCGGGGCGCGCGCGGGTCGGTGACCGGCTTGGCCTTCGCGGACCTGGCGTCCAGCGAGGACGGCGCGCAGTCGGCGGTGTCGGTGACGCGCTGGCCGGCCGCCCGGGTCGGCGGCGGCGGCTTGGGGGCGTCGGCGGTCGCCGCCGGGGCCGCGGTCGCCGCGCCGGCCGCCGGGACGACGGCGGTCAGGCCGCCGGTGAGGATGAGCGCTGAGGCCGCGACCAGGATCGCCGGTCGGCGGCGTTCGGCGGGTGTTCGTCGTGTCGGCTCGTTCACGCTTTCCCCTTGGATCCCCGTGTCGGGGGACGGGTCGAGAGCATGCGAGAAACGGCGGGCGCGGGAGCGTTCGGGCCCGTGAATGCCGAAATTCTCGCCCGGTGAACGAGATCATGTCCGCGCCGGGAAGGAATGCCAAGACCCCCGATCGCCGCTGGCCACAGTAGGTCTACACCACTCTCCTCCGCCTTTTTGCAAGCTCAGTTCTGAGCTGCGGCGACGAGATGAATCAATTTCGTGGCGCCGGTCTCCGAGAATGGGGTGTCACAAAATACGGAGTGACGGGAATTCGCATCACCCGATCACGACGCGTGCGCGGAGGCCGACGTTCGGGAGCGCGGCGCGGCGCCGTACAGGAGGCTGTCGACGACGCGGACGGCGAGGGTGTCCGGGTCGGTGCCGCCGGTGTCGCCGTGCAGGGCCTCCCCGATCAGGGCGTAGTAGACCCGGCGCACCCAGTCGAGGTCGGCCGCCGCGTCGATGAGCCCGTCCCGCTGAGCGCGGGCGAACAGCGCCAGGCAGCGGTCGGCGATGTCCCGGTGGAGGACGTCGGCCGGGCCGCCGGGAGCCGCCGGGAGTCCCAGGGCGAAGCCCCAGGCGCTCTTGACCTGCAACACGTTGGCCGTGATCCGGTGCAGGGCGACCAGCGGCGGGGCGGTGTCGGGCCGTCCGTCCTCCACCGCCCGGGCGAGCCGCCGGGCCGCGGAGGCCGCCAGCTCCTCGACCAGCGCCTGCCGGCTGGCGAAGCGCCGGTGGATGGTGGTGCGGGCCACTCCGGCGGCCGCCGCGATCTGCTCCATGGAGGCGTTGGGGTCCTCGGCGAGCAGGGCCTCGGCCGCCTCCAGGATGGCGCGCACGCTGCGCTCCGCGTCAGCTCTCAACGTTCCGTTCCCCTGTCCGTTCCACGGCAGCCCCCACGTGAGCGACCCGGCCAGACGATACACCAAGGTGCCAGCAATCCACTTATCTGCATCACAACTGTTGCAGTTAGCTCAGAAACGTGTACTGTCTCGAATCAGTTGCCAGCGAGACGAAGGAGCACCACCATGCAGACCACCGCCCTTGTGACCGGCGCCTCCTCCGGGCTCGGCGAGGAGTTCGCCGCCCAGCTCGCGGCCCGCGGGAACGACCTCGTCCTGCTCGCGCGGTCCGGCGACAAGCTGGTCGCCCTCGCCGAACGCCTCTCGGCCGAGCACGGCGTCCGCGCCCACGTCCTGGTCCAGGACCTCTCCGAACCCGACGCGGGACGCCGGGTCGGCGCGGAGCTGGCCCGCCGCGGCCTGCACGTCGACCTGCTGGTCAACAACGCCGGCTTCGGCACCTGCGGCCGCTTCGAGGACATCCCCGGGGAGCGGGACCACGACCAGCTCATGGTCAACGTTGTCGCGCTCGTCGACCTCACCCACGAACTGCTGCCCGGCATGCTCCGGCGCGGCGGCGGCTCGATCGTCAACGTCGCCTCCACCGCCGCCTTCCAGCCCTCCCCGTACTTCGCCGTCTACGCGTCCACCAAGACCTTCGTGCTCAACTTCGGCCTCGCGCTGCGCCAGGAGTACCGCAGGCGCGGCATCCGGGTGCTGACCCTGTGCCCCGGCCCCGTCGAGACCGGGTTCTTCGACACCATCGGCACCCGCAAGGCCGCGGTCACCGGCTCCATGACGGCCCCGCGCCCGGTGGTGAGCGCCGCGCTGCGCGCCCTCGACCGCGACCGCGCCTACGTCACCCCCGGCCTCGGCAACGCCCTGGGCGCGCACCTGACGCCGCGCCGCCCCCGCACCCTGGTCGCCGCCATCGCCGAACGCGTCACCCGCAAGGTCCTCGACACCCCGGCGAGCCCCCCGAGGACCGCGGAGCAGGCCGGGTGAACGCCCCCGTCCCGGCCACGCCCCTCCCCTGGTTACGCTGGGCGCAGCACGCCCGAAGGAGGTCCATGAGCGGCCGGAACCCCGCCCCCAAACGCGGCTACGGCGGCCGCTCCGCCGAGGAGCGGCGGGCCGAACGGCGCGAACGCCTCATGCGGGCCGGCCTGGAGCTGTTCGGCACCCGCGGGTACGCCGCCACCTCCATCGAACGCCTCTGCACCACCGCCGGGGTCTCCACCCGCAACTTCTACGAGGAGTTCGGCGGCCGCGAGGAACTGCTGCTGGCCCTGTTCCGGCGGCTCAACGAACGCTCCCTCGCCGCCGTCGCCGAGGCGTACGCCGCCGCGTCCGGCGCCGCCCTCCCCGAACGCGTGGAACGTGCCGTGCGCGCGTTCGTGACCACCCACGCGGGCGACCCCCGCTGGGCCCGGCTCGGGTTCGTGGAGGTCATCGGGGTCAGCCCCGACCTGGAACGGCGCCGGCTGGAGCTGCGCGAACGCTGGGCGCGGACCATCCTCTCCCTGATCGACCAGGCCGTGGCCCGCGACGAGGCGCCCGACCGCGACTACCGGCTGACGGCCATCGCCCTGATCGGCGCGGTGAACAACCTCGTCCACCACTGGTCGGCGCGCGGCCAGGACATCCCCCTGGACGCGATCACCGCCGAGCTGACCCACCTGATCCTGTCCTCCGTCACCCGCTGACGCGAACGCCGCGGAACGCGAACGCCCGCCGCGGGCGTTCGCGGCGGGCGTCGGTCGTGCCGGGTCAGATGATGGGCGGGCGGCCCGTCAGCGTCATGCGCCAGGCGGTCTTCCACGAGATCGGGCGGCGCCGTCCGGCGGGCTTGCGCCACCCCTCGGCGAACCCCTTGAACCACGGCCGCAGCGCGCTCATCCCGCGTTCCCGCAGCAGGGTCATCGCGACCCACACCGCCAGGTACGCGAACGCCAGCGGCCACGGCAGGTTGCGGCGGGCCAGCCACACGCGGTTGCGGGCGTTGTAGCGGTAGAACATCTCGTGCCGCGTCGGCAGCACCGCCGGGTGGAACATCACCGCCGCGGCGTCGTACACGATCCGGTAGCCCGCGTTGAGGACCTGCCAGGCGAGGTCCGTCTCCTCGTGCGCGTAGAAGAAGTCCTCGGGCAGGCCGCCGCCCGCGTCCCAGGCGGCGCGCCGCACCGCGCACGCCCCGCCCAGGAACGTCGTCACCTCCGAGGACCGCTCCGGGTCCCCCGCGCGCAGGCGCGGCACGTGCCGGCGCTCGCCCCGGCCGCCCTCGGGGTCACGGACGCGGAACGAGATGATCCCGAGGTCCGGCTCGGCCGTGAACCGGTCCCGGACATGCGCGCCGAGCCGCGTCGAGCGGTACCAGCCGTCGTCGTCCAGGAACAGGATCACATCGCCCGACGACGCCTCCACGCCCCGGTTGCGGCCGGCCGGGATGCCGACGTTCTTCGGCAGCGCGACCGTCCGGACGCGCGGGTCGTCGAACGGGTCCTTCTCCGCCTGGTCGCCCGCCGGGTCGACGCCGTTGCCGACCAGGACGACCTCGACGTCCACATGCTCCTGGTCCAGGGCGCTGCGCACCGCGCGGGCCAGTTCCTCGGGCCGGTTCCCCATCGTCAGGACGATGACGGAAAGCGAAACACCCCCGCCTTCGCGGGGACGAAAAGGCTCGCTGTGCGGCTGCGCAGCGCCTTCGTCCAGGGTAGAGCTCACTTAAGTCTCCGGGAGGCGAGAATGCTGATCAGGTGCAGCAGGGTCTGGAGGACCGCGACGGCCGCGACGGCGACGGTCAGCACCCGCAGCGCCACGGGGGTCCGGGCGTCGATCAGCAGGTCGACCGCCGCCGCCGCCGCGATCAGCAGCGACAGCTCGACCGCGCCGATGATGCGGTGGAAGCGCAGCATGGAGGCCGCCTGGCGGGCCAGCGCGATCCGGGTGGAGCGCGGGCGCAGCGCGCGGTCGCCGCCGGCCGGGTCGGCGGGCAGGCCCGACTTGGCGCGGGCCACGACCACGTTGTCGGTCTCGGCCTTGATCAGCGCCGCGCCGATCGCGGCGACCATGCCGAGCTCGACGTAGCCGCCGCTGGTCCAGGCGCCCTGCGCGGCGAAGCCCAGGCCGATCAGCAGCGCGATCTCCGACAGGTAGTGGCCGATGCGGTCCAGGAACACCCCGGCCACCGACGTCTGCCGCAGGTAGCGGGCGACCTCGCCGTCCACGCAGTCCAGCAGCAGGTACACCTGGATGAGCAGCGCGCCGCCCAGCGCCGTCCACAGCCCGCCCGTGCCGGGCCCGGACGGCAGCGACACCACCACGCCCGCCAGCACCCCGCTGATCATCATCAGGTAGGTGAGCTGGTTGGGGCTGAAGCCCATCCGCAGCGCCACCCAGGAGAAGAACGGCGACAGGTCGCGCATGTACAGGCGGCCCGCCCAGTGCTCCTCGTTGCGCCGCTCCTTCAGACCGGGCGGCTGCCCGTACCGGCGCACGTCGGCGACCTTCGCGTGCTTGCGCGAGGGCCGCAGGTCGTCGCCCGCGCGGATGCCGCCGCCGGGGGGAGGCCCGTCGGCCGGGGGGACGGCCTCCGATGCGGTCCGCTCAGTCTCCATAGGCCCGGACATACTCCTCCACCGCCTCGCGGGTCGCGTCCTTGTCGAGCCCGAGATGCTCCAAGATCGTATAGCGGCCCGGCCGGGTGTTCGGCGCGTACAGGACCGCCTCGGTGAACTGTTCCACGCTCAACCCCACGTCGGCGGGGAAACGCGGCAGTCCGTGACGCTCCAGGCAGGTCAGGATCTCGGTGAGCCGTTCGGCGCCGGACCCCAGGTGCGTGGAGCGCAGGTGATAGCAGAACGCCGCGCCGATGCCCGCGAGTTCCCCGTGGTTGGCGGTCCCGGGGAACATCTGGTCGATCGCGTGCAGGATCTCGTGGTCGCCGCCGGACGCCGGCCGCGAGTCCCCCGCGAACGACATCGCCATGCCCGACAGCACCAGCCCCTCGGCCAGCACGGTCAGGAACCGGTCGGACTCGATCGACTCGGGCTGGTGCAGCAGCGCCTCGGCGGCGGTGCGCGCGACGGTCAGCGCCATGCGGTCGACGCGCTCGCCGCACTCCTCGGCCGCCAGCAGCCAGTCGTCGACGGCGGAGAAGTTGCTGACCACGTCGCCGATCCCGGCGCGCACCAGGCGGTCGGGGGCGGCCCGCACGTAGTCCAGGTCCACCACCATCGCCAGCGGCATGACCACGCCGAACGACCCCTTGCCCTTCTCGTGGGTCAGGGACGCGACCGGCGAGCAGATGCCGTCGTGGGAGAGGTTGGTGGCGACCGACACCATCGGGATGCCCGACAGGGTGGCGGCGTACTTGGTGGCGTCGATGGTGCGGCCGCCGCCGATGCCGACGACCGCCTCGTAGGAGCCGGCGCGCAGCCTGGTGCCCAGGCTCACGGCCGCGTCCACGGTGCCGCCGTCGACGTGGAACACCTCGCACTGGCTCAGCGACGGCCGGACGTGCTCGGCGATCTGGTCGCCCTGGCCGGGTCCGACGGCGATGGCCACCCGCCCCTCGGTGGCGATGCGCCGGTCGGCGAGAAGGTCGCCCAGGCCCGCGATGGCGCCGCGGCGGACGTCGATGGACAGCGGTGCGTTCAGCATCCGCGACAGCAGGGGCATGTGCCTTCCTCGGTCGGGTCGATGGTCGGCGGAGCAGACGGACGGGCCGCCGCACGGAGGCCCGGGGGATGCTCCATGCGACGGCCGCGAACGTCCGCTAGTAGCTCTTGGCGATCTCGCGGGCCTTGTTCAGGTCGTCGTGGTTGTCCACCTCGACCCAGGCCACCTCGCCGATCGGCGCGACGGAGATCGCGAAGCCGCGGTTGACGAGCTCCTGGTAGCCGTCCTCGTAGTACTGGTCGGGGTCGGCCTCCCAGGTCGCCTTCAGGGCGTCGGCGAGGGCCTCGGCGGCGGCGGGCTCCAGCAGCGTGGCGCCGATGTACTCGCCGGCGGCGTCGGCCGGGTCCATCAGCTTGGTGATCTTCGACAGGTGGCCCTGGTCGTCGAGGATGACCTTCATCTCCTCGTCGGCCAGCTTCTTCACGTCGTCGACCGCCAGCAGGATGTCGGACTTGCCGCGGCCGGCGAGCAGGGTCTTCTCGACGCTCACGGGGTGCACGGTGTCGCCGTTCACCATCAGCACGCCCTTGGCGAAGTGCTCGCGGGCCAGCCACATGGAGTAGGCGTTGTTCCACTCCTCGGCCTTGTCGTTGTGCACGAGGGTGATGGAGACGCCGTACCTCTCCTCCAGGGCGGCCTTGCGCTCCTCGACCGCGCCCGCGCAGTACCCGACGACGATGACCACGTCGGTCAGGCCGACCTCGGCGAGGTTGCCCAGCGCGATGTCCAGGATGGTCGTGTCCCCATCGACCGGTACCAGGGCCTTGGGCAGTGTGTCGGTGTAGGGGCGCAGTCGCCGCCCGGCTCCCGCCGCGAGCACCATCCCGATCATGTGTTCTCTTCCTCCAGATCGACCATCACGCCGCTGCCGCGACCGGTACGCGCCCATGACACGGCGCTCTCACCCGCGAACAACACGCCAAGGTAAGCGGCAAGTGAAGCGTACGCGAACGGGAGGAGTCCGGAGAGCCCGAGAAAGGCTACTAGGAGCATCCGGCCCTCCCAGCCGAGTCCGGCGCGGAAGAGCCACTCCGGCGCGCGGAGCCCCTGGCGGGTGCGGTACACCGTGTCGTAATGGTGGAACGCCAGAACGGCGAGCAGCACGAAGACCAGCGGCGCCGACACGTTCTGCGCGAACCCCAATACAGCGAGGTAACCATACTCGATCGCGCGGATTCCGGGCGGGACGAGCCAGTCCAGCCGGCCGCGGTGCGGGTGGGTCGCGGCGGGCCCGGTCAGCAGCAGCGCCGCCACCGGCGCGAACAGCGCGGGCGTCTGCTGCTCCCCCACCCCGGTGACCAGCAGCAACGCGGTGACGGCCAGCGCGACGAGCATGCCGGGCAGCGGCGGGAGCTGGCCCCGTGCGAGGCCGCCCAGGACCAGGCAGAGCGGCCCGTCGTCGCGGTGGCGGCGCAGCGGGGCGGGCGGGGCGGGGTCCACGGGGGCGGGAAGGGCGGGCGCGGTCATCGGGAGATCGTCCTCAGCACTCGTCCGGTCAGGGTGTAGGCGGCGGCGAGCCCGCCCCACAGCAGCAGGGCCGTGAACGTCCACCGGGCGTTGCCGACGGCGGCGGTCACCGCGACCAGCGCGAACCGCTCCCCGATCGGCAGGGTGACCGTCTTCTTGGCCCAGTGCAGCGCCCGGACCCGGGAGGTCCGCGCCGACAGCCGGGCCACGCCGCCCGGCTCCGGGCCGGGGTCGCGCGCGTCGTCGCGGACGGTGAGCGGGATCACCCGCGGCGGGTCCGGCGGGCTCTCGGCGCGCGCCCCGAACGAGAAGTCGATCATGTGGCGGACGGTCTGGAGCGCCATCGCGGCCACCGCCAGCGGCCACACGTCGCCCGCGTGGACCGGGTCGCCGACGGCCGCGACGCCCGCGCCGACCGCCAGCCCGGCGTACACGGCGTACTCCTTGGCCCGGTCGAAGACCGCGTCCAGCCACGCGCCGAGCGGGCTGAACCGCCGCGTGTAGCGGGCGAGCTGGCCGTCCACGCAGTCCAGCACGAACGACAGGTGGAACAGGGCGGCCCCGATGACCATCCCGGCGCGGGTCCCGTCGGCGAACCACACCGCCGCCAGCACCGCCAGGCCCATGGACATGCAGGTGACGGTGTTGGGGGTGAGCCCCCGCCGGGCGGCCAGGCGCACCAGGAACGGCGAGTAGCCGCTGACCGCGTAGGTCGCGAAGAACCCGTCGTCGTCCTTGACCGCCGCGCGCAGCCGCACCCGGTCCTCGTCCACGGCGGTGACGGCCGCGTGCGCGGCGTGGGCGGCGTGCTGGTCGTCGGCGCGCACGCACGCCAGCCGCGGGTCGGAGTGGTCGGCGACCGGGACGCCGGAGCGGACCAGCCCGACGAGCAGCAACTCGACGGCCTCGGCCTCGCGCGCGGCGTCCGGCAGGAGGGGCATCGCACCGGGGACCTCCAGCAGGATCGCCAGCCTCTCGGCGATCTCCGCCAGCTCCTCCAGCCGGGTGCGGCCGACGCGCAGCACACCGGGGGAGGCGGCGTTGGGACCGCTGACCCGATGCCGGGGCGACCCGGCCGAGACGATCCGCCCCCGCTCGACCCGCACGACCGCGGTGCCGTGACCGCCCGGCCGCACCGCCCCGGACGCGACGACCTCGGGACCGGACGCGATGGGCGCGGGACCGGGCGCGGCGGACGCGGAAGCGGGCGAAGCAGCCTCAGCCCCGGACGCGGCGGTCGCGGGACCGGACGCGGGACCGGGCACGGCGGACGCGGGACCGGGCACGGCGGACGCGGGACCAGGCACGGCGGACGCGGGACCAGGCACGGCGGACGCGGGGCTGGCCGTGCTGGGCGCGGAAGCAAGCGTGCCAGGTCCGGGCGTGCCAGGTCCGGGCGTGCCGGGGCCGGTAGTGGGCGTGGTGGGCTCGGGCGTGGGCGCGGCGGGCTCAGGGGCAGACGTGCGGGGCTCGGTGGGCTCGGGCGTGGTGGGTTCGGTGGGAGTGGGGGACGGGATGACGCGGACCGGCGGGCGGTCGTTCGGCGGGCCCGTGGTGGGTGCGCCGGTCGGCGGGTCGGGTGGCGCCAGGGGGACGGCGAGGGCGGCCGCCGGGCCCTTCGCGTCGCGGATCAGCCGGGTCAGCAGTTCGGTGCTGATCGCCAGGTCGCCCGGGAGCAGGAGCAGGGGCGCGCCGGCGCCGCGCCGGGCCAGGCGGGCGATCTCGGTGAGGTCGGCGGCGGGGTCGGCGCACTCGGTCACGTCGTGGCCGTCCTTGCGCAGCAGCGGCGCGAACTCCGGCCGGGTGAGGACCTGCGGGTCCGGTACGTTGAGCCCGGCGAGCTGCTTCCGCAGCCGGGCCAGCAGGGTGGGGGCCTCCGGGCCGCTCCCCCAGGGCAGCGCGGCCGCGGGCCGGGGATCCCCGGGCCCCGCGGCCCGTCCGGTCGCGATGATTACCGCTACGGTCATCGGCGCCTCCGCCGGGTCGGGACTGGGAACGGGCGATTGCACAGCGTAGCGGT
The DNA here is from genome assembly GCF_001552175.1 of Actinomadura kijaniata NBRC 14229. Lineage (GTDB taxonomy): Bacteria > Actinomycetota > Actinomycetes > Streptosporangiales > Streptosporangiaceae > Spirillospora > Spirillospora kijaniata. Next base: position 27,806 of record NZ_BCQR01000105.1, read on the forward strand.
TCGATGACTCGACGCATTCGATGTGACGGATCTCCGGGCATGGAGCCCCGGGGACGAGGGAAGTGGGAAACAGATGCGGACGGTTGCGGTGGTGCTGGCGGGCGGCGTCGGGCAGCGGATGGGCGCGGCCACGCCCAAGCAGCTCATCGAGGTCGGCGGCCGGCCCATCCTGGCGCTGTCGATCGAGGCGTTCGACCGGCATCCGGACGTGGACGAGGTGCTGGTGGTGATGGCGGCCGGGCACCTGCGGACCGCCGCCGCAATCGCCGAGCCGTTCGGCAAGGCGTCCCGGGTGATCGAGGGCGGCGACACCCGCACCGCCTCCACGGCCGCCGCGCTGCGGGCACTGGCCGACCATCCCGGGGACACGCGGGTGCTGTTCCACGACGCGGCGCGGCCGTTCGTGGACCGCGCGACCATCGACCGGGTGCTGGCGGCGCTGGAGACCGAGGCGGCCGTGGCCGTCGGGGTGCCGTCCTCCGACACGATCGTGGAGGTCGCCGGCGGCGTGGTCGCCGCGATGCCGCCGCGCGAGACGCTGCTGCGCTTCCAGACCCCCCAGGGCTTCCGCCTGGACACCGTCCGCAAGGCCTACGAGCTGGCCCTCGCCGACCCCGACCTGCGCGCCACCGACGACTGCGGCATCGTGCACCGCTATCTTCCGGACGTGCCCGTCCGGGTGGTGGCGGGCAGCGAGCGCAACCTCAAGGTCACCCACCCGCTGGACATCGTGATCGCCGAACACCTCGCCACCGAGAACCCCCCGGAGGCCCAGTGATCTTCAACGCCCCGCCCGCCGTCGTCGGCCACCGTGGCTCCGGCTCCGGAGACGTCACGACCCCCGACGGCGCGACCGTCGCCGAGAACACGCTCCCGTCGATCTTCGCCGCGCTGGAGGCGGGCGCGGACTGGGTCGAGATCGACGTGACCCGCACCGCCGACGACGACCTGGTGCTGCGGCACGACCCGACCGGCGCCGACGGCGGCTTCCTGGTCGAGGCGACCGCCGCCGCCAGCGGGCTGCCCCGGCTGGTGGAGGTGTTCGACGCGCTGCCGCCGGGCGTCCCGGTGGACGTGGACGTCAAGACGGTGCTGGAGGACGCGGTGGACGCCCCGGCGCGGCGGACCGGGGCGCTGCTGGCCCCGGTGCTGCGGCGGGAGGCGGCGCGGCGGCCGCTGCTGGTGACGTCGTTCGACCCGTCGCTGCTGACGTTCCTGCGCGAGGAGGTCCCCGAGGTCCCGGTGGGGCTGCTGACGTGGCTGCGGTTCCCGCTGTGGCACGGCGTGCCCGCGGCGGCGGGGCTGGGGTTCCAGGCGGTCGGCGTGCACACGGCCTCGTGCGGCTTCGAGCAGCCCGACACGCGGCTGCGCCCGCTGGACCACGTGGTGGACGTGGCGCACAAGGCGGACCTGGAGGTCCTGGTCTGGTGCCCGAAGCCGGAGGCCGCCGTGGACTACGCCAAGGCGGGCGTGGACGCGCTGGTCGTCAACGACGTTCCCGGCACGGCGGCGGCGCTGACGGGCTGACCGTCAACGGCCGCCGTAGATCCGCGTCCACTCGCCGGGCCCGTCGTCGTCATCGTCACCGTCGCGGCGGCCCGGCGGGCGCGGCGGGTACGGCGGCGTGCCCTGCCCGGGTTCGGACCGCGGTGGCCCGGCGGGCGGCGGGCCGAACGGCATGGCCGGGCGCTCGGGCCGGTCCGGGCTGCCGGGGTCGGCAAGCGGCGGAACCGCGCCCTGCGGGGCCATGGCGGCGTGCGGGGGCGCGGCGGGCGGTGGGCCCGTCCGGCCGCTCCGCCACCGCGACGGCGGGAACGAGGCGACCAGCAGCGCCACCCCGACCAGCGTCCCGACGCCCTGGGGTTCGAGCAGCAGGTAGCCCCGGTTCAGGGGCTTGGGGAGCAGGTCGAGGATGTCGAGCATGATGGTGGGCGACAGAAGCCACGCCAGCCCGTGCAGGCTGAACGCCGCCCCCGGGATCAGCGAGGCCAGCGGCGACAGCCGCGACCCCGCCAGCAGCCCCACCAGCGCCGCCGCCGCGACCAGCAGCGCCAGCCCGGCGGTGCGTTCGAGGCTCATCAGCTCGAGCGTCCGGGCGTACCGGGCGGCCCGCTCCAGGCCGAGCATCAGCGTGCCCGCCAGCACCGGCGTCGCGATCAGACCGACGACGGCGCCCAGCCCGTGTCGCGCACCGTTGGACATGCCCACCTCCTGAGGGAGCGACGGTGGGAGCCGTCGGCCCCTCTCTGAGACGTGAGGCGGCGCGTCCTGGTTCGGATCAGCTCACCGCTTCTCGGGCTTCTGCTGGCCGAGCCCGGGCGGGCTGGTCAGGAAGCCCACGCCCCACGACAGGTGGATCGTGGCGAACACCAGCGGCAGCCGCACCCACGCGCCCGGCGGCAGGCCCCGGCCCTCCACGGCCGCGCCGAGGACGATCGCGGCGGCGTACCCGCCGGGCAGGATCCAGCCGGGCCAGAAACCGAACGCGCCCGCGACCGTGCCGGCCGCCATCGCCACCACCGCCATCGGCGGGGCCAGGTAGCGCAGGTTCAGCGTGCCCTGGTGCTCGCGGCCGACCACGCGCCGCCAGCGTCCGGTGTGGAACTGCTGCTTGGCCAGCGCCTTCAGGTTGGGGCGGGGCCGGTAGGCGACCCGCATCCGGGGGGTGAAGTACACCTTGCCGCCGGTCTGGCGGATGCGGTGGTTCATCTCCCAGTCCTGGGCGCGGGTGAACGTCTCGTCGTAGCCGCCGACGCGCTCCAGGGCGCTGCGCCGGAACGTGCCGAGGTAGACCGTCTCGACCTCGCCCGCCTCGCCGCCGGTGTGGAACCGCGCGCCGCCCAGCCCCAGCGGGGAGGTCATGGCGCGGGCCACGGCCTTCTCGAACGAGGTGGTGCCCTCGGCGGCCATGATCCCGCCGACGTTGTCCGCGCCGGTCTCCTCCATCGTCTCGACGGCGGCGCGCACGTAGTCGTCGGGCAGCAGCGAGTGCCCGTCCACCCGGACGATGATCGAGTACAGCGACGCCTTGATCGCGATGTTGAGGCCGTTCGGGGTGCGGCCGGTGGGGTTGGCCACCACCTTGATCCGCTGGTCCTCGGCCGCGAGCTTGCGGGCGATCTCCTCGGTGCGGTCCCGCGACGGGCCGATCGCCAGCACCAGTTCCAGCTCGCCGGGATAGTCCTGGTCGAGGATGCGGCGGACGGCGTCGGCCAGATGGCGTTGCTCGTTCAGCACCGGCATGATCACCGAAACGGCGGGCCAGGTGCGGGCGCCGACGGCGGCCTGCGGGGCGCCGGTGGGGGCGCCGTGCGCGTGGGGAGACGGATTCATTCAGGTCCCTCGGGCCGGTCCCGGCCGGGCGTGCCGGGAGAAGGCCACGTTCCTTCCTTGCTCGCTCGCCTGTGACAGGACCCGGGTACGGGGGACACCGGGATGAAGGTCACAACGGCGCCACGTTACCAGCATCCCGCGCGCTCTCCCCTCGGTTCCCGCTGGGGGCTCCCCGCCAATGCGGCGACACGGACACCGGGTAACGAACGTCCCGGTGTCCGTCACTTTAGAGTGGGGACGACTCGCGTCGGACGACGCCGGGGGCGAGCTGCGGGAGGCGACGGCGACGATGGCAGACGGGCACGACGGCGACCCGCTGGAGCGGTACTTCAGGCCGCGTCCGGGAAGCGGTGACGCCGCCGCCGAGGGCGGTGCGTCCGACGGTGACGGGCCGGTCGAGGGCGTGACCGTCGACGGCGTTCCCGCGCCGCGGGTGCCGGTGGAGACACGGCGCGGCCCGCGGCGGCCGGAGCCGGGGCTCAGCCCGCGCGCGGTGATGAACGCCCGGCGGCAGCGCCGGTTCCTGATGGTGACCGGCGGGATGTCGGCGTTCGTGCTGCTGACCTCGGGCGGGGCGTGGGCGTTCCAGAACTACGTGTCCGACGCGCTGAAGAGCGTGTCGGTGGGCGGTCTCGGCCGGGGCGGGGACGACCCCAAGGGCGCGATGACGATCCTGGTCGCCGGGGTGGACCGGCGCGAGGGCCTCACCCGCGAGCAGCAGAAGGCGGCGCGGCTGGGCCGCGAGCCGGGCGAGCGCTCCGACACGATGCTGCTGGTCCACGTCTCCCGCGACCACGACCGGATCACCGTCGTGAACCTGCCGCGCGACTCCCACGTGACGATCCCGGCCCACCGGTCGAACGGCTCGGAGGGGCCGAAGGGGCAGCCGGTCTCGGCCCGTCCGGGCAAGCTGACCTGGGCGTACCAGTTCGGCGGGCCGACGCTGACGGTCGACACGGTCAAGCGGGCGACGGGCGTGGCGATCGACCACTACGTCGAGGTCAACTTCTACGGCTTCGTCAGCATGGTCGACGCGCTCGGCGGCGTGGACGTGTGCACCGAGCAGGCGATCGACGACCCCAAGAGCGGGCTGAAGATCCCGGCGGGCAAGTCCCATCTGGACGGGTTGAAGGCGCTCAGCTTCGCGCGCGCCCGCTACACGCTGACCGGCGGCAGCGACCTGGGGCGGATCGACCGGCAGCAGCAGTTCATGGCGTCGATGATGAAGCAGGCGCTGTCCTCCCGGACGCTCAGCGACCCGGTGAAGTCGGCGCGGTTCCTGGACGCGGCCGTGAAGTCGCTGCGCGTGGACGAGAAGCTGAAGAAGAACCTGCCGGGCCTGGTGAACCAGATGAAGGACCTGTCGACCGACAGCGTCACCTTCGCCAAGGTCCCGCTGGCCAACCCCGGCTACAACGTCACCCTGTGGAACTCCGCCCAGCCCCAGTCCACCGTGCTGTGGGACCAGCGGCGCGCGGGCGAGCTGTTCGGCAAGATCTCCCGGGACCAGCCGGTGACCAAGCCGCCCGCCGCGCCCAAGCCGTCGCCGACGGCCACCGAGGACCCCGACGCCCCGACGGTCGCGCCCGAGGACGTCCAGGTCCGCGTCCTCAACGCCGTCGGCACCCGGGGCCTGGCCCGCCGCGCCGCCGCCGAGCTGGGCGACGTGGGCTTCCGCACGACGGTCGTGCCGGGCGTCGCCCGCCGGGGCCAGGCCACCACGCTGATCCAGTACGGCCCGGACCGCGCCGAGTCGGCCAAGACCCTGGCCGCCGCGATCCCGGGCGCCAGGCTCAAGCAGGTCGACTCCCTGGGGACCCGCGTCCAGGTGCTGGTGGGCCAGGACTGGGACGGCGCGAAGAAGGTCAAGGTCGCCAGGAAGCGGGACCAGCCCGCGTCGCCCGCCCCCGAGGTGGAGGCCGAGACCGCCACCGGCAAGCTCTGCAAGTGACGGGACCGCGGCCGGACTGAGATCATTCCGGCCGTGATCCCCTCGGAGGTTCGACATGCTGCCGCTACGGCCCGGTGACCCGGCCGCCGTCGGCGGCTACCCGCTGCTGGGCCGCCTCGGCGAGGGCGGCATGGGCCTGGTGTACCTGGCGCTGGCCGACGGCGGGCGGCACATCGCCCTGAAGGTGGTGCGGGACGGCCTCGACGACCCGCAGACGGCGGCCCGGTTCCGCCGCGAGGCGCGGACCGTGGCCCGCGTCCGCTCCCGGCACGCGGCGGCGATGGTGGCCGCCGGGCTGGACGCGCCGCCGTTCTGGCTGGCCACCGAGTACGTGCCCGGCCCGACGCTGCGGCAGGCGGTGGAGCGGCACGGGCCGCTGCCCGCCGGCACGTGCCTGCGGCTGCTGGCGGCGCTCGCCTCCGGCCTGGCCGACGTGCACGGGCAGGGCGTGCAGCACCGCGACGTCAAACCCGCCAACGTGGTGCTCGCCCCCGACGGCCCCCGGCTGATCGACTTCGGGATCGCGCGCGGCGAGGACCAGACCCAGATCACCCGGACGGGCGGCTGGAACGGCACCCCCGGCTACGTCGCCCCCGAGGTGGTGCGGGAGCAGGCGTTCGGCCCGGCCGCCGACGTGTTCTCGCTGGCGGTGACGGTCGCGTACGCGGCGACGGGCCGGCCGCCGTTCGGCACGGGCCCGCTGGAGGCGGTGCTGCTGCGCACCCTGAACGGGGACCCGGACCTGTCCGGCGTGGACGGCCGCCTCGCCGCCCTCCTGACGGAGGCGCTGGCCAAGGACCCGTCGGCCCGCCCCGCGCCCGCCCGCCTGGCCGAGAGGTGCGAGGCGCGGGGCGCGTTCACCGACGACCCCGCCTACCGGGACGCCACCTCCGCGCTGACCCTGCCGGTGCCGCCGGACGTCCCCACGGCGGTGAAGCAGGGCCTGGTCCCGTCCGGCCCCGGGTCCCGGAGCCGCACGCCCGTCGTCGTGGCCGGCGCCGCCGTCGCGGTCGTCGTGCTGGGGGCGGCGCTGGGCGTCCGTTTCCTCGACTCCCCCGACCAGCGCCCGAACGGCACGAGACCGACGGTGACGGTCTCCGCTCCGGCCAGGCCCACGTTCGGCGGGGAGATCGGCCAGCTGGAGGGCGGCAGGAAGTTCGGGACCTTCCTGACGGACAACATCAACCGCAAGGTGGCCATCGCCGCGCGCCTCGCCGGGGACGTGCGGCCCAGGGACGACCGGGGCCGCCCGATCACCGCGGGCAGCCGGGGCCACACCTCGGCGACGTTCACGATCTGGACGGAGTGCTTCGAGAAGCTGTCCCCGGGCGAACGGCCGACGCACGAGAAATGCACCGGCTACCAGGTGGCCATCGGCGGGACCGGGTCCCCCTGGAACGGCATGAGCTGGGTGCACGGCGGGCTGACGTTCCAGGGCAACTTCGAGGTCAGCGGGGGCACCGTCCATCAGGGCATCACGGCCATCGGCCTCACCCCCGTCCCCGCCGACTGACCGGATGGGCGGGAGTTGCCCGGACGGGAGCACCCGTGAAGGATGAGCGCCACGTTCTCACGAAGGCGGCGAAGTGGACATCACGGTCAGGTACGAGCCCACCTCGGACGAGGTGCTCCGGGCGTTCTCCCAGGGGCTCAGGCGGCAGCTCGTCACCATGTACGCGGTCCTGGTGGGCGTTCTGCTCGCGGGAGCGGCGGTCCTGTTCGCCACCGGCGACATGTCGATGGGCGTCGCCCTGCTCACCGCGTCCGTCCTGGCGCCCCTGGCGGGGCACTGGTGGTTCCGCCGACGCGCCCGGCAGCAGCTCGCGTTCCTGTGCGTCCCCACGACGGTGCGGGTGACCGACGACGGCTACGAGTGCCGCACCGACAAGTCCACCATGACGATGCGGTGGTCGATGTTCTCCGGCGTCACGGCCACCCCGGAGTTCTGGCTGCTGTTCGTGAACGGGCAGCCCGCGGCTTTCCTCCCCAAGGCCGCCTTCGACGGCGCGCGGCAGAACGAGATCGACGCCTTCCTCACCGCCCGGAAGCCGGCCGGAGCCCGGTGACCGAATTCACCCGATCCTCATGTCGGCGACACCCGGACCTCGACCGCCGCGGGGACCATGAAGGCCACGGCCCTTCCCGACGACCCCGGGGGCGAGACCATGTCCGAACTGCTGGCCGGGATCCTGGCCAAGGCCCTGCTGATGGCCCTGGAGGCGCTCGTCGTGCGCCTGTTCCTCCACTGGACGCGAACGATGCGCCACCGCACCGCGCTCCCGTCCGCCTGACCGGTCAGGCGCAGGGCAGCAGGGTGCCCTGGCTACCGGTGCCGATCCGGTAGCGCTTGGAGGGCGAACTTCCCTGACATCCGTAGGACGCGACACCGACGCCGGTGGCGACGGACTTCCACACCCCGCTGGACGGGTCCTTCTGCGAGATGGTGACCGAGAGCCTGATGATGCGGCCGCTGGTGCAGATGCGGTACTTCTCCGCCACCACGTGAGTGCCGGTGAACTCCATGCTGCTCTCCACAAACGAGCAGTCGTCGGCGTACGCCGCCTGCGCGGACAGGGCGAGCGCCCCACCAAGCGGCAGCGCGGCCACAAGACCGACGACCACCGTACGGGCCAGGGACCGGGACATGGCGAAACCTTCCGAGAGGGAACCCGAACGCCCCCAGTCTTCGCGGCCACCCCACCCCGAACATCGGTGACGACCACCGAGATAACCCCGCCAACCGCGAACGCGCCCCGTCCCGGCTGGCGGGAGGGGCGCGTTTTCGCTGGTCAACGTGCTACTTCAGGAGTTGGCGGGCCATGACCATGCGCTGGATCTGGTTGGTGCCCTCGTAGATCTGGGTGATCTTGGCGTCGCGCATCATGCGCTCGACCGGGAACTCGCGGGTGTAGCCGTAGCCGCCCAGGAGCTGGACCGCGTCGGTGGTGACGTCCATCGCCACGTCCGAGGCCAGGCACTTGCAGGCCGAGGAGACGAAGGTCAGGTCCGCGACCTTCTCGCCGTGCATGGCGCGCTCGGACTTGATCGCGGCGTGGTAGGTGAGCTGGCGGGCGCCCTCCAGGCGCATCGCCATGTCGGCCAGCATGAACTGCACGCCCTGGAAGTCGGCGATGGCCTTGCCGAACTGCTTGCGCTCCTTGACGTAGCCGACCGCGTAGTCCAGCGCGCCCTGGGCGATGCCGAGCGCCTGGGCGGCGATGGTGATGCGGGTGTGGTCCAGGGTGGCCAGGGCGGTCTTGAAGCCGGTGCCCTCCTCGCCGATGATCCGGTCGGCGGGGATGCGCACGTTCTCCAGGATCACCTGGCGGGTCGGCGAGCCCTTGATGCCGAGCTTCTTCTCCTTGGGCCCGAACGACACGCCCTCGTCGGACTTCTCCACCACGAACGCCGAGATGCCGCGCGCGCCCTGGCCCGGGTCGGTCACGGCCATCACCGTGTAGTACTCCGACACACCCGCGTTGGTGATCCACATCTTGGCGCCGTTGAGCACCCAGTGGTCGCCGTCGCGCACCGCGCGGGTCTTCATGCCCGCCGCGTCCGAGCCCGCGTCCGCCTCCGACAGGGCGTAGGAGAACATCGCTTCGCCCTTGGCCACCGGAGTCAGATACTTTTTCTTGAGCTCTTCGGAGCCCGACAGCAGGACCGGCACGGTACCGAGCTTGTTGACCGCCGGGATCAGCGACGAGGAGGCGCACGCGCGTGCGACCTCCTCGATGACGATCACGGTGGCCAGCGCGTCGGCCCCGGCCCCGCCGTAGGACTCGGGAACGTGCACCGCGTGCAGGTCGTTCTGCACCAGCGCGTCCAGGGCCTCCTGCGGGAAACGGGACTCCTCGTCGACCGCCGCCGCATGCGGGGCGATCTTGGCTTCGGCGAGCTCACGCACCGTCTGGCGGAGCATCTCGTGCTCCTCCGAGGGCGCGTAGGTGGGAAAGTCGGGACTCATAGCGCGCATGCTACCCGTCAGTACACTGCGCCGGGCTGGGCAGGTGTCCCGTCCGTCGGGACAGGTCTCCGCGGAGACCGCGGACAGTGAGAGGAATGATGACTTGGCGCACCGCCTCACGGTGATCGGCACCGGCTATCTCGGCGCCACGCACGCCGCCTGCATGGCGGACCTGGGCTTCGAGGTGCTCGGTCTCGACGTCGACCAACACAAGATCGACTGCCTGTCCGCCGGGGACCTGCCGTTCTACGAACCCGGCCTGGAGCCGGTGCTGCGCCGCAACCTGGCGAACGGCCGGCTCCGCTTCACCACCTCCTACGAGGAGGTCGCCGAGTTCGGGGACGTCCACTTCGTCTGCGTGGGCACCCCGCAGAAGTCCGGGGAGTACGCCGCCGACCTGGCCTACGTGGACGCGGCCGTCGACTCGCTGGCGCCGCTGCTGCGCCGCCCCTGCCTGATCGTCGGGAAGTCGACCGTCCCGGTGGGGACCGCCGCGCGGCTGGCCGAGCGGATCGGCCGGCTGGCCCCGGCGGAGGGCGACGCGGTGCTGGCCTGGAACCCCGAGTTCCTGCGCGAGGGCTTCGCCGTGCAGGACACCCTGCACCCGGACCGGATCGTGGTGGGGCTGCCCACCGAGCAGGGCGCGGCCGAGCACGCCGAGAAGGTGCTGCGCGAGCTCTACAACTCGATGACCACGGCGGGGACGCCGTTCATCACCGCCGACTACCCCACCTCCGAGCTGGTGAAGGTGGCGGCCAACGCGTTCCTCGCCACCAAGATCTCGTTCATCAACGCGATGGCCGAGGTCTGCGAGGCCGCGCACGCCGACGTCACCAAGCTGTCGGAGGCGCTGTCGCACGACGACCGGATCGGCGGCAAGTTCCTCGGTCCCGGCCTGGGCTTCGGCGGCGGGTGCCTGCCCAAGGACATCCGGGCGTTCATGGCGCGGGCCGGTGAGCTGGGCGCCGACCAGGCGCTGACGTTCCTGCGCGAGGTGGACGAGATCAACATCCGCCGCCGGATCCGGATGGTGGACCTGGCGCGGCACCTGCTGGGCGGCTCGTTCATCGGCCGGACCGTGGGGGTGCTGGGCGCGGCGTTCAAACCGAACTCCGACGACGTGCGCGACTCCCCCGCCCTGGACGTGGCCGCGACGATCCGCGCGCAGGGCGCGCGGGTCACCGTCTACGACCCGCAGGCCATGGACAACGCCCGCCGCGTCCACCCGGACCTGACCTTCGGCTCCTCGACGCTGGACGCCGCCCGCGGCGCCCACGTGGTGCTGCTGCTGACCGAGTGGGAGGAGTTCCGCGAGATGGACCCGGCGGAGCTGGCGTCGGTCGTCGCCGAGAAGAACATCGTGGACGGCCGCAACGCCCTCGACCCGGAGGTGTGGCGCGCCGCGGGCTGGAACTACCGCGCGCTGGGCCGCCCCTGAGACCCGTCGGGCGGCGGCGCGCCGCTCACCGGCAGCGCACCCGGGCGCCGCGCCGCCGCCCGACGCCCGGACCTCCCGGGATCGGGTCCTAAGCTGGCCGGGTGGACGACACCCCCCTGCAGTTGACCGTGCTCGGCAGTGCGACGCCCTACCCGGACGTGGACAACCCCTGCTCCGGGTATCTGGTGTCCCACGGGGACACCCACGTGTGGGTGGACGCGGGGACCGGGACGCTCGGGGAGCTCCAGCGGCACGTGCGGCTGGACGAGCTGGACGCGATCTGGATCTCGCACCTGCACGCCGACCACAGCGCCGACCTGCTGACCGCGTACTACGGGCTGCTGTACGCCGACATCGAGCTCGCCGCGCCGGTGCCGCTGTACGGGCCGCCGGGGATCGCCGACCGGCTGGCCGGGTTCCTCACCAACGGGCCCGCGCGCAGCCCCGTCGAGTCCGCCTTCGCGGTGCGCGAGCTGCACGACGGGCACCGGGTGCGGATCGGGGGGCTGGAGCTGGTCTCGCGGGCCGTGGAGCACGGGATGCCCGCGTTCGCGCTGCGGGTCGAGGCCGGGGGCGCTGCGCTGGTCTACTCGGGCGACTGCGCGCCATGCGCGGGCCTGGACGAGCTGGCCGCCGGGTGCGACGTGCTGCTGTGCGAGGCCGACGGGCCGGACGGCGGCCAGGCCCACCACACGCCGCGGGACGCCGGGCAGACCGCCGCCAAGGCCGGGGCGGGCCGCCTGGTCCTGACGCACGTCGGCCGGTTCCTGACCCCGGACGAGGCGATCAAGGGGGCCGCCGCCCGGTACGCGGGGCCGGTCGCCTACGCCGTTCCGGGTGCCGTGTTCCGGGTGCCGTAGCGCGGCAGCAGCGCGCGGACCGGGAACGTCAGCGGCAGCTCCAGGGCCTCCGACGGCAGCAGCCACCTCGGCCGGTGCCCCTCCTCCAGGACCTCCACGACGGTGTCGTCGGGCACGGTCACCAGGTAGGAGTGCCAGCGGTGCGCGTCCGAGCCGCGCCAGCAGCGGTCCCCCACGACGTCCTCGACGCCCAGCTCCACGAGGTCCGGCAGGGCCGCGTCGAGTCCCACCTCCTCGCGCAGCTCGCGCCGGGCGGCGTGGCGCGGGTCCTCGCCGGTGTCGATGTGACCGGCGGGGACCGTCCACCCCGGCGGGAACAGGGACCGTTCGAACAGCAGGAACCGCCCGTCCTCCCGCCGCACGAAGATCCCGGCCGTCGCGTGCCAGTACTCCCCCGCACCGTCCACCCACCAGGTCGTGCCGGGATCGACGACCAGGCTGCGGGGGTGGCTCTCCCCGCAGGTCGAACAGGTGAACGAGGGCGCGCCGCGCTCGGGGGAGACGGTCTCGGCGCGGCATCCCCAGCAGTACTGGTGGCGGCGGCCGTCGCCCGGCACCTCGACGTCCAGCTTCATGGAGGGAAGGCTATCCCCGGCCCCCGGGAACGAACGCCGCGCCGCGTCGGTTGTGACGGACATGTCTGAGGATTTCGCCGACACGGCCGTCATCCGCAAGCTCCTGCTGGAGTCGCGCACCTGGGCGTTCGTCGGGCTCGGGGACAACCCCGCGCGGACCGTCCACGACCAGGCCCGGCGCCTCCAGCAGCGCGGCAAGAAGATCTACCCGGTGCACCCGGAGGCCCGCACCGTGCTGGGCGAGCCGGGCCACGCCTCGCTGGCCGACCTGCCGGAGAAGGTCGACGTGGTCGGCGTGTACCGGCGGGCCGAGCACGCGGGCGCCGTGGTGGACGAGGCCATCGCGGCGGGCGCGCGGGCCGTCTGGCTCCCCCTGGACGTGGTCGACGAGGCGGCCGCCCGCCGGGCCAGGGAGGCGGGCCTGGACGTGGTGATGGACCGCTGCCCCGCCGTGGAGTGGTCCCTGCTGGGCTGACCTGCTGGGCTGACCGGCTGGGCTGACCGGCTGGGCTGACCGGCTGGGCTGACCGGCTGGGCTGACCGGCGGGGCCTACAGGCCCTCGCGGAGGCGTTCGCCCTTGGCCTTCGCCTGGGCGTACAGGTCCCGCTGGAAGTCCTCCATCCTCTTCCGCAGGGCCTCGTCGGACGCCCCGAGGATGCGGGCCGCCAGCAGGCCCGCGTTGCGGGCCGCGCCCACCGCGACCGTCGCCACCGGCACCCCGGCGGGCATCTGGACGATCGACAGCAGCGAGTCCATGCCGTCCAGGTACTTCAGCGGCACCGGGACGCCGATCACCGGCAGCGGCGTCACCGACGCCAGCATCCCCGGCAGGTGGGCCGCGCCCCCGGCGCCCGCGATGATCACGCGCAGGCCCCGGGAGGCGGCCCGCTCGCCGTAGGCGATCATGTCGTGCGGCATCCGGTGGGCCGAGACCACGTCGGCCTCGTAGGGGATGTCGAACTCGGCCAGCGCCTCGGCGGCGGCCCGCATGACCGGCCAGTCCGAGTCGCTGCCCATCACCACGCCGACCTGGGGGTTCACGGGTTCTCCTTTCGGCCCCGCCGCAGGTAGTCGGCGGCCTTGCGGGCACGGGAACGGGTCGCGGCCAGATCGTCGCCCTGGGCGGTCACATGGCCGATCTTGCGGCCGGGACGGACGTCCTTGCCGTAGAGGTGGATCTTCACCGCCGGGTCGTGCGCCATGACGTGGCCCATCCGCTCGTACAGCGCCGGGTCGTCGCCGCCCAGCACGTTCGCCATGACCGTCCAGCGGGCGGTCGGCTCGGTGGACCCGAGCGGCAGGTCCAGCACGGCCCGCAGGTGCTGCTCGAACTGGGAGGTGCGGGCCCCCTCGATCGTCCAGTGGCCCGAGTTGTGGGGGCGCATGGCCAGCTCGTTGACGATCAGGCCGTCCTCGGTCTCGAACAGCTCGACCGCCAGCAGGCCCGTGACGCCGAGCTTGTCGGCGATCTCCAGGGCGAGGTGCTCGGCCGCGACCGCGCGGTCGGCGTCCAGGTCGGGCGCGGGGGCGAGCACCTCGACGCACACGCCGTTCTCCTGGACGGTCTCCACGACCGGGTACGCCGCGCCCTGCCCGTACGGCGAGCGGGCGACCAGGGCGGCCAGCTCCCGCCGGAACGGCACGTGCGCCTCGACCATCAGGTCCACGCCGTCGGCCAGGATGCGTGCCACCAGGGCGTCGTCGGGCTCGCGCAGCACCCACACGCCCTTGCCGTCGTAGCCGCCGCGCGTGGCCTTCAGCACGACGGGCCAGCCGTGCTCGTCCGCGAACGCCGCCAGGTCCGCCGTCGCGGTCGCGGCGGGCAGGTGCCGGAACGCCGGGCAGGGCGCGCCGAGGGCGGACAGGCGCTCCCGCATGACCAGCTTGTCCTGGGCGTGCCGCAGCGCGTCCGCGCCGGGGCGGCACGGGACGCCGGCGGCGGCGACGGCCTCGATGTGGGGGCCGGGCACGTGTTCGTGGTCGAACGTCACCACCTCGCACCCCTCGGCGAACGCCGTCAGGTCCGCCAGCGCGCGGTCGTCGCCGATCCGCGCGTCCGACACGACCTTGGCGGCCGAGTCGCCGGGGCTCCTGGCGAGGACGCGCAGCGACACGCCGAGGGCGATGGCGGCCTGCTGGGTCATCCGGGCGAGCTGACCGCCGCCCGCCATGCCGACGATCGGCATCTGAGCTGCATCTCTCACGCGGAAAAGGGTATCGGCCGGATTCGGGGACCCGGACGGCGCTCCCGGGCGGCGAACGACCGGGGCTTCCCGAACGTCTGACCGAGGAGAGCCGGCGGACCGGAGGGCCAGGGGGAATGACGCTCGTCATCTGCAACGTTCACATTCCGACTCCGCAACGGGGACTTGCGTCTATCCTCGTTGTGCCTCCGCATCATCCCGTTGGACACTCAGCCGCGCCCTGTGACGGCGGAGTCCGGAAGGACGGTTCCCCTTCGTGAGCCTGGTCGCCAATCTCTACCGCCGTTTCCAGCATCTGGTCCACGAGCTCGCCAAGTTCGGCAGCGTGGGGGCGCTGGCCTTCGTGATCACGCTGGGCACGGGGAACCTGCTGCACGTCGGGTTGAAGCTGGGCGAGCTGACCTCCACCGGCATCGCGACCGTCGTGGCGACCACGTTCGCGTACGTCGCCAACCGGTACTGGACCTTCCGGCACCGCGACCAGTCCGGGGTGGGCCGCGAGTACGCGCTGTTCTTCGCGCTGAACGGCGTCGGACTGGTGATCACCTGGCTGTTCCAGGGGTTCGTGAAGTTCGTGCTGGAGCTCCAGGGCCCGGTCGCCTACAACGCCTCCCTGATCCTCGGGACGGGCGTGGCGACGCTGTTCCGTTTCTGGTCCTACAAGAAGTGGGTGTTCCTGCCCTCCGACGCCCCGGCCGTGGACCCCCACTCGGGCCTGCCGGAGGCCTCCGACGGGCACGCCCCGGCGCGTCCGGGGCACCGGATCGACACCCACCCGCAGGCCGAGGGCTACGCGGAGTTCACCAGCACCCGCTGACGCCCCGCCGGCCCGT
>NZ_BCQR01000106.1 GCF_001552175.1 Actinomadura kijaniata NBRC 14229
TGGCGCTGGCCGCGCACGCCGCCGCCGACGCGGGCCGGGCCGAGCAGGCCGTCGCGCTCGCCGAACGCGCCGCCCGCGACGTCACCGACCCGGTCGCCCGCGCCGACCTGGTGATGATCCACGCGACCCTCGCCGACGAGCAGGACCGGGGACGGGAGGCGTTCGGGATGCTGGGCGAGGCCGCCGGGACCGTCGCCGACCGCGATCCGGTCACCGCCGGTTACCTGCTGTTCCAGGCGGCGATGGCGGCGTCCAACGCCGGGGACCTGCCCGCCCTGCGCGCCACCGCCGACCGCGCCGAGCGCCTCGGCCTGCCGCGCGCCGAGAACGTGCGGGCGCTGGCGGACCTGTTCGAGGGGCAGAGCCCGCTGTCCCGCCTGGACCCCGCCCGGAGCGTCGCGGCGCTGCGCCGCCTCATCGACGTCAACGACTCCTGCTACGGCCCCCGCGACCTGCTGCGCGCCGTGATGTGGCGACTGATGATCGCGGACGTGGCGGAGGCGAACGCGAGCGCCCGCGCCCTGGAGCGCCGCTTCCGCGCCGAGGGCTCGATCGGGCTGCTGTCGTTGACGCTGATGCCGCTCGCGCGCACCGAGCTGATGCTCGGCCGGACCCGCGACGCGCTGGCGCTGGCCACCGAGGGCATGCGCATCGCCGCCGACACCGGCCAGCACCGCATCCGCGTCTACCAGGCCACGACGCTGGCGCACCTGGCCGCGCTCGGCGGCGACGAGGAACGCTGCCTGGAGCTGACCGCCGAGCCGCTGGCCCGCGACATCCCGCCCAGCAGCGTCCACGCCGTCGCCGCCCGCAGCCTTCTCGACCTGGGGCTGGGCCGCCACGAGGCCGCGTTCGACCGGCTGGCGGGGGTGCTCACCGCCGAGAACCGCGCCGGCTCCATCGCCAGCGTCCCCGACCTGGTCGAGGCGGCCGTCCGGTCCGGGCAGGCCGGGCGCGGCCGGGAGGCCGCCGCCTGGTACGGCCGCTGGTCGGCGCAGGTCGGGCAGCCGTGGACCGAGGCGATCGCCGCCCGCTGCGCCGCCCTGCTGGACGACGACGAGGCGTCCTACGAGCGGGCCGTCGCCCTGCACCGCAAGGACGGCGGCATGCCGTTCGAGAGGGCCCGCACCGAGCTGCTCCACGGCGAGTGGCTGCGCCGCAACCGCCGTCGCAACGACGCCCGCGCGCCGCTGCACTCGGCGCTGGAGACCTTCGAACGGCTCGGCGCGGCCCCGTGGGCCGACCGCGCCCGCGCCGAGCTGCGCGCGACGGGCGAGGCGATCGCCGCCGAACGCCCCTCCGACGCGCTCGCCGCGCTCACCCCGCAGGAGATCCAGGTCGTGAAGCTGGCGGCGGCGGGGCTGAGCAACCGGGAGATCGGCGCGCAGTTGTTCCTCAGCCCCCGCACGGTCGGCTACCACCTGTACAAGGCGTACCCGAAGCTCGGCGTCGCCTCGCGCGGCGAGCTCGCCCGCCTCGACCTGGCATCCTGACTCACCGGGCCGTGTGGCGGAGGATCGCCTCCGCCACCGCCCCGTGGACGGGCGCGGGGAACATGTGGCCCATGCCCTCGACCATGAACAGCTCGCCGCGCTGGACGCGGTCGGCGATGAGGGCGCTGTGGCCGGGCTTGGCGGGCTCCTCGGTGCCCTCGATCGCCAGCGTCGGCGCGGTGATCCTCCCGAGGACGTCCACCGGCTCGAACGTCGGGTCGGCGGCGAACGCGCGCTGGTGGTTGGTCTCCGAACCGGGCCGCCGCGCCCGGTCGAAGATCTTCTCGGCGAGCGCGCGCTCGGCGTCCTCGTCGAACGGCAGCGCGGTGCCGTGCAGGACGCGCGCCGTCGCCACCGCGAAGTCGATGAGGCTCTTGCGGTCGGGCGCGGGCGGGTTCACGGCCGCGCCGGTGAAGAACTCGACGAACTCCTCGCGGGGGAAGGGCAGGTCGTCGGGGCCCGGCGCCTGCCCGGTCAGCGCGTTCATGATGGTGCGTCCCTCGCCCGCGCCGAGCGGCGACGAGCCGACGGTGGTGAGGGTCAGGACGCGTTCGGGGTGCTCGGCGGCGACCCACTGCGCCAGCACCCCGCCCGCCGAGTGCCCGACCAGGTGGACGGCGTCCAGCCCGTACCCGTCGACGACGGCCAGCAGGTCGTCCTTCAGGTCGGTCCAGGTGTAGGGGGCGGCGTCGAAGTCGAGGGTGCTGGACCGCCCGGTGTCGCGGTGGTCGTACCGGATCACCCGGCGCCCGCCCGCGGCCAGCCGTCCGACCAGCGCGTCCGGCCAGGTGATCCCGGACGCCATGGAGCCGGGGACCAGCAGCACCGGCGGGTGCGCCGGGTCGCCGAACTCCTCGGTCCACAGCTCGACGGTCCCGTTGGTGATGAATCGTTCGGTCAAGTCCGGCTCCTTCGGTTCGTTCCTGATGATGGAGAGAATGCCGGTCCCGGCCGCCCGTGCCATCAGTGGTACTACTGGGGACCACCGGCCCAGTACCGGGCCAGCTCGGTACGGGAGGACACCCCGAGCTTCGGATAGATCCTGTACAGGTGGTACTCGACGGTCCGGGTGCTGAGGAACAGCCGGGCCGCGACCTCCTTGTTCGTCGCGCCCTCGGCCACCAGCGCCGCGATGCGCCGCTCCTGCGGGGTGAGGGCGTCGCGCGCGTCGGGCCTCGGCTCGGCCGACTCCCCGGCGGCGCGGAGCTCCTCCCGCGCGCGCCTCTCCCAGGGGTCGGCGCCGAGCCGCCCGAACGTCTCCGCCGCCGTCCGCAACGGGTGCCGCGCGTCCCCGGCCCGATGGGCGCGCCGCAGCCGTTCGCCGTACAGCAGCGCGGTCCGCGCCCGCTCGAACGCGGAGCCCCCCTCGTGCAGCCGCATCGCCTCCTCGAACATCGGCAACGCGAGCTCTCCCTCCGCCACCAGCGCCCGGCACCGGGCGAGCAGCGCCCGCGCCTCGTCGCTGCGGGCGTTCGCGGCCCACCGCTCGTACCGCCCGACGGCCTCCTCCGCCGCGCCGGTCTCCCCGCACCCCACGGCGGCCTCCACCCGGTCCGGCGTCGACCGCCACACCGTCGTCGGATGCCCCGCCCCGGGCCCGGCCGCGACCATCGCCGCGAACTTCGAGTGCGCCGCCGCGAACCGCCCGAGGCTCAGGTCCAGCAGGCCGAGCGCGTACCGCGCGACGCTCACCCGCAGCCCGATCCGGTGCGGGATGGCGATGGCCAGGGCCTCCCGCGCGTACCGTTCGCACTCCTCCTCCCGTCCCCGCACGGCCGCGACGGCGGCGAGGTTGGCCAGATGGGCGGCGACGGAGTTGGTGTAACCGGCCTCGCGCGCCAGCATCAGGCCCTCCTCCGAGACGGCGGCGCTGTCGGCGAGGCGGCCGTCGACGCGTTCGGCGGTCGCGACGTACTCCAGCACCACGGGAAGCTGCCCGGCCAGCCCCGACACCCGCGCGACCCGCCCCGCGTCCACCGCCAGCCTCGCCGCCGTGTCGGCCTCACCGAGATAACTCGCCGCCGCCGTCGCCCACAGGAAATCGGCGGCCTCCTCCGGCTCGGCGTTCCGGAGACCCTGCCGCAGGACGGCCGCGCCGCGTTCGGGGTCCCCGGCCAGCATCGCGCCGATCCCGACGAGCATGTTCCGGTGGAAGGAGTCGCCGTACGCCTCGGCGCGTTCCCCGGTCTCCACGATGGCGGCGACGTCCCCGTGCACCGACGCGGCCTCCGCCGCGTCCGCGAGCAGTCCCACCACCAGCTCCGCCGGAAGCTCCGGCCGCGCGGCCGCCAGGAGGATCCGCTGCGCCTCGGCGACGTCCCCGGAGTTCAGCTCGAACCGGCCGCGCAGCCGTTCGGCCTCGGCCCGCGTCAGCTCGTCTCCGGCCAGCTCCCGCGCCTCGGCCAGGCAGCTCTGCGCCTGCCCCGGCCGCCCGCCCAGCCACGCCGCCGTCGCCGCGTCGATGAGCCGCCGGGCCCGCGTCGCGCGTTCCGGCGTCAGCTCGGCGGCCCGCGCGAACGCCGAGGCCGCGTCGCCGTACCCGCTGCGCTCCCTGGCACGTTCCCCGGCCCCGGCCAGCTCGGCGGCGACGCTCTCGTCCCGCACATAGACCGACGAAGCCCGATGCCAGGCCCGCCGATCCGGATCGTCGAGAACGTCGGCCAACGCCGCGTGGGCCCGCCGCTGTTCCGCAGCCTCGACAGCGCCGTACACGGCGGACCGCACCAGCGGATGCCGGAACCGCAGCGCCGCGCCCTCCACCCGCACGAGCCCGCTGGCCTCAGCCTCCTCCAACGCGCTCACCGGAACGCCCGCCGCCCGCAGCACGACATCGACGTCCCCACGTCCCTCGGCGGCCGCGACCAGCAACAGCTTCCGCGCGTCCGCCGACAGCGCCGAGACCTGCTCCCGGAACAGCTCGGCCCCCACCGGCAACGGATCGGGCAACGGCACCCGCCCGGCCAGCCGCTCAGCTCCCAGAACCTTCGCGGCCTCCTCCAACGCGAGAGGATTCCCGCCGGTCAGTTCAACAAGCCGCTCCACAACCTGAGCCGGAACGCCCTCACCCAGCACGCCCCGAGCCCCGTCGGCGTCCAGCCCGCCGACCACCAGCTCGGGCACTCCGCCGACGACCCCGTCGCCGCGCACCGCGATGAGCATGGCGACGCCGGTGTTCTCCAGCCGCCGCGCCGCGAACGCCACCGCGTCGGCCGACGCCCGGTCGAACCACTGGAAGTCGTCGACCAGGCACACCAGCCCGTCACCCGCCTCCGCCAGCAGCGACACGACCCCGGCCGCCACCAGGAACCGCGCGTCCTCAACCGCCGGGGCCAGCCCCAGCGCACCGCGCACGGCGTCCCGCTGCGGCCCCGGAAGCTCCTCGACCAGATCGGCGACCGGCCACACCAACTGGTGCAACGCCGCGAACGCGAGCCCCTGCTCGGCCTCGTTCCCGATGGCCCGCAGGACGCGCGTTCCCCGGCCCGCCGCGTACTCCAGCAGCGCCGACTTCCCGACCCCGGCCGGACCCCGCACCACCAGGGCCCCGCCGGACCCGTCCAGCAACGCGTCGATCGCCGCGAGCTCTTTCCCCCGCCCATGAAGCATGAACGGAATTGTTCCCCACCCCCGAGACCGTGGGGCCGCCCCCACCACCAGGAACGGCCCCACGCCGTCAAGGAGCTTGCGTGGATCTCCCTCTACAGAACAGCCGCCGCGACGTGCACTCCATCCGAAGCCGTTCCACGAGCCAACGCGGCCACTGCCCGAAAGGTCACGTCCGCACGCGCAGGTCGCTCCGCTCGGCTCCGAGCCACGGACCGAAGAAGCCCTCCAGAACGGCGACAGCCGCTCCCGCCCGCGCGCACGGGGCGAGCACCGGCCCACCCACGCACACGAACCACGGCACAACGCCGCCCGCGCCGTCCGCCCGCACCATGACCTGAACGGTCACGCCGATCCGCGAACTCTCCGGATGCAGCACCCGGAGCCCGGGCGGTTCGTCCCCGAACCGGATGGACGTTCCCCATCCCGCCGCCCCGAGCACGCCGTTGAGGACTTCGAGGTGCCGCACGGCGACACCCCGTCCCGTCACCGAACGGCTCCAGAACGCTCCCGCGCGTCCTGCTCACCCAGACGCTCGGCCAGCTCATCGGCGCTGTCGCACACCAACGACTGGTCGAGGCCCCGCTCGATCTCCCGGAACGACAGATCCCGACGTCGTGTGGCACCCCACATGACGCCCTGCCGCGACCGCCACACGGCCCATCCCGGATGCGCCGCCTCCAACGCGGCGATCCTCTCTGCCGCCGTCACCGCTCCGTCTACCATGACGACACCACCTCCTAGCGAGGTCGGAGCCGCGCGGCCAGGCCGGTTTTCCAGGCCAGGGCCCTGGCCGCGCGGCGGTCTTCCACTTCTCCGCGCACCCTGCCGGGGCCGGATCGCCCCCTCGTCCGCAAGCGGCCAAACCGCATCGCGCACGCCGTCATAGGCGTCAATCCCTGCACACGGTCAGTGACTTGGTGCACACTGAGAGCATGAATGATCCATTGCTTGCGTGCAAGTGCACATAAGAAATTTGAAAAGGATCTCGTGAGAGGTGTGAGGCTATGACGCGTCGCAGCAGCCAGACCGTTCGCAGGCGACGACTGGGAGCGGAACTCCGTCGCCTGCGCGAGAGCCGTGGCATCTCCGCCGAAGACGTGATCCGGCACATGGACTGGTCGGCGTCCAAGCTCAGCCGCATCGAGACCGGTCGCATCGCGGTCCTCTGGGAGGCGGTCGCGGCGCTCCTGGACTTCTACGGCATCAAGGACGGCGAGGAGCGGGAAGCGCTGATCAGGCTGGCGCGCGAGGCCAAGCAGGTCGGCTGGTGGCAGCCCTACAGCGACTTCCTCAGCAAGGACTACCGCACGTACATCGACCTGGAGACGGCCGCCTCCGAGGCGAACATCTTCCAGCCGCTCGGCGTGCCGGGCCTGCTCCAGACGCCCGACTACGCCCGCGCCGTCATCTCCGACGCCGGTGCCCTGGACCTGGACGACGAAGCCATCGAACGCCGCGTGAACCTGCGCATGGAACGCCAGCAGGTGCTCGACGGGGACCACCCGCTCAAACTCTGGGCGATCCTCGACGAGGCGGCCCTGCGACGTGAGATCGGCGGCAGAGAGACGATGAAGGGACAACTTCGCCGACTGGCGGAGGTCGCACGCCGACCGGGGGTCACCCTTCAGGTGATCCCCTTCGAGGCAGGAGTGCACGCGTCCCTGACGAGCACGTTCGGGATCTTCCGTTTCGCGGAGGAGGACGAACCGGACGTGGCGTACATCGAGTCCTTCGCGGGAACCCTGTATCTCGAACGTCTCAGCGAAATACAGGCCGCTAACCTGACTTTTGATCATCTGCGCGCGACGGCCAAGAGCGCGGCTGACTCGTTGAGGCTCATCAGGGCCATCGCTGAGCAGTACGGATGACCGGGAGATGGGGAACCAGATGCTCGTGTCGGACTTCGCTCAAGCTGACTGGTGCAAGTCGAGCCGCAGCCTCGGCCAGAACGACCAGTGCGTAGAGGTGGCGGCGGTGCACGGCCTCATTGGAGTCCGCGACTCCAAGAACGTGCACGGCCCTCTGCTCGTTCTCCCGCGTTCCGCGTTCCGTGTCCTCTCAGCGGAGATCCGCAACGGAACGCACGACCTGTAGCCCGACGTTCAGAGGCGGTATTCCTCGTGCGGGACGGCTCGTTCCCACACCATCTCGAACGCCGCGACGACCTGGGCCACTCTGCGTGGGTCGGACACGAACTCGTACTCCTCCAGCATCGTTCCGTCGCCCGCGTCGAAGTGGAACCGCACGAGACGTTGGTCGAACATCCAGAAGTCCGCGCCGGGAAGCATCAGATCCCATGCCTGACGGCGAGGCAGCCAGCGGACCTCCTCTCCCGCCTTGATGTTCACGTCCGTGACCATGTGCAGCCAGCGAACGTAGTCCGAGACCGGTTCGCTCACGACACGCGCCCGCCTCATCCTCACCCCGCGAGCCACGGCCTCCTCGACCAGCGAGACCCACTTGGAACGGTCGGTACGGCCCGATCCACCGTTCTTCCAGTCATCGAACCCCGGCGAGGGCCGGTAGAAGTCCCGCATCTCCAGATGCATGGCTGACCGCTTGGTATTGGCCAACAGCTCAGCGAAGGTCGGAATGCCGTGCCCGTGGCGGCCCTTCTCGTAAGCTCCAGTCGCGGCCTCGACGAGTTGGTCGGCCATGCGGGCGGGCTGCCAGATGACGGCCTCGTCCGGAGCGAGCGCCACGTGTTGGCCGAGAGCCTTCAACAGGTCGGGATCGGTCACGCGCCGACCTTGCAGATAGAAGTCCCCAGTATCGGGATCACGGAAGACCGCAGGGCAACGTTCGTCCTCTGATCCGGGATCGGAGCCGACGAAATCGATGTCGCGCACGGGAGCCTCCACGACAGCCGGGAACGGGCCGACTCTCGCCGACGCATCGACGTCCGTCAAGCTCCCGCCAGGGCACTCAAAGGTGCCTTGACGAGTGCTCGTGCCCTGTCGCCGTGGACCGCCAAGCCGAACAGCCGCTCCCAGGCTTCGGCGTACATGCGCGTCTCGTATGGCTGCGTGAGTGTGAGCGTGCCGGACACCAGCTCCACGGTGACCACCACCGACGCGGGTAGCTCGGACATGGTGAACGACTCCTCGGGGTTCACTCCGCGCCGGTCGATGGCTCGGGGGATCACACCGAAAGAGACCGTGGGCCGTCTCATGGACGCCAACAGGTGCCGGAGCTGTTCGGCATGCACCTCGGCAGGGCCCGGGCGGTACCACAGCACGTCTTCCTCCAGCAGGAACAGCCAGCGGGCGTCGGGACGGTTCAGGCATTGCTGGCGTTCGAGGCGGGATTCCACGGCTTCGGCCACGTCGTCCAGGTCGAGGTGCTGTTCCAGACGCGCCGTGGTCAGGTAGTGGGTCATCAGCGCCGGTGTCTGGAGCAGGCCGGGGATCACCTTGGTCTGGTAGACGCGGTGAAGGCGGACGGTTTGGTACTTGTCCCGCAACTTCTCCTGGCGGCCTCTGAGTCCGGCGCGGTTGCTCTCCTGATGGGTCTGCCACATGTCGATGACCGTGCGTTGCTCGGCCAACAACTCCGCCGTCACATGCTCGGGAACCCGGCAGATCCGGCACCACAGCCGCACATGGTCGGGGGTGATGGTGCGTTGTCCGCGTTCGACCATGCTGACCTGCGACGACGCGCGCCATCCGGCCAGCTCGGCGAAGCGCACGCCGGAGACGCATGCCTCCTGACGCATCCGGCGGAGCTTGTCGCCGAGGCGCTGACGTGCGGCCTGGGCACTGGACGAGGGTGAACGTGACGAAGGCATCTCGCGAGGTGTGAAAGACAGTGAAATCCCTGGTCTTCCACGTTACGAGGGGGCCATGGTCGAGTCATGGGCTTCGACGGCATCAAGCGTGGTGAACCGGAGCGGAGGCGCGGCCCGATGGCGGAGGAACGCGGGGCGTTCATCGCGGCGGGGCAGAGAGCGGCGATGGCGCTGACGACGCAGATCGTCAAGGCGGCCTACGAGGAGGCCATGCGTGAGCACGGGTTGCTTCCGTTCACGGTGGCTCTGATCAGCGGCTGTGCGGAACGGAAACTCGCGGCCCTGGACGAGGTCCCGGACGGCCCTCCCGCCTCCAGCGGCGTGCGGGCCCCACTTGGTTGAAAGGCAAGAGCCGGAACGGCTTGAGCGGAGCAGGCGCGTGGTCAGGCCGGGACGTTGCGCACCGGGCCGACATCGGATGTGACTTCGGCCGGGACGAGGGGCGTTCGTTCACCTGGGCGGCCGTGCCCTTCCGGATACGGCAACCAGCCATGCTCCAAGGCTTCTCTGCCCCCCATGCCTCTCAAGGAGGAAGCGAAGATGACCACTGCTCCGGACGTGACGGCTTCGGTCGTCGCTCACGACCCGAGGGAGCTGATCTCTCGGGACCTGTATGCCAAGCTCGTGGCCCGCGTGACGGAGGACGAGGACGTCTCCCACGAGCGGGCGCAGCGGATCGTCACGCAGGCGTTGATCTTCCTCAAAGCCTGCGCCGACAACCCCGGTCGCAACCTGTCGCCCACCGAGGCCGTGGACCCCGGCTGGCTTGCCTTCATCCTGCATACCGAGGAGTACGCGGCTTTCTGCGACACCTACGCCGGGGCCTTCATCCACCACCGCCCCGTCTGCAACGACGACATCCGGTCGGGCGCGACGCTGGGGAGCACTGTGGACGCGATCAAGTCGACGGGCTATCCCATCGATTGGGAGCTGTGGACCGTGGACGCCGCCAACTGCAACCAGTGCTGCGCCGGTTGCCACGACTCGCCGTAAGGACAACCGCATGAGTCGCGTCAGTTGGAAGGACCTGCCTGTCCCGGTGCGCCGTGCCGTCACCGAACGGGCGGGACGGGTCCTCTCGATGGACCCAGCTCCACGTGGTGCGGGCTCGGATCTGGTCGCCACCCTGCACACCTCGGGCGGCCGGATCTTCCTCAAGGGCAGCCGCCTGGAAGGTCCGCGCGCCGATGTACGGCGGATCGAGACCAGGGTTCAGCCGTTCCTCCCCGAGCGTGCGCCTCGGATGCTGTGGCATGCCGAGGCCGCCGGTTGGCTGCTGATGGCCTTCGAGCATGTGGACGGCCGCCACGCCGACCTGTCACCGGGTTCGGCGGACCTGGGAGAGGTGGCGGCCCTGCTGGCCGAGCTGTCGCACGAAGCTCGACCCGACCTTCCGGTCCTGCCCGTGAAACGCCGCTGGGCTCCCTTCGCGGCCTCCGCAGAGCTGGATCTGTTGCGCGGGGACATCTTGGCTCATATGGACCTCAACGCCGGGAACATCCTGATCGGGCCACGGTCGTGGGTCGTCGACTGGGCATGGCCGAGCCGGGCCGCCGCTTGGCTGGACACGGCGAGCATGGTCGTTCGCCTGATCGAGGCCGGGCACAGTCCACAAGGGGCCGAGAGGTGGGCACAGCAGGTCCCGGCATGGAAGCAGACCACGTCAGAAGCGCTGAGGGTTTACACGGGCACACGGCTGGCCCTCGCCGATTCACAAGGCAGCGCCGATCTGGCGGTGGCCCTGAGAGCCTGGCGCGCGTACCTGGACACCAGCCCGGTGGCACGGCCGCGCTCCGCTGATCCGGGGCCGGGCTCGTTCGGTGTTCACTCCGTCTGAGTGGCGAGGTTCATCCTGGATGTGAAGGCCGGAGAGTTCGACACCTGATCGCGAGCATCACGGGGCGGCCGATGAGTGTTCCGCGTTTCGACTATGACGCCAGCTGGCGTGGCAGCGAGCCGACGGCCTGGGAGGCCAAGGGGCTGCACTGGCACTGCCACTCGTCCCGGATGGACGGTCAGGAGTACGGGAACGAGTCGGCGCGTCAGGATCTGTCCACCGGCTACGCGCCGAAGCTGCTGCGGGACTGGCTACGGAAAGCCGCGCGGACGATCCGGCACGTCGCCACCACCCCCGAGGACGGATGTTCGGTGGCTGCGGTCGCAGTGGGAGCCCGTCAAGGACCAGAGCGGCGAGGCGCGCGTGGTCCCTGACGAGGTCCGGTTCGGTCGTGCGTTGTACGACCTGCGGTGCGGCAACGATCTGTGCTGGGGGTTCTGGCTGGGCGGGACGGCGGAGCGGTGTCACCGGTGAGCCGGACGGCTCAGGCGTCGAGGTCGAAGACCGCCTTGCCCGTGACGCGGCGGCCGCGCAGCGCGTCGGTCGCCTCGGCGAAGCGCTCCCACGGGCCGCGCCAGCCGATCTCGGGCACCAGGACGCCGTCGGCCGTGAGCCGCACCAGCTCGGCCAGGTCGGCGGCGGCCGCGAACTCGTTGACGTAGGACACGAGCGTCTTGGGCGGGCCGACCGTCGCGTAGGGCGGGAAGACGGCCGGTTCCCCCGAGGCCCATCCGACGGACTGGAGGCTGCCGCCGGGGGCGAGCAGTCTCCAGGCCGTGACCAGCTGGGGGCCGCCGACCGTCTCCACGACGATGTCGACGGGCTCCTTGACGTCGTCCAGGCCCACGACCACCTCGTCGGCGCCCAGGTGGGCGAGGCCGTCGCCGCGCGCGGGGGAGCCGACCGAGGCGATGACGTGCGCCCCGGCGTGGGCGGCGAGCCGCACGGCGTACCGTCCCACACCGCCCGAGGCGCCGGTCACCAGCACGCGCTTGCCGGGGGCGACCGCGGCGGTCCGCAGCGAGCGGAGCGCGGCCAGGCCCGCCGTCGGCAGCGCCGCCGCCTCGGCGAGCCCGACGCCGTCCGGGACCTCGGCCACCGACGCCACGTCGACG
The DNA here is from genome assembly GCF_001552175.1 of Actinomadura kijaniata NBRC 14229. Taxonomy (GTDB): domain Bacteria; phylum Actinomycetota; class Actinomycetes; order Streptosporangiales; family Streptosporangiaceae; genus Spirillospora; species Spirillospora kijaniata. Next base: position 11,839 of record NZ_BCQR01000106.1, read on the forward strand.
GCCACCCGCTCCGCGAACGCGCCGTCCGCGAACAGGACGACGCGGGTCCCGGCGGCCGGGCCGGAACCGTCCGCCGCCTCCCGCACGACGACCCCGGCCGCGTCGAGGCCCAGCGCCGCTCCGGCCGGGAGGCGTCCGTTGCCCGCGTTGTTGAGGTCGGCGTAGTTGAGCGAGGCGTGCCGGACCTCGACGAGCACCTGTCCGGGACCGGCGACGGGGTCGGCGATCTCCCCGAAGCCGATGCTGTCGTGAGCGGACGGGTCGACGATGAGGGCGCGCGTGGACATGGCATCTCCCGTGGGTCAGGGGTCGTGGCGACAGCAACGACTCTAACAGATAGTCTATTAAAAAACTATCTGCTTTCTTACCTCCTTCCCAGCGGAGATCCGCGGCGGCGCGCACGGCCGGTAGCCTCGGCGGTCGGCGGCCTGGACGAACGCGGCCGCGCACGTTCAGGAGGTTGCCGGGGCGATGGCCGAGGGGCTCACGATCGGGCAGGCGGCGAGGTTCGTCGGAGTCACGATCAAGACGGTGCGGCACTACCACCGGCTCGGCCTGGTCGCCGAGCCGGAACGCGACGGCTCCGGTTACCGGCGCTACCGGTCGACCGACCTGCTGCGGCTGGTCCAGGTCCGGACCCTGGCGGAGGCGGGGGTGCCGCTGGCGGAGATCGGCGACCTGCTCGACGCCGACCCCGAACGGTTCGCCGCCGCCCTGGACGACGTCGAGCGGCGGCTCACCGAACGGATCGAGGACCTGACCGCGCGCCGCGACACGCTGCACCGGCTCGCCCACGGCGACCGGGTCCTGCTGCCGGAACGCGCCTGCGCGGTCCTGGACCGGCTCGCCGGGCTGGGCTTCCAGGCCGGCTACGTGGACGCGCAGCGCGAGGCCCTGGTGCTGACCCGGGCCCTGGTCCCGGAGATCTTCGAGGTCTTCGTGGCCCGGCTGGAGCAGTGGCTCGACGATCCCGAGTGGATCGAGCTGACCAAGCGCGGCTGGGAGGCGGCGTCCTGGGATCCAGAGGATCCGCGGATCGAGGAGCTGGCGTCCGCGCTGGCGGGCAGGGTGCTGGCCGACCGTGAGCGGCTGACGATGCCGGCCGGTTTCCAGGCCCGGTCCGACGCCGCCGCCCGGTACGCCACGGTCAACCGCCACCGGGCCGACCCACCGGCCCTGGTCCGGTTGAACGCGCTGGTCGAGGCGAACCTGCGCGCGGCCGGCGTCGAGGTCCCCCGGTAGCGACGCCGGCCGCGAACGGTCTCAGCCCGCCGTCCGCCCGTCGCAGAACACCTGCTTGACGAGGTTGTCCGCCAGCTTCTCGAAGTCCTTCGCCGGACCCCTCGTGGCCTCGTCCACCCAGGTCACCGCGCCGGTCACGGTCTTCCTGCCGTCGAGCGAGCTGTACATCAGCGCGCCGTAGCCGTGCGGCGGGCTGCCGTTGTGGCGGAGGACGGGAGCGCAGCCCGGGCCCAGGTTCTGCACGAACATCCCGAGGCCGTAGCCCATCTTCGGGTGCGGCGTGCGCATCTCGGTCAGCAGCTTGGGCGGCAGGAGCCCGCCGCCGTTCAGCGCGGAGAAGAACCGGTGCAGGTCCCGCGTGGTCGAGATCAGATCACCGGCGCCGGCCAGCAGGGAGAGGTTCTGGCGGCTGATGTCGACGACCTTCCACTGGCCGGTGGCGTCCTGGTAGCGGTAGTAGCCGTGGGAGTGCGGACCGGGGAGCCGCGTCCGGTAGCCCGGCACCACGGTGCCCGTCAGCCCGAGCGGCCGCAGGACGCGCCGCTTCATCTCCTCGGCATAGGAGCGGCCGGTGACCTTCTCGACCAGCAGCATGGCCAGCGTGTAGTTGGTGTTGGAGTAGTCCTGGTCCGCCCCCGGCGCGAAGACGGGTCCCTTGGACAGCGCGAACCGCACCAGCTCCTCGGGCCGGTAGCTGCGGAACCGGTTGTCCAGCCACTCCTTGCCCGCGGAGGGGAGGCCCGGCACCCACTTCCCGTCGGGGCCGAAACCGCCGGTGTAGCTGAACAGGCCGCTGGTGTGCTGGAGCAGCATCCGCACGGTGATCCGCCGGTCCAGCCCGAACCGCGGCAGGTGGTCGGCCACCGGGGCGTCCAGCCCGATCCTGCCCTCGGCCACCAGTTGCAGCACCAGCGTCGCGACGAACGTCTTGACGTTGCTGCCCGCCCAGAACCGGCCGTTGACCGGCGGCTTCGCGGCGCCGCCCAGCTCGCGGACCCCGGCGCTGCCGACCCACTCGCCCCGCTCGTCGTTCACGCGCACCTGCACCCCGGTGAAACCGGCGTCGACGAACGCCTGCGTGGCCTTCCGCAGCTCCGGGCGGTCCTGCCCGGCGGCCCTGGTGTCGGCGGCGGCCACTCCGGGCGCGGTCACCCCGGCCAGCAGCGCGGCCGTCACCATCGTGACCGCCGCCCGCCGCGGGATCCTGCTGTTGACGGTGTGGGGGGACTCGCCCATGGTCGTTCCTCGTCTCGCGTCAGGTGGTCATCGGCCCCTTCCCGGCGGCCATGCGATGATCGTGGACCTTGACCCAAGGTCAAGGTCAACACCGGTCGCGATCGAGGACGTTCCGCGGGCGTCGCGCTCAGAACGGGTAGTGCGCCTGCTGGGTCGCCAGCGTCAGCCAGCGCGTGTTCGAGAACGCCTCCAGGCCCCAGCGCCCCCCGAAGCGGCCGTAGCCCGACGCCTTGAAGCCGCCGAACGGCGCCTGCGGCTCGTCGCCCACCGACTGGTCGTTGACGTGCACGATCCCGGTCTTCAGGCGGCGCGCCACCCGCAGGCCGTGGGTGCCGTTCTCGGTGATGATCCCCGCGGTGAGGCCGTGTTCGGTGTCGTTGGCCTTGGCCACCGCCTCGTCGTCGGTCGCGAACGTGTCCACCACGCACACCGGCCCGAACGCCTCGCCCCGGTACAGGTCGGCCTCCGGCGGGACGTCCGCCAGCACCGTCGCCGGGTGCACCGCCCCGGCGGGCTCGCCGCCGCCCGTCACGACCGTCGCGCCCTTGTCCACCGCGTCCTTCACCAGCGCGGCGACCCGGCGCGCGGCGGCCGGGGAGACCAGCGGGCCGATCACCGTCGTGGGCTCGGTGGGGTCGCCGGACGGCAGCGCGGCGACCTTCGCCGCGAACCTTCGGGTGAACTCCTCCGCCAGCGACTCGTGCACCAGGACCCGGTCGCCCGACATGCAGATCTGCCCGGCGTTCATGAACACGCCGAACGTCGCCGCGTCCACCGCGTAGTCCACGTCCGCGTCGTCCAGCACGATGATCGCGTTCTTGCCGCCCAGCTCCAGCAGCGCGGGCTTCAGGTGCCGGGCGGCGTGCACGCCGATGATCCGCCCGACCTCGGTGGAGCCGGTGAAGTTCACCGCCCGCACGCGCGGGTCGGCGATCAGCGCCTCGGCGACCTCGGCGGCGTCGGCCGGGTCGTTGGTGACCACGTTCAGCACGCCGTCCGGCAGGCCCGCGTCGCGCAGCACGTCGGCGACGAACAGCCCGCACGCCACCGGCGCGTCCTCGCTGGGCTTCATCACGACCGTGTTCCCGGCGGCCAGCGCGGCGGCCACCGAGCGGACGCCCAGGATGATCGGGGCGTTCCACGGGGAGAACGCCGCCACCACGCCCACCGGCTCGCGCACCGCCAGCCCGAGGACGCCCTCCTGCTGCGCGGTCAGCACCTCCCCGCGCGGCGCGGTGATCGCGGCGGCGGCCTCGCGGAGCATCCCGGCCGCCAGCATCACGTTGAACCCGGCCCACGGGCGCGTCCCACCGACCTCGGCCGCCATCAGCGCGATCGCCTGCTCGGCGCGCTCCTCCAGCAGGTCGGCGGCCCGCAGGAAGAGCGCGCGGCGGGCGGACGGGGACAGCGCCGCCCACTCCTCGAACGCGGCCGCGGCCGCGTCCACCGCCGCCGTGACGTCCTCGGGTCCGGCCGCCGCGACGGTCGCGTACACCTCGCCGGTCGCGGGGGAGACGTCCCGCGCCCGCCGTCCCGAACGGGCGGGCACGTCCTTGCCGCCGATCAGCAGCTCACGGTGGATGGCCATGGGTCTCCTCACGAGGGTCGTCCTCCCCACAGCCTGTGGCCCGCGCCGACACCACCGCGCCCGTTCTTTCCACTGGGCGGAAAGAACGGGCGGCGGATCGCGGTCAGAGCCGGTAGAACCCGGCCGGGATGTGGGCGGTGACGCCGATGCGGTTCCAGGCGTTGATGAGGGCGATGGCGGCGACGAGCGCGGCGAGCTGCTTCTCGTCGAAGTGCTCGGCGGCCTCGTTCCACACGTCGTCGGGGACGCCGTCCGGGTTGTCGGCGATGCGGGTGGCGGCCTCGGCCAGTGCCAGCGCCGCGCGCTCCTGGTCGGTGTAGAACGGCGCCTCGCGCCAGGCGGCGACCGACCACAGCCGCTCGTCGGTCTCCCCCTCCTTCCTGGCGTCGTGGGAGTGCATGTCCACGCACAGGGCGCAGCCGTTGATCTGGCTGACCCGCAGCTTCACCAGGTGCACGATCGTGTTCGGCAGCTCGCTGCGGTGCAGGAACCTGTCGACGCTCGCGAACCCCTGGTAGCCCTCCCCGATCAGCTCGGGGATGTTCGCCATACGGATCGACACGGTGTTCTCCTCTCTCAGGGGCGGTGGGAGCCCGCCGGGTTGCGCAGGGTGACGTTGATGCGGTTCCAGGCGTTGATGTTGGCGATGGCGGCGATCAGCGCGGCGAGCTGCTTCTCGTCGAAGTGGTCGGCGGCCTCGTCCCAGATCTCGTCGGGGACGCCGTCCGGGTCGTCGGCGATGCGGGTGGCGGCCTCGGCCAGCGCCAGCGCCGCGCGTTCCTCGTCGGTGTAGAACGGCGCCTCGCGCCAGGCGGCCAGCGACCACAGCCGCTCGTCGCTCTCGCCCGCCTTCTTCAGGTCGTAGGCGTGCATGTCCACGCAGTACGCGCAGCCGTTGATCTGGCTGACCCGCAGCTTGAGCAGGTGCAGGAGCGTGTCCGGGAGAACGCCGCCGTGCAGGAACCGCTCGACGGCGAGGAAACCCTTGTAGGCGTCGGCGGCGTGGGTGGTGAAGGTGGTCATCCGTTTCTGCATCACGGTCTCCTAATTGGATATTCAGTATCCAGATTGAGGGCCCGCGAAGGGCCGGGGTGGTCGGGGAGCGGAGATCAGACCCGCGCGCGGTACCGCTCGGGGAGGTCGGGGGCGGCGCGGGCGACCTGGTCCCGGATGTCGGCGAGGGTCTGATCGGCCAGGGCGCGGCGCCAGGCGGTCTCGGCCCGGCGGAACGCCGTGTTGATCTGGCAGGGGGAGTCGAACATCGACGCGGGCGTCGTCGCGCCGAGCCCGCGCTGCCGGATCTCGGTGCACTGGAAGGCCGGGTCGGGCCCCTCGATCGCCGTGACGACGTCCATCAACGTGATCTTCTCCAGCGGCCGGGCCAGCCGGAAGCCGCCCCGGGCCCCCGCGGTCGAGGTGGCGACGCCCGCCTTGACCAGGGCCTGGAGCTGCTTGTTCAGATACGGCGCGGGAAGGTCGTAGGCGGCCGCCAGCCGGGCCGTCGAGACCGGCCTGCCGTCGTCCAGCCAGTCGAGGAGCAGGCAGACGTGCGCCGCCCACTCGACTCCCTCGCTCATCCGCATAACCTAGATGTTAGGTGTCTAGATTGGCCGACGCAAGCCGGGCGCGGATCCGGTCGACGTCGCCGCGCTCGGCGGGCGGCAGCGGCGCGCCCGTCCCCTCCCGCAGCGCGGTCGCCTCCGCCAGCAGCGCGGCGGCCCGCGCCAGGTCCCCCAGCAGGGAGTACGCCCCGGCCAGCCCCTCCTTCGCCAGCGCCACCGCGCGCGGGTCACCGGTCGCCTCGGCGGCCCGCAGCCCCTCGGAGTGCAGGTCGAGCGCCGCCTTCCCGTCCCCGCGCTGCTCGGCGACGAACCCCAGCTCCGCCAGCGTGAACGCCGTCCCCGCCGTCCCGTCCACCGACCGCAGCCACTCCAGCCAGGGCCGCAGCAGCGTCTCGGCGGCGTCCAGGTCGCCGCGCCGCCGCGCCACCAGCGCCAGCCCGACCGCCGCGAACTCCTCGGCGGTCTTGCCCGAATGCGCCACCCCCAGCTTCAGGGCGCGTTCATGCAGGTCATGGGCCTCGTCGAGGTCGTCGCGCAGCAGCGCCAGCCGGCCGAGGTGCGACAGCTTGAACGACACGTCCGTCCACAGCCCGAGCTCCTCGGTGATCCGCAGCTCCTCGCGCCGCAGCCGGACGGCCCGCTCCAGGTCGCCGACCGTCTCGGCGTGCCGGGAGAGCGCGTCGGTCGCCTCCTGCCGCCCCCAGTCGTCGCCGAGCTCGGTGAACAGCGCCAGCGCGCGTTCCCCGTGGTCGCGCAGCATGGTCAGGTCCCCGTGCATGATGACGATCTTGGCGAGGACGGCGAGCGCGGCGGCCTCGCCCCACCGGTCCCCGCACGCGCGGAACGTCTCCAGGCACTCGCGCGTCCGCGCCTCGTTGGCGGCCAGGTCGCCGTAGTGCCAGTGCAGGAACGTCAGCAACCACTGCGCCCGCGCGCGGGGCAGCGGGTCCCCGCCCGCCGGGAACGCCGCCAGCGCCGCCCGCGTCAGCTCCTCCGGATCGCCGATGCCCAGGGAGATCGTCATCCCGGCGTGCCAGGCCCCGGCCACCGCGCGTTCGGTGGGGGAGCCGCCCGGCCGCGTCAGCGCGTGCGCCAGGGAACGGCGCGCCTCGTTGAACCGGCCCCGCAGATGCCAGTACCAGCCCAGCGCGTTCACCAGCCGCAGCGGCTCGTCGCCGTGTTCCAGCGCGAGGCGCAGGTTGGCGGACTCACGGTCCAGGCGCGTCAGCCAGTCGCGCTGCTCGGGGCCGTGCAGGAGGGCGCGTTCGGCGAGGCCGGTGTAGTAGCGCGCGTGGCGGCGCCGGTACTCGTCCTCCTCCCCGGCCTCGCGCAGCCGCTCCAGGCAGTACGCCGCCACCGACTCCAGCAGCCGGTACCGCCCGTCCGCCCGCGCCACCAGCGAACGGTCCACCAGCCGCGGCAGCACCTCCAGGTCGGCCCCGCTCACCGCCTCGGCGGCGTCGAGCGTGCAGCCGTCGGCGTGCACCGCCAGCCGCCGCAGCACCGCGCGCTCGGGCTCGGGCAGCGGCTCCCAGCTCCAGTCGATCATCGCGCGGAGGGTGCGCTGCCGGGCCGGGCCACCGCGCTTGCCCGCGTTCAGCAGCCGGAACCGGTCGTCGAGCCGCGCGGCCAGCTCGTGCACGCCGAGCGCCCGCACCCGCGTCGCGGCCAGCTCCAGCGCGAGCGGCAGCCCGTCCAGCCGGCGGCAGATCGCCGCGACCGGCGCGGCGGTGCCGGCGTCCAGCGCGAACCCCGGCGACGCGGCGGCGGCCCGCGCCACGAACAGCCGCACCGCGCTGTAGGTCCGCAGCGTCTCCGGCGCGATGTCGGCCCCCGGCAGGTGCAGCGGCCGCACGGCCCGGACGTGCTCGGCGGAGACCCCCAGCGGCTCCTGCGAGGTCGCGAGGACCCGCAGCCCCGGCGCGGCGGCCAGCAGCCGTTCCACCAGCTCGGCGACCTCGTCGACCACGTGCTCGCAGTTGTCCAGCACCAGCAGCGCCCGCTGGTCGCGCAGCGCGTCGCCGAGCCCCCGCGCCGAGCCGTCGCGCACCTCCAGCGTCGCGGCGACCACCTCGACGGGCTCGGCGTTCGACGCGGCCAGCTCCACCAGCCACACCCCGTCGGGGAACGCCATCCCCGCCGCGACCTCCAGCGCCAGCCGCGTCTTGCCGACCCCGCCCGGCCCGGTGAGCGTGACCAGGCGTTCGGCGTCCAGCAGCGCGCGGGTCGCGGCGACCTCCTCGTCCCGCCCGATCAGCTCCCCGGACACGGCGGGCAGGTTGCCGCGCGCCCGCCGCGGCGGGGCCAGCGACGGCGACTGCTCCAGGATCGCCTGGTGCAGCGCGGCCAGCCCGGGCCCCGGATCGAGCCCGAGCTCCTCGGCCAGCCGCTCCCGGACGTCGGCGTAGCCCGCCAGCGCCTCGCTCTGCCGCCCCGCCCGGTACAGCGCGAGCAGGTGCGCGGCGCGCAGGCGCTCCCGCAGCGGATGCCGCGCGACGGCCTCGGCCAGCTCGTCGGCCAGCACGGCGTGCTCGCCCAGTTCGAGCCGGGCCTCGGCGTGCTCCTCCAGCGCCGTCAGCCGCTGCTCCTCCAGGTGCGCGATCACCGGCTGCGCGAACGGCAGGTCCGCGAAGTCCGCGAACGCGGGCCCCCGCCACAGCCCCAGCGCCTCCGCCAGCAGTCCCGCCCGCGCCCCCGGGTCCCCGGCCTCGCGCGCCCGCGCGACCAGCGCCGCGAACCGTCCCGCGTCCACCGCCTCCGGATCGACGTCCAGCGCGTACCCCGGCGGCCGCGCCACGACCAGGGACCGGTCGCCGAGCGCCGACCGCAGCTGCGACACCCGCGCCTGGAGCGTCCCGACCGGGTTGCGCGGCGGCCGGTCACCCCACAGGTCCTCGACCAGGCGGTCCACCGACACCGGCCGTCCCGGCGTGATCAGCAGGTCGGCCAGCAGGGCCCGCACCTTCGCCTCGCGCACCGCGACCGGCGAGCCCCCGACCGACCAGACCGCCAACGGCCCCAGCACCCCGAAACGCACCGCGCCAGCCTAACCGTGGCGCGCCCGTAGCTGACCCGAAGAGCCTCCGTAGCGCCCTCGCCGAAGGTGGAGCCACCGAACAACGAAGGAGCACACCATGTCGGAGAAGAAGCACGTCGCGGTGGTCGGCCTCGGCCCGATGGGCGCGACGATGGCCGAGACGTTCCTGAAGGCGGGCCACCCCGTCACCGTGTGGAACCGCACCGCGAGCAAGGCCGACGCCCTGGTCGCCCAGGGCGCGACCCTGGCCCCGTCCGCCGCCGCGGCCGTCGCCGCCGCCGACCTGACGGTCATCAGCCAGACCGACTACAAGGCGATGTACGCCTCGTTCGGCGACCCGGGCGACGCGCTGCGCGGCCGGGTCCTGGTCAATCTCAGCTCCGGTTCCCCCGCCGAACTGCGCGAGGCCGCCATCTGGGCCGAACGGCACGGCGCGACCCTCCTCACCGGCGGGATCATGGTGCCGCCGCCCGGCATCGGCCAGCCCGGCGCCTACGTCCACTACAGCGGTCCCGAGGAGGCCCTGGACGAGCACCGCGCGACGCTCGCCGTCCTCGCCGAGCCGGTGCACCAGGGCGCGGACCACGGTCTGGCGATGGCGTTCTACCAGGCCGAGCTGTACGTGTTCTGGTCCACGCTGACCGCCTACATGCACTCGGTGGGGATGCTCACCGGATACGGGGCGAAGCCGGGGGCGCTGCGGCGGTTCACCGCCAAGATGCTGACCGACCTCGCCGGGGACGGCCCGATGGGCTTCGTCGGCCACCTCACCCGGGAGATCGAGACCGGCGAGTACGAGTACGCGGAGAACACGCTGCGGATGCAGGCGGTCGGCATGGACCACATCGTCGAGACCAGCGAGGACGCCGGGGTGGACACGACCGTCCCGAAGGCGCTGCGCGACCTGTTCTGGCGCCCGGTGCACGAGATCGGCGAGGAGACCGGCCTCGGCTCGGTCTACGAGGCCATCCGCAAGCCGCAGGGCTGACCGGCCCAACCCTCCGGTCCCCGGACGCGCCCGGGGACCGGAGGGAAACACAGGTGCCCCGCAACCCCGCCCGTCACAACGGGGTTCCGAACAGCACGCAACCCGGCCGGAACCGAATCCCAACGCCCCCCTCCGAAGCTGGGATCCACCGCGCCAGAGGAGCCCCCCATGACGATCGCCCTTCCCCTCGCCGTGCCCGTGCCCGTCGCCGGGCCGGTGCGGTCCCGGTGGGCGTTGCCGCTGCTGCTGTCCGCCGTGTTCATGACGACGCTGGACTTCTTCATCGTCAACGTCGCGCTGCCGTCCGCCCGCCGCGACCTGGGCCTCGGCCCGAGCCTGACGCAGCTGACCGCCGCCTCCTACGGGCTGGCCTACGCCGCGTTCCTGGTGGTGGCGGGGCGGCTGGGCGACCGCTACGGGCGGCGGCGCGTCTTCGGGATCGGGCTGGCGCTGTTCACCGCGGCGTCGGCGGCGTGCGGGCTGGCCCCGACCGGCGCCGCGCTCGTCGCGGCCCGCACCGCGCAGGGCGTCGCCGCCGCCCTGCTGGCCCCGCAGGTCCTGGCCCTGCTCGGAACGCTGTACCCGGGCGCGGAACGAACGCGCGCCTTCGGCTGGTACGGGACGGCGGTGGGGCTGGCCGGGGTGAGCGGGCAGGCGCTCGGGGGACTGCTGATCGCCACCGGGCCGGGCTGGCGGACCTGCTTCCTGGTGAACGTCCCGGTCGGGCTGGCGGCGTTGCTGGGACTGCGGCGGGCGGTGCCCGAGTCGTTCGGCACGGCCCGGCCGCTCGACCTGCCCGGCGCGGCGCTCCTGGCGGCGGGCCTGGCGCTGGCGGTGCTGCCGTTCACCGCGCCGGAGTGGTGGCCCGTCGCCCTGCTGGCCGCGCCCGCCCTGGCCGCGTTCGCGGTGCGGCAGCGCCGCGTCGCCGACCCGCTGCTGGAGCTGGCGCTGCTGCGCGACGGCGGGTTCGCGGCGGGACTGGCCGCCGTGGCGCTGCTGTTCGCGACGTCGGCGGGCCTGTCGTTCGCGCTGTCGCTGGCCCTCCAGGACCGGCACGGCCTCTCCCCGCTGACCGCCGGGCTGATCTTCACGGCGCTCAACGCGGGCTTCGTGCTGGCGGCCCCGCTCGCCCGCCGCCTGCCCGAACGCCGCGCCCCGGCCCTCGGCGCGCTCGTGCTCGCGTCCGGCCTGGCACTGCTGCCCGCCGCCGACGACCCGTTCCACCTCCCGCCCGGCCTGCTGCTGGCCGGGGCCGGGATGGGCCTCACGATGGCCCCGCTGATCTCGACGGCCCTCGCCCGCGTCGCCCCCGGCTCCTCCGGCCAGGCGTCGGGCCTGCTCGGCACCGTCCAGGAACTCGGCGGCGTCCTCGGCGTCGCCGCCACCGGAACGGCGCTGTCCGCGCCGGGACACGGCCTCGCGGTGCCGCTGGCGCTCGCGCTGGCGCTGCTGGTCCTCGTCCTCCGGGTGAACGGCCGCACGGCCGTTCGCGTATGAACCCACAGCCAACGAAGGGAACACCGTGACGCTGTCCTACCGCCGCCCGGTCCCGGCCGCCGCCGCCGACGCACTGGAGGCGCTGTACCAGCGGATCCTGCGCCGCGACCCGGGCGAGCCCGAGTTCCACCAGGCGGCCCGCGAGGTCCTGGAGTCCCTGGCCCCGGTGGTCGCCGCCCGTCCCGAGCTCGCCGACGTGGTCGACCGCCTCGCCGAGCCCGAACGCCAGGTCCTCTTCCGCGTCCCCTGGCAGGACGACTCCGGCGCCGTCCACGTCAACCGCGGCTTCCGCGTCGAGTTCAACGGCGCGCTCGGCCCCTACAAGGGCGGCCTGCGCTTCCACCCGTCGGTGAACCTCGGCATCGTCAAGTTCCTCGGCTTCGAGCAGATCTTCAAGAACGCGCTGACCGGACTGAACATCGGCGGCGGCAAGGGCGGCAGCGACTTCGACCCGCGCGGCCGCTCGGCCGCCGAGGTGATGCGGTTCTGCCAGTCGTTCATGACCGAGCTGTACCGGCACCTCGGGGAGCACACCGACGTCCCGGCCGGGGACATCGGCGTGGGCGTCCGCGAGCTGGGCTACCTGTTCGGCCAGTACCGCCGCGTCACCGGACGCTGGGAGGCGGGCGCGCTCACCGGCAAGGGCGAGGGCTGGGGCGGCTCGGCGGGCCGCGCCGAGGCGACCGGCTACGGGACGGTCCTGTTCACCCGCGCGATGCTGGGCGTCCGGGGCGAGGACCTGGAAGGCCGGCAGGTGATCGTCTCCGGGTCCGGCAACGTCGCGGTGCACGCCGTCGAGAAGGCCCGCGACCTCGGCGCGCACGTGCTCACCGTCTCCGACTCCGCCGGGTACGTCGTCGACGAGAAGGGCATCGACCTGGACCTGCTCAAGCAGGTCAAGCTGGCCGAACGCGGCCGCGTCGCCGATTACGCCGAGCGCCGGGGCGCGTCGGCGACCTACGTGCCCGGCGGCCGGGTCTGGGACGTGCCCGCCGACGTCGCGCTGCCGTGCGCGACGCAGAACGAGCTCGACGCCGACGCCGCGCTCACCCTCGTCCGCAACGGCGTCAAGGCCGTCGCCGAGGGCGCGAACATGCCGACGACCCCCCAGGCGATCCACCTGTTCCAGGACGCGGGGGTGGCGTTCGGCCCCGGCAAGGCCGCCAACGCGGGCGGCGTCGCGGTCAGCGCGCTGGAGATGCAGCAGAACGCCGCCCGCGAGACCTGGACGTTCGCGCAGGTCACCGCCAAGCTCGCGCAGATCATGAACGACATCCACGCCACCGTCGCGCAGACCGCCGAGCGGTACGGCTCCCCCGGCGACTACGTGGCCGGCGCGAACATCGCGGGCTTCGAGCGCGTCGCCGACGCGATGCTCGCCCAGGGCCTCACCTGACGTCGGCGGCCTCGCGGGCGTCGAGCATCTCGTCCCAGTGGTCCTCGGCCCACTCGCACAACGCGTTGATCGGGCCGAGGAGGCTGCGGCCGAGCGGCGTCAGCGCGTACTCCACGCGCCGCCCGTCCGCGTTCCGCACGACGTACCCGTCGCGTTCCAGCCCGCGCAGCGACTTGGTCAGCGCCTTCGCCGTGACCCCGCGCAACGGCACCCGCAGCTCCGAGAACCTCCGGGGCCCGCCCTCCAGGCAGCGCACGACCATCCCCGCCCACTTGTCCCCGAACCGCAGCGGCACGAGCCGCGACGGGCACACCGGGTCGAACATGTCGGGATCCAACGGCTCGTTCATGCGCCCACCGTAGACGGGGTATCCGATCGGAAACCATCCCCTGTCCTACCGTCGCGGACATGAGCAGAATCGTCATCTTCGGCGCGGGCGGACGCGGCGGCCGGGCGGCCGTCGCCGAGGCCCGCCGCCGCGGCCACGAGGTCACCGCCGTCGTCCGCGACCCCGCCGCCCACCCCGACCTGGACGCCCACGTGATCGCCGGGGACGTCACCGATCCCGCCTCGGTCGCCGCCGCCTCCCGCGGCCACGACGCCGCGATCAACTCCACCTACGCGGCGGACGCCGACCCCGCCGCGTTCTTCCCGGCCGCCGCCCGCGCCCTGCTGGCGGGGCTGGCCGCGCCCCGCCTGGTCAGCGTCGGCGTGGCCTCGGTCATCCCGGCGGCCTCCGGCGAACTCCTCATGGACACGCCCGGCTACCCGCAGGAGTACCGCGCGTTCCTCCTGGCGCACCAGGCGGGCGACGAGGTGTTCCAGAAGGCGGACACCGACCTGGACTGGCTGGTCATCAGCCCGTCCGGCGACTTCGACCACGAGGGGACGCCCACGGGCCGTTACCGCCTCGCCCCGGGCGACGCCGCGTCCCGCATCACCTACGCGGACTTCGCCCTCGCCCTCCTGGACGAGATCGAAACCCCCCGCCACCACCGCACCCACATCGGCGTGGAGGCCTAGAACCCGCCGCGCAGCGGCCCCGCCGCGACCTGGTCGGGCGGTCGTCGAAGACGCCTCGATCCACCCCGGCGACATGTGACTACGAGCCCGCGAGGTGTTCGAGGCGTGACAGGAGATGATCGGCCGACACCGTGACCTCCGCCTCCGCCAACGCGGTCAACCCGAAGTCGTCAGTCCTGTCCCGCACAGGGCTTCTGGAAAGGGGCTTAGAACTCGTCGACCGTGTGCGGCAGGTAGCCGGTCGCCAGTGCGGTGTCCAGCAGGGTCGCCGCGCCGGGTGTGTGCTCGGCGGCCACGCCCGCTTGGACCGCGTGCGCGGCGCGCATGCCGCCCAGGTAGCAGGCCGCGAGGTCGCGCACCTCGAACGTGAGGTCGGGCGCGTCCCCGGACGGCCGGCAGGACGCGACCCCGTCCTTGACGGTGAGCCGGTGGACGCCCGCGTTGCCGGGCGCCCAGTCGTCGCGGACCTCCAGCACCAGGTCGACGTCGGCGGCCCACGACCGGCTCTCCAGCGCCGTCCGCGCGTCGACCAGCCGCACCCACAGCCCCGGCCACTCCGCGGTCACCTTCACCTGGTCCCGGTCGGCGGCGAACAGCAGCAGCGGGTCGTCGGCCGGGCGTCCCCACGCCTTGACGACTCCGATCAGGTCGATCGAGATGAGGTAGCGCCACAGCGCCGCGGCGACGTGCGGCGAGTCGGCCTCGATCTCGTAGACCCAGAGCACGGCGGGCCTGCCGGTGTCCTCGTCGCCGCTCCTGGTCCGGTAGATCGCGTATCCGGCCAGGGGCTCGCCGAGGGCGACGATCCGGGGCGGCGACAGCTCCTCGTCGTCGGAGTCCTTCTCGGCCAGCCACTCCTCGCGCCACCACCGCTCGGTGCGGGCGATCCGCCCGGCCCGCCCGGCGCGCGTGCGTTCGTAGTAGGGGGCGAGCAGTTCCGGGGCGTCCTCGGGGGAGACCAGCCGCAGGGGCCGTCCGTCGGGCTCGATCCGCAGCGCCAGCGGGCGCCGCGCGTCGATCTCCACCAGGAGCCCCCGGGTGCCCTCCCCGTACCCGAACCGCCCGTAGATCACCGATTCCGACGCCCACAGCGCCGCCATCGGCCGCCCGTCGGCCGCGCAGCGCCGGAAGAGCTCCCGCATCATCCCGGACAGGACCCCGCGCCGCCGGTGCGTGGGCGCGACGGCCACGAACGTCACGCCGGGGCAGGGCAGCTCCCCGCCCGGAACGGACATGGTGAAGGGGAACGCGCAGAGCGTCCCGACCAGGGTGTCCCCGTCGTAGGCGCCGATGCGCTCGCACCCCTGGAGCAGCTTGTGGTGGTGTTCGCGCCGCTCCTCCTCGGGTCTGCCGTGGAAGGCGAGGTAGACGAGCTCCAGCGCCCGTTCGATGTCGGCCTCGGGGATCTCACGGAAAGCGACGTCGTTGTCCACCGGCATCACGCTAGGTGCGAACCTCCGCCCGCGGCCATCGAATTTCCACCGCCCTGACCGCCTTCGCCGAGCTCATGGCCGCGCCCGGCCAGGGTTCTCCTCCTTGCCGGAGCCCCCGTCGGCCTAGGGTTCGGAGCAGGGAACCCCCCACGGAAGGCCGGCCATGGGCACGATCACGGACGTCATCGACCGCATGCGGGAGATCGACCGGGGGCTGGACCCCCACGACGGCGTCGCCTGCTTCAACCGCGTCTACCTGAAGGTCACCGAGCGGATCGCCCACGAGCTCACCACCGGCCTCTTCGCCGACCCGCCGTTCGTCGAACGGCTCGACGTCGACTTCGCCGGCTTCTACCTCGCGGCCGTGGACGCCGCGGGCCGTCCCGCGCGGCCCTGGCGCCCGCTGTTCGCGGCCCGCGCGGACCGCTCCGTCTGGTCCCTGCAGTTCGCGCTGGCCGGGATGAACGCCCACATCAACCACGACCTGGCCCTGGCCGTCATCACCACCTGCGCGGCCACCGGCCGCGACCCCGACGACGACCCGATCCACCACGACTTCCTGCGGATCAACGAGATCCTCGAGGACGTCGAGTCCGAGGTCCGCCGGAGCCTCGAACCCGCCCTCCTCAAGCTCGCCACCAAGGACGCCGAGACGCTCAAGCACATCGTCGGGACGTTCTGCGTCGCCCGCGCCCGCGACCTGTCGTGGTGCTCGCTCCAGACCCTCTGGCCCCAGCGCGGGCACCCCTTCCTCTACGACAACTCCGTGGCCCTGCTCGCCCAGACGGTGAGCGTGATGGGCCGCCTGCTGGTCACCCCGGTCACCGACGTCCCCGACCTGTGGGACCTCGACGGCGACTGACCGCCCCGCGCCGCCGGGCGGTCAGAGGGAGGGGTTCCGGCCCAGGTAGCGCAGCAGGTCGGCGACCGGGTCGCCGTCCTCGCCCGGCACCACGTCCGCGTAGGCGCCGTACGCCCGCAGCGGCTCGACGAACCGCACGGCCGCGGCCTTCAGCTCCCGCGCCAGCTCCGGCGTGAGCGGCGACGGCCGCCCGATCGCGACGGCGACGTCCCAGGCGTGCACGGCCGCGTCCAGCGCGCACGCGTCCGCGCCGAGCCGCGCGGTCATCTCGTTCGGCGGCACCGGGACCGCGACCTTCGCGGCCTCGGGGTCGACGGCGACCCACGCCTCGGCGGAGGCGGCCACGGCGCGCTCGACCAGCGCGGGAATGTCCGCCCCGCCCTCCGCGGACGGGTCGAACGGGTCGAAGTCGGGCCCCTGCCCGCCGGTGAGGAACGCGGCGAACCCGAGCTGGTCGCCCGCCGCGTGCCGGAGCACCTGCGCGACGTTCCACCGGGCGCAGGGCGTCGGACGATCCCAGGCGTCCGCCGGGACTGCGGCGGCGACCTCCCGCAGGGCGTCGAGCGAGACGTCGAGCGAGGCGAAGCCGGTGGCGAAACCCATGGAAATCTCCTGTCCGGAGGGAACGCCGTCCGCGTCCCGAGGGGACCAGTCTATCAGAACGGAACGATCTATTCCACTATGACGGTCAAGGAGTTGGCTATTCAAAAGCGCGCTACGCTGGCCGCCATGGCACTGCGCAACGCGCTCCTGGCGGCCCTCCTGGACGGCGAGGCGTCCGGCTACGACCTGGCCAAGTCGTTCGACGCCTCGGTGGCCAACTTCTGGATGGCCACGCCCCAGCAGCTCTACCGGGAGCTCGACCGGATGGAGTCCGAGGGCCTGGTGCGGGCGCGCGTCGTCCAGCAGGAACGCCGTCCCAACAAGCGCCTGTTCGCCCTCACCGAGGAGGGGCGGCGGGCGCTGCGCGCGTTCACGGCCGCGCCCACCAGGCCCGGCGCGATGCGCGAGGAGCTGATGGTCAAGGTCCAGGCCGTGGACGCCGGCGACGTCGAGGCGGTCCGCGCGGCCGTCGCCGAGCGCCTGGAGTGGTCCCGCGCCAAGCTGGCCCGTTACGAACGCCTGCGCGACCGCATGCTCGACGGCCGCGCCGAGGACGACTACCTGGCCACCGCCGACCGCGTCGGCCCGTACCTGACCCTGATGCGGGGCCGGTCCTTCGAGGAGGAGAACATCCGCTGGGCCGAGCGCGCCCTGGCCGTCCTCGCCCGCCGCGCCGCCGCTACGGCCTGACGGGCAGCAGCGACGGCCGCTTGGCCGACCGCCCGTCCCCCGACGACCGCCCCCGGATCCGCCGCACGACCCACGGGCCGAGGAACGTCCCGACCCACACGACCTCGCGCCGCCACGACATCGCCGGAGGCGGCCCGGCCAGCTGCTCGGCCCACGCGGAGTCGCTGCCCGGCAGCCCCAGCGCCTCGGCCGCGGCGGCGGCCATCAGCGCGTGCCCGAGCGGCGTGGCGTGGATCCGGTCGGCGCTCCACAGCCGGGGGTCGCAGGTCACCGGCAGGTGGAAGGCGTCCACCACGACGGCCCCGTGCCGCTCCGCCGCGTCCCGGATCCGCGCGTTGAGCTCCACCACCCGGGGCCGCAGCCCCCGCGCGACCGGCGCGATGCGCCCGACGTCGGGGAAGGTGAACGTCAGCACCCGCGCCCCGGCCCCGCTCAGCGCCGCGTACATGGCCTCCAGCTCGCCGGCCACGCGCCCGACGTCGCACCCCGGCCGCACGAGGTCGTTCATCCCGGCCATCACCGACACCAGGTCCGGGCGCAGCGCCAGCGCCGCCGCCAGCTGCTCGGCCCGCACCTGCCCGGCGAGCTTGCCGCGCACCGCGAGGTTGGCGTAGCGCACGCCGGGCTCGGCGTCGGCGAGCAGCTCGGCGAGCCGGTCGGCCCACCCGCGATACCCGGTCGTCTCGTCCCCGTCGTTCAGTCCCTCGGTCTGGCTGTCCCCGATGGCGACGTACCGCAGATAGCTCACCGCACCCCCCATTACTCAACTTGTTGAGTAATGTACTGCGCTACCAGGAAGCCCGCCAGGGGGAGTCCGGGCCCGGCCGCGTCAGCGGGTGCCGTGCGCCAGCAGCGCGCAGGCGGGCAGCGCGACCCTTTCGTTCCCGACGGCGTACTCGGCCACCAGCCGGTCGTACTCCCGCCGGATCCGCGCGACGGCGTCCGCCGGCTGCCGCCCGATCATCGCGCCGTTGAGCGCGGTCCCGTCGACCACGCCCTCCCACCAGGCGTCCGGGTCGACCTCGTGCGTCCACCGCACGGTGTCGGCGGCCGCCCCGATGAACCCGGCGCCCTTCAGCAGCCCGGCGAACGCCCGGGGCTCGGCGTACTCCCGGAACGGGGACTCGGGGACGTCGGCGGGCCGCTCGACCCCGGCCGCCGCCATGGCGTCGGCGAACACCGAGTTCACCACCGCGCCCGGATACCGCCAGCAGGTCAGCGCGATCCGCCCGCCGGGCCGCAGCACCCGGTACAGCTCCGCCAGCGCCGCGGCCGGGTCGCTCACGTTGTTCACGACGAAGTTCCCGACCACCGCGTCGAACGACTCGTCCGGGAACGGCAGCGACGGCAGCGACGCCAGCCGCACCTGCGCGTGCGCGTGCCGCCGCGCGACGACCTCCATCATGTCCAGATCGGCGTCCACCGCCGTGACCTGCGCGCCCCGCGCCAGCGCCGCGGCCGTGACGTCCCCGGTCCCGCAGCCGACGTCCAGCAGCCGGGTCCGCGGTCCCGCCTGCACGCTCCCGAGCAGGGACTCGACGAGGAACGCGGTCAGCCGCGCGTACCCGCGTCCGTACGCCTCGGCCCGCCCCTGCCAGTTCTCCCGTTCGAACGCGTCGAAATCCACGCCAACCGCCCTTCCCAGACTGTCCGGCAAGCCTAACGACCTGCCCGGACGCGGCTAGCGGGGCTTGCGCCAGACCAGCGAGTAGCGCCAGAGGACGTGACGCCGGAACACCGCGCCCGGCAGCAGCCGCGCGGCCGCCTCCCGCACCTCCGCCCAGGTCATCTCGGGATCGGTCAGGGGGACGTCCGGGCCGCCGACGAGCCCGCGCCGCCGCAGCCGGTGGTAGTAGTGCGCCGGCAGCCCCGGCGCGCCGGCCACGTAGTCGCCGAGCCCGCCGTTGCGGGCCAGCCCGACCACCGCGAGGCTCCCGCCCGGCCGCAGCAGGTCGCGCATCCTCGACAGCCCCGCCGCGAAGTCCATGTGGTGCAGCGCCGCGACGCTGCACACGAAGTCGAACCCGTCCTCGGGCGGCTCGTAGCCGAGGAAGTCGGCCGCGACGAACGTGACGTTGTCGAACCCCTCGCTCAGCCTCCGCGCCCTGGCGATGACCTCCGGCGAGCGGTCCACCCCGGTCACCCACTGCGCCCGCCGGGCGAGCCGCCGCGCCAGCAGCCCGTCCCCGCACCCCACGTCGAGCGCCTGCACGCACCCGCGCGGCATCGCGGCCAGCAGAAGCGGGTGGTAGTGGGTGTTGTGGTTCCAGTACTCCCCGCCCGGAACGCCCCGCGCCGCCACACGCGCCATGACTCCCCCTCCGCCGACAGAACCCGCCCTCCCACACTGCCAGATCCCGCGCCCGGCGGTGCTCTCACGGTTCCTCGGTAACCCCAAAGTGCCTACTTCCCCTCTGTCCGCCGCTGGCGCAGGATGAATACGGTTCTCAAAGAGAACTGACAGCACCTATCGGAACGAGGGAACGATGAGTAACAAGAAGGCGGTCGTGACCGGCGGAACGCACGGCATGGGCCTGGCGATCGCCCGGGCGCTGCTCGACCGGGGCGCGGAGGTCGTGCTCACCGGACGCGACGCGGCCAAGGTGGAGGCCGCCCGCGCCGAACTGGCCGCGTTCCCCGGAGCACACGTCCTGCGTTCCGACGCCGCGGACCTCGACGACATCGCGGAGCTCGCCGCGTTCACCGGCGACACCCTCGGCCGCATCGACGCCCTGTTCGTCAACCACGGCCTGGCCGTCCTCGAACCCCTCGACCAGGTCACCGAGGAGTCCTACGACCGGTCGTTCGCCGTGAACGCCAAGGGCTCGTTCTTCACCGTGCAGCGCCTCGCGCCGCTGCTCGCCGACGGCGGCGCGATCGTCTTCACCACCGTCGCCAACGACCTGGTCTTCCCCGGCATGAGCGTCTACTCCGGTTCCAAGGAGGCGGTGCGCGGCTTCGCGCAGGTCCTGGCCGCCGAGTTCCTGCCGCGCCGCGTCCGCGTCAACTCCCTCGCCCCCGGCTTCATCCGCACCCCGACCATGGGCGTTCCCGGCCTGACCGCCGAGGAGCGCGCCGCGTTCGAGAAGCAGGGCGAGGAGCTGACGCCGCTCGGCCGCAACGGCACCGTCGAGGAGGTCGCGGCGGCGGCGCTGTTCCTGGCGTTCGACGCGACGTTCACCACCGGCACCGAGTTCCCCGTCGACGGCGGCTGGGGACAGGGCGTCTCGGCCGCGGCGCACTGACACCGAACAGGAGACGACCATGTCCATCTGGGACGCCCCCGTCCTCGACAGCCCCGAGCCCAGCGTCGCCGAGCACGTCGCGCGCTACCTGCGCACCGACGGCGAGAGCGGCTACCTGGAGGCCGGGGTCACCAACCTCGTCCTCACCACCGTGGGACGGAGGACCGGCAGGCTCCGCCGGACCGGCGTGTTCTTCGGGGAGGACGACGGCCGCTACGTCCTGATCGCCTCCTCGTTCAGCGGCGGCCCGCGCCACCCCTCCTGGTACCTGAACCTGCGCGCCCACCCCGAGGCGCAGGTGCAGATCAAGGGGGAGAGGTTCCTGGTGCGGGCCCGCACGGCCGAGGGCGAGGAACGCGCCCGCCTCTGGCGGCGGATGACCGACGTCTGGCCCGCGTACGACACCTACCAGGCCCGCTCCACCCGCGAGATCCCGGTGGTCGTCCTGGAACGCGTCCCGGGCTGACCGCCGGGCCTCGCCGCCCGCCCGCCGCCTGCGGTAGACAGCACCCGTGACGTACTACGAGGACCTCAGCGTCTACGAATACTTCGACGAAGAGGACGTGATCTCGACCGAGGACGGCGGCTACATCGTCGTCAGGCCCACCTACACGCGTCTCAACGTCGGCTGGCTGAGCGACGAACACCCGTTCCCCCGGGGAACGCCCCCGGGCGACCTGCTCCCCGCCCTCCGCTGGCTCACCGGAGGCCAGGGGGTCAACCTGACCCGGGGCTGGCACTGGTGCGAGCTGTGCGCCCCGAAGGGAGAGGAGGTGACCGGCAACGGCGAGATCCGCGTCCCCGGCGCCCCGGGCGTCGTGTACGCCGCCCCCGTGATGATCACCCACTATGTGGCGGAGCACGGCTACCTCCCGCCCGCGGAGTTCGTCACGGCCCTGCTGGCCTACCACCGGACGGGCGACGACCTGGCCCTCCCCTCCTGGGTCCCCGCCGACGCGGAGAGGATCCTCTGAGCGTGAGGTGACAGGAGGGGCGGGCGGGCACCGTGTCGCCTTCCGCGATGGGAAGAACGTCACCCCGCCCGCTGTTGAGCGGGCAGCCGAGGAACGTTCGAGGCGGCCTTGAACGGCGGACGCCCGCCCAGCCGTAAAGCGGGGTGAGGGGCGACTCCGAAGGAGGGCAGCCGTCGTTGCTGACGCCGCGAACGCGATTCGAACGGTTGGTCCGGTTGGCGTGGAGGCTGCGTGCGGTCCCGGTGACCCCGCGGGCGGCCGCGCCCGGCGACGGGGAGGCTGTGCTGTGGGTGACGGGAACGCGTGGGCGCGGTGGAGCCGTGCCGCGGGACCTTCGGACGGGCGGGCGGCGGCCCCGGCGCGGGACAGGGCGGGAACGCCGGTCCGGCGCGGCGCGGCGGGCGGCGGGGGCGACGGCGTGACCAGGGTGCTCGGGACCATCACGCTGCCGGGCGTGCGGCCCTCGGTCGGGTCCGTGCGCCGGTTCCTGCGGGACCTGCTGCCGGAGGACCACCCCCTGCGCGACGACCTGGTCGCCGTCGGCAGCGAGACCGTCTCCAACGCCATCACGCACACCGCGTCCGGCCGGGAGGGCGGCGAGGTCACCGTCGTGCTCGCCGCCGAACGCGGCCGCTACCGGCTGGAGGTCGCCGACGACGGGGCCGGGGGGATACGCCCGCACGTGAAGGCCGACTCCCTGGCCGAGAACGGGCGCGGCATGCGGATCGTGGAGGCGCTCGCCTCCCGGTGGGGCTACCGGGAGGACGGCGAACGGACGGTGGTGTGGGTGGAGTTCGAGAGGGAGGCCGCCCCGGGCCGCTGAACGGCGGCCGGGGCGGCCCCGCCGGGGTCAGCGCCCCCGGTTGAGCTGCCGCGTGGGCAACTGGCGGGCGTTGCGCCGCGCGTTCGCCGCGTGGCTCGCCGCCCTGGCGTCGAAGCCCTTGCGCCGGTTCTTCCTGGCGAGGGCCTTCTGGAACGGGTTGTTGTTGTCCTCATGAATGGCGCGCATAAAGAAACCACCTCCGGGAAAGCGTGAATTCGGCCGCACGAGGGGCCGACGGGAAATGACGGCGGGAAAAGCGCGCGCACGGGTGCCGTGGAACCCCTGGAACCCGTTCGACCTGGTCGCGGGCGTGCGAACGCCCGCGTGGACGGCGCGGTGAACGCGCCGGACCAGCGTGTGAACGAAGGGGGGTGCGCCCGTGGCGCCGGAGGGTGGGAGCGGGCCGCAGTCACGCTGCGGGCGGCTCAACCGTGGGGATCAGAGCTCCATGCGAGAAATATTAGCCCGACTCCCGGCAGTGGTGTCAACTGCTTTGTGCCGCGAATTTCCTCGTCCCGCTCGATCCGCTTCCGCAATTCCCGCACGCGCTCGGCGGGAACCGTCATCACGGGCCGCTTGAGGTACACGTCCAGCCGCATCGGGGGACCCGAGGGACGGCACCCCGGCGACACGGCGGGCAGCGCGACGAGCGCCGCCACCGCTCCCGCGGCCGCCAGCGTCCTGATCCTCATCGCTCACCTCCCGGGCTCCAGGCTCCTCCGCGCGCCCGCTCCGCGCGTCACCCGCCGGAATGATCCTCGTCCCCTCCGATCCGGGGAGGCGCCGTCGACCAAGGTCGCGAGGGCGCATCGACCAAAGGATGGCGCGAATCGTGGGATGGGCGGCGTTGACGCCATCACCGGGGCGCCGCGAGCCTGGAGGCATGCAACGCGTCGTCTTCGTCGTCTATCCGGGCTTCCAGTCGCTCGACCTGACCGGGCCGTTCGAGGTCTTCCAGACCGCGGGCGGCTACGAGTGCCTGGTCGTCGCCCCCACCGCCGGGCCGGTGCGCGCGGGCAGCGGCCTGCCCGTCCACGCCGGGCACGGCGTCGCCGACCTGCCCCCGGACGGCGTCGACACCCTGGTCGTCGTCGGCGGCGACGGCGTCGACGCGGCCTGCCACGACACCGCGCTGCTCGACTGGACCGTGCGGGCCGCCGCCGGCGCGCGCCGCGTCGCGTCGGTGTGCAGCGGCGCGTTCCTGCTGGCCGCCGCCGGGCTGCTGACCGGCCGCCGCGCCACCACCCACTGGAGCCGCGAGGAGCAGTTCCGGCGCGAGCACCCGGACGTGGCCCTGGACTGCGACCCGATCTTCATCCGGGACGGGCGGATCTGGACCTCGGCGGGCGTGACCGCCGGGATGGACCTGGCCCTCGCGATGGTCGAGGAGGACCGCGGCCGCGACGTCGCGCACGCCGTCGCCCGCGAACTGGTGCTGTTCCTGCGGCGGCCCGGCAGCCAGTCGCAGTTCAGCGTCCCGCTGTGGTCGCGGCAGCCGGCCACCGACCCGATCCGCGCGGCCGTCGCCGCGATCCACGCCGACCCCGGCGCCCGCCACACCATCCCCGACCTGGCCGACCGCGCCGGGCTCAGCCCCCGCCACCTGCAACGCCGCTTCACGGCCGAACTCGGCGTCCCGCCCGCGACCTACGTCGAACGGGTCCGCGTCGAGGCCGCCCGCCGCGCGCTGGCCGAGGGCGCCGACCCCGTCGAGACCGTAGCCCGCCGCCTCGGCTTCGGAACGGCCGAGACGCTGCGCCGCGCGTTCCACCGCCGCGTCGGTGTCGCCCCCACCGACTACCGCGACCGCTTCCGCGCCGCGATCCCCCACTGAGAGAGGAACCGCCATGACGACCTACGGCCTGCTGATCTTCGAGGACGTCGAGGAACTGGACTTCGTCGGCCCCTGGGAGGTCTTCGGCACCTCGGCGGCCCTGCGCGAGGCGGGCGACCGCACCGTCCTGATCGCCGAACGCCCCGACCCGGTCCGCGCCGTCAAGGGCATGCGGGTGCTGCCGGACCACACCTTCGACGACCACCCGCCGCTGGACGTCCTGCTGGTCCCCGGCGGCGACGGCCGCCACCAGATCTCCCCCGAGACCCTGACCTGGATCGCGAAGACCGCCGCCGGGACGCCCTGGGTGACCAGCGTCTGCACCGGCTCGATCCTGCTGCACCAGGCGGGCGTGGCGAAGAACCGCCGGGTGGCGACCCACCATGCCTCGGAGGACGAGCTGGAGGCCCGCGGCGACGTGACGGTCGTCCGCGGCGAACGCTGGGTGGTGGACGGCAACCTGATCACCAGCCAGGGGGTCTCGGCGGGGATCGACATGTCCCTGTGGCTGGTGGACCACCTCCACGGCCGCGACCACTTCAAGCAGGTCCGCGGCTACATGCAGTACGACCCGGCCCCGCCCTACGCCGACGAGTAGTCACTCCCGCACGAGGATGAGGCGGTCGGGACCGGGAGGTGGGCTCTGCACCAGTTCCTCCAGGCAGCCCACCGACCGGTAGACGTTGAACAGCATCCTGCTCTTGGCGCTCTCGTTCTCCGTTTCCCACATGAGCGCGCACGCGGCGAGCAGGGCGAGACGGGCGGCGGCGAACGTCAGGGCCTCCCCGCCGGACCGTCGCTCCAGCACCGGGGTGAGCAGGCGGTACGTGTCCTGGAGCAGCGTCTGCACGCAGGAGAGGTCGGCCTCCCTCGCGTAGGGCGCCGGCGAAGCCGGTGGACAGGCCAGCGCCTCGCGGAGCCTTGCCTCCGTGTCCTGGCCGGTGACGGGCCCGTCGAGAGAGCGGGAGACCAGGGAGTCCAGATAGGGAACGAAGGAGTCACCGGTGCGCTGCCGTCGCAGGATCCACCTGCCGATCAGGATGCGCGTCGCCCAGCGGGCGAGCAGCAGGCTCTGCGGCTCGCCCTCCCGGGCGGACCCGCGTCGGCGCATCTCCTCCAGGCCGGGCCCGCTCAGGGTGAACGGCTCGTACGGCCCGCCCAGCCGGAAGGTCTCGTGACGCGTGATGTCCCCCAGGCTCTGGAGGGACAGCCCGGGGTAGTAGGAGCGGGCGTAGCGGGCCGGGGCGGGGATCTCCCAGAGCTGGACGTCGGGCAGCTCCCGCAGGAACGCGGCGACCTGCTCCCGCTCCTCGTCCAGGTGCACGAGGGAGTTCACGGCTTCGAGAGCGCTCCTCACACCGGGCTCCCACGCCTCGTCGGCGTACGCCCTCTCCTCGCGGACGTCCGGCAGGGCGGCCAGACGCTCCAGGAACGCGCCGCCGCCGATCTCCGCGATGGTGCGCCACGCCTCCTCCACGGCTTCGGCGATCCGCCGGGCGGTCGGCTCCACCGGCGGACCGCCCGGCCCGGACGCCACCAGCAGGTCACGAACGTGGGAGTGGTACAGGGCCGTGACGAGCGAGGCCACGACCGGCAGGAAGGCCGAGGACTCGCGGTACCTCCTCTCCGTCGTCAACGCCAGACCCAGCCCCCGCGCGTAGTCCTCGAACACGTAGTACGGCAGGGGCGTCGTCGCCAGGGCCCCCTCCACGAGCACGAGGTGCCGTTCGGGGGAGAGGGGCGGCTCCCCCTCCAGGAGCGGCCGGTGCGCCTGCGGCAGGAGACGCAGCGAAGGCCCCGCGGCCGAGTCCTCCCATAGCGCCCCTTCGGCCGCCTCCCTGGTCAGGGCGGGGGCGACGGCCGACATCTCCCGGGATGAGGGCAGCCGGTACCTTTCCCCGGTCAGCGGCGTGTTCCGCTGGTTGACCTGCCTGTTCAGCCACTCCACGAGCCGCGTGACATCTCCGCTCCACAGCCCGCCCACCGGTTCGTCGCCGCCGCCCTGCCCGACCGGGAAGCCGCTACGACCGGCGGCCCGCTCGTCCGCCAGGAACAGCCGGTACAGCCGGTACGTCACCGGTTGCGCACACGCCCGCACCCCGTCGACGTCCTGGACCTCGCGGAGCAGCCGCGTCGCCACCACCGCGCGCACCAGCCCCGCGCGCGGGCTCCCCGGTTCGGAGGCTTCACCGAGGATCCGTTCCATGTGCTCCCGGACCGCGTCATCCACGCGCTGCGCCTCGTCCAGGCAGTCGAACGCCAACGCCATCGCCTGCACCGTTCCCGATTCCAGGCAGGCCCGCAGCACGGGGGTGGCGTCGGCGTTCGCCGCCCACAGGAGCGTGGTCTCCCGCCACCACATCTCGTCCACCTTCGAGGCCAGCACCCCGACCTGTTCGGGGCCGGTGACGTACGCGGCGGCCAGGTACTCCTGCAACGTCAGGTGCGCGAACTCGTAGAGGCCGTTCTCCCGCTCCACCAGCAGCCCGCTCTCCGCGCACGCCTCCAGGAACGCCGCCGGGCCCAACCGCCGCGACACCTGCCGCAGCGCCGGTGCGACGATCTCCCGTGCCTCCGCCGCCGTGACGACGGACTCCCGGCGGCTCATCAGCGTCCAGGCCAGATGCCGGGCGACGTGCTCCTTCTGGGAGCCGCGCAGCTCGGTCGGGTCCGGCAGGCCCTTGGCCTCCTGGCGGCGGTGCAGCAGCACGTCGCACATCTCCCGGTACAGGTCGGCGCGGCTGCCGGGCAGCGCACCCCGGAACATGTGCACGTTGGCGATCATCGTGAGGAGGAGCGGGTTGGCGGTCAGATCAGTGAGCGCCGGGTTGACGCGGAGGCGCTCCAGCAGGTCGTCGGCCTTGCGCCGGGCAGCCTCGGTCACCTCGGCTCCGGACGAGCCCGTCGCCCGCTGCTCGATCGCCAGATACCAGTTGTGCAGGAACTCGCCGACCTGCTCGGGAGTGAAGCGCCGCACCTGGAGCACGTCGGCGGTGTCGATCGGGTCGGTGCGGTAGCCGTGCGGACGCGAGGTCAGCACGAACTGGTTGCCGGGATGGCGGGCGATCTGCTGCTTCACCCAGGCGGCGACACGTACGCGGTCGTCGGCGTCGGCGATCTCGTCCAGCCCGTCGAGCAGCACCAGGCAGCGCCCCCGGTCGAGCTGGTCGCGGAGCCAGGCGGCGTCCACCTTGTCCGCCAGCCACGGGGCCTGGACGGCGGTCTCGGCGAGCGCGGGCGGAGGATCGGCGGCCAGCGTCGCGGCATGGTCGCGCAGGTACAGCAGAACGGGAAGCCGCTGCCGTCGCCGGAACCGGCGCCGCCGCGTCAGGTCGAGGGCCGTGTGCCGTACCAGGGTGGTCTTCCCGGACCCCGGCCCGCCGATCACCACCAGCACCCGCGACCCGGCCTCCAGGAACGACCGCAGGCTACGGCGTTCCCCCGGAGCGCCCCGCACCTGCCCGACGAACGGCTCACGCGCCGCCTCATGCGTACGCGGGACCAGGCTCACATCGACGTAGACCTGCCGCATGTCCAGCGAGTACGGCCCGCGCGTGGCGATCCCCACGGCCTCCATGTACCGGACGCTGGCCTGCGTCTGCCGCAGGTAGATCCGTCGCGACCGTCCCGCCGCCAGCCCCCGCGCCCCGCCCTCGGCGGACCCGAAGCGCGCCCCGAGCACGGTGACCGTCGCCAGCAGCAACGCGAAGCACGCCGCGACGACCAGCCACTGGCGGCTCCACTTGCCGTCGTTGAGGACCTGGTTGGCCGTGACGCTGCTGCCCAACATCACGGCCCCGGAGATCACGACCCAGGTGACCCATCCCAGTCCCCGCAGAACGCCGCCCACACGACCAGGGAACGGGGCGCACCACCCCTCTGTCAGGCGATCACGACGAAACCGACTGGCCGGATCAGGCCCGCCCCGGCGGCCCGTCCTCAACCCGCCGCGCACACCTCGGCTGGTAAGCACCTGCCCACGCTCACGCCCGCGTTCCCCGCGAGTCCAGGTCGGCCAGATGCCGACCAACGACATCCACGGCTTCCGCGACGTCCTTGACCGGCGCGATGAAACCCGCGTCATCGGCCCACACGAACCACCACGTGCCACCGACGTAGTCGCACCCGACCTCCACCAGCGGGCGCGGCAACGGCGCGCGGGCCTTGCGCACCACGCTCAACGTCGTGACCCCACGCCGGATCACCAGCCCGCACCCCAACGACGGCTCAGCGCTCACCGCGTCGCACAACGCGGCCAGGTGCCCGTGGCGCTCGTTGCGAGGAGGCGGCACGTTCACCGGGTTCACGTGTCACCTTCCGGTGGAGTCATCCGCCGCATGGCCTGACCGGCCAGCGCGTCGGGGGTGGCGGCCTCGATCAGGCGGCCGAGCCCGTCACCCGGCAGGTACGCCCACCATCGGCGCGTGTGGCTTCCCCACCAGCACCGGACGCCGGGGAACCGCTCGCGTAGGGCGAGAACGAACGGCGGCGCGGCCGGTGTATCCGGGGGGACATCCACCGGCCGCGCCACCTCCCCCCAGCGGCCCGCGCCGTCACCGGTCAGGGTCACCGTTCGCCCTCCGGCTTCGCGGTGTCCTGTCCGGCGGCCACCAGCGCGGCCCGCAGCTCCTCGGCGGTGTCGGCGTCGAAGGCGTCCCGCTCGAACAGCCGGTCGGACGGCAACGGCCCCCGCAACGCCCACCACCGCCCCCGATCACTCACCAGGAAGCGCCAACGGGGGAACTCGGCGCGGAGCCGGGAGAGAGCTTGGTCATCAGACCTGGCACATGCGTCCATGGCAGAGGAAACCTTCGCGTCCGGTCGGGTCTGCGGAACCTCGTGACCAGCTTCCCGGCTCGAACTACGGTGGGCTACGAACCCCTGACCACCAGTCCGCAACCCCCGGCCCCGATCGACGAAACCTCCGTCGGGTTCCCACCCTGGAGGCATGCGTGCCTGCACAGCGTGACCCCTACGCCTCCCCGGCCATCCGGGCGTTCGCCAACGAGCTGACCGCCTACCGCGAACAGGCGGACTTGAGCATCCGGGAGTTGGCCAAGCTCCTCGGCTACACGCCTCAGTTCGTGGGACAGATCGAGGCGTGCAAGAACAAGCCCTCGCGGAAATTCGCCCTGGACTGCGACACGTTCTTCAAAACCACCGGCGTCTTCCTGAGGCTGTGGAAGAACATCGACGATTCACAGGACCTCATGACACTCCCACCGGGGTTCACCGACTACCTCGGCCGCGAGACGCTCGCCGATGAGTTGCGCATCTACTGCGCTCTGCTGGTCGTCGGCCTCTTCCAGGAGGAGAGCTACGCGCGGACCATCATCGGCGCCAACCAGTCCGGCGATGTCGATGACCTGGTCACCAAGAGAATGGAGCGAAGGCACATCCTCGATCGTGAGGATCCGCCGCAGGTCTTCCTCGTCCTCGACGAAGGAGTTATCCGGCGGGAGATCGGCGGACCTGTGGTCATGCGGAACCAACTCAGATATCTCTACGAGCTTTCGCTCCATCCCAGGGTGCAGATCCAGGTCATCCCGTTCCGCGCGGGCTACCACCCTGGCCTCGGGGGGAGCCTCACCATCCTCGGGTTCCGGGACGCCCCCAGTGTCGGCTACACCGAGTCGTCCGGGATCGGCCTGCTGGTCGAGAATCCCGACGGGATCACAGGACTGGCCATGCGATATGACTTGCTGCGGGGCCACGCCCTCGACATCGACGGATCGCGGGCCATGATCAAAAATGTGATGGAGAGCTATGAGCGACAAGCAGCCGATCAGGTGGCGCAAGAGCAGCCATAGTGACCACCAGGGCGGCGACTGCGTCGAGGTCGCGGAGGTCGCCGCCGCGATCGCGGTGCGGGACTCCAGGGACCCGAACGGTCCGAAGTTGATCCTTGGTGCTGATGACTGGCGTGTCCTCGGCCGGCGCATCAAGGACGGCAACTGATGCGACAGCGAATCAGCCGTTGCCCCTGCGCCGGACCGGGTGCCGGAATGTCGCTGCGACATCGGTCCGGCGGTGCGTAGATGCCGGGCGGGCTCAGAGCCGCCCGTCGCAGGCAGCCAGCACCTTCAGGTTCATGTCGGTGGCAACGCAGGTCATATGGCCAAGGGCGAACGCGACAACGGCGATGAGGCGTGGTGGACGCACGTGAAGTCTCTGGTCGTGGGGCGATGTTCTTGAGAGGTCACCCGTCCTGCCGGGGGTTCTCCCGCTTCCGCCTTTCCTCGCGCCGTTGGCGGGTCCTGTGCGGTACGCGTTCGGGCGCAGGTCTCAGAGGCGTGCGGTGAGGCGTTCACGGAGTGGCGCGTAGTCGTGTTCGGGGAACAGGACGGGCAACGCCTCAAGCATGCCCTCCACCCGCCTTCGCACCGGCGTGAACTCCTGTTCGCCGAGCGGTGCCCGGGTGAACAGGAACTGCCAGTCGAAGGCGCCCATGGTCACCTTCAGCGCGTCCAGGTATTCGCGATAGCCGATGTCCATCCTCCAGGCGCCGTAGCGCGGGGTGGCCACCCACCAGACCTCGGGTTCTCCTCCGCCTGGAAGCAACCGCAGTGCGGCGTAACGTCCTGTCCCCGTGACCGGGTGCTCGTCGATGATGCGTAGCTCCGATGACGGAAACCGCTCGTCGTCCTCGTCCGAAGGAAGCCATGTCGGATCCGCTGGGCTGGCCGCTCGCGCGATGTGGGTCAGGTAGAACTCACCGTCGACGTTCGCCTTTGCGGCACCCCACTGCCGTCCCAGCTCCTGGAAGCGCAAGTAGCACTGCTCCAACCCGGTGGGCGCCTCGATCCGCTGGGGACGCACCAGCGCGTCCCATGAGGCGGCGGCGTCCGCGAAGTCCGTGTCGAGTCGCCCCTCCAGGCGGTAGGAGACCCCGATCCCGGGGTGGGCGTCCAGGCCGTCGCAGATCTCGCGCCATCCGGCCTCGTACGCCGTCAGTTCCGCCATCACGCACCGTTCCGACACCCAGTGATCATCTGGCTGGTGGAAAGAGTACGAGGCGGCAACCGCCACCGCAGCCTGATCGATGGCTTTCCCGGACCGGCCGG